>CABPCP010000034.1 GCA_902406105.1 uncultured Mordavella sp.
GTATGTCCCGGTACGGCCCGCCATTACATTGGTGTCTACATAGACCGGATACACCGGGTCGCATACCGCGATCTTATTCTCTTTGGCGAAAATCTCCTGGATATTTCCAGAGTCACACTTTGCCCCGTCAGAAATGAAGATCTCGTCTGCCTGGATATCACAGCCTTTATCCTGGTAATCGTTTTTTGCCATAGCGCTTCTTAGGAACTCATATCCAAGATCCGGCGCGTACCCGTGGAAGGTCTCCGCGTGGGCCATCTCGTCTACCGCTTTGTGGAGACTGTCTATGATGGCCGGCGCCAAAGGCTGGGTCACATCCCCGATGCCAAGGCGGATGATACTCTTATCCGGATTCGCTTCTTGATAAGCCGCCACCTTCTTTCCGATGGTAGAGAAAAGATAACTCCCCGGAAGTTTTAAATAATCTTGGTTCACTTTAAACATATGCATCTCTCCTTTTTGCTGTTCTGCTCTTGCTGTATTGCCGCTTTTTCCCAAACTGAAACGCGGCTTTTCACGCCAACGCTTCTCTCAGGCGCCTCCGGCTACTCCTTCCTGGCCGCTTCTTCCAGCGCCTCCAGATCGATCTCCCCGTCAAATACAGTCCGGGCTGGTCCGGTCATGAAGACGTGTCCGTCTTCCCCATCCCACTCGATCTTCAGGTCGCCGCCCAAAAGGCGTACCGTCACCTCTTGTTCTGTCAGACCGTTCAAGATGGAAGCCACCGCCACAGCGCAGGCCCCTGTCCCGCAGGCCAGCGTCTCGCCGGAGCCCCGCTCCCACACCCGCATCTCCACGGTGTGACGGTCGATGACACGGGCAAATTCTGTATTGATCCTCCTTGGGAATCTGGGATGATTTTCAAAGGCGGGCCCGATCTTTTCAAGCTCCAGGCCCTGTACATCTTCCACATAGACTACCGCATGGGGATTGCCCATAGACACTCCGGTCATGCGATACTCCCTGCCCTCTACCAGGAGCGGCTCGTCCACTACGCTTCGCTTCTCCATCTGAGCGCCAGATTCTCCCAGGATCGGGATTTCCCCCGGCATGAGCACCGGAGCCCCCATGTCTACCCTGATCTGATCCGCCTTCCCGTTTTTGGGGAAAATATCCAAGTGTTTGATGCCTCCCAGTGTTTCTACAGTAATGCTGGACTGATCTGTCAGACCATAGTCGTAAACATACTTTGCCACACAGCGTATGCCGTTTCCGCACATCTCCCCTCTGGATCCATCCGCGTTATACATGCGCATCTCAAAATCCGCCGCTTTGGACGGACAGATCAAGATCAATCCGTCTGACCCGATCCCGAAATGCCGGTCACTGACCAGCTTGGCTGCTTTTGACGGCTCTTTCACCTCTTCTTTCAAACAATTGACATAGACATAATCATTGCCCAATCCCTGCATTTTCGTGAATTTCATGCTGTCTCTCCTCGTAAAAATGGGCGTTCTCATCCTGCAATGAAAACGCCTTTGTTTTTCTTTCTAATCCCTTAATTCTATTTATTCCTCTTCGTCCAGCCAGTAGTCGTCCTCCAGCTGATTATAGGTATTGCCGTTATTATTCCCACAAGCAATTCCCCTTTTTACCGGGGCCAGAAGGAAACCTTTCACCACCCCAAGCAGCAGACAGCAGAGAATGACCAAAATCTTCTCCGCCGGCGTCCAGTCTCTTTCAAAAAATTCTTTGATGCCTTCCCAGACCGCTTTCATAACTCTACCTCCTTATTATTTTATACTCACCACACTATTCTTACCTGTATCGGAACGATACCGGACGAAAGATTCCGCCCTTGGTACCATTATAAAATATTTCCCTTCAAAATGAAAGGGGAAATGTAATTGAAAAATAGAGTCCGCTCTGTTAAAATGAAAATATTCTATAATCCAGAAAGGGGATATGAACATGAGTCTTGCAATACCAATCGAAACCAGCGCCCGGCACATTCATCTTTGTGAAGAGGATTTTCATATTCTCTTTGGAGAAGGCGGCGCTCTTACTTATAAAGCTGATCTGAGCCAGCCCGGCCAGTATGTCTGCGAGGAGCGGCTTACAATAAAGGGACCAAAAGGAACCTTTGAGAATGTAGCCGTCCTTGGTCCTTTTCGTAAAGAAACCCAGGTGGAGATCTCCATGACCGATTCCCGCAAACTCGGAATCCCTGGTATGATCCGTCAGTCTGGGGAGACAGAAGGCACTCCCGGCTGTACGCTGGTCGGCCCTGCCGGAAGTTTGGAGCTGGATCATGGTGTGATCGTAGCCAAAAGGCACATCCACATGACTCCCGTCCAGGCTGTCCAGCTCAATGTCCGGGATAACGATGATGTGTTTGTGATCATGGAAAGCTATGAACGCTCTTTGATCTTTGCCGATGTGGTAGTCCGGGTCAGCCCGGATTACGCCCTTGCTATGCATGTAGACACCGATGAGGCAAATGCCTTCGCAAATGAAAATAACCCCACCGGGGTTATTCTCAAACTCTTTGGCGGCCGCACCTACAATCTGCAAAAATGGGCAGAAGAACTGCAAAGCGGCATCCACCGTCTATAAATTCTTATAGTTTTGCGCTCAGCGTTTTCGCCGTCACGCCTTCCACCATGCCAAGCTTCCCGGACAGGGAGCTGGCGGCATCCTGGGGCGCGTCGATCACTACGCTGATGATCGAAACACCTCTCTGTCTGTACGGGAGCCCCATACGTCCAACAATATAATGCCGGTACTCATGAAGCAGGTCATTGACTGTTACTGCCGCTTCTTCATCCTTGACGATGATACTGATCACCGATACTCTGTTTTCCATTTTATCATCCTCTATCTTCCGTTCTTCTCCTCTGGCCTTATTTCGAAAACTGCCGGATATCCATCTCGTTTTTCTGCCGGATCTCATGCAGGACCCAGCATCCTTCCTCATAGATAAACAGCCAGTATTCATAGAATCTTTCCGGCCGGGTATTGCCCCGCAGCACTTCTTTTGTCTGCCGGTCCACGTAATATCCGATCATGCTTCCATGGATCAGATACCAGATCCGGTCGTCCGATTCCCCTTCCCGATCCACAGCCTGCACCGGGACCGCGCTCAGAAGCTTCACATTCTTCTGGACCACTTCCTCGCCCCGGATGACCATCCATTCCAGTTTTGCCTGCCACTGCTCCTTCAATTCCCGGCTTAGATACTCAGCGGCATAATCCGCGTCCTGTCTGCGCCAGCACTCCTGGATCTCATAGTACGCCTCTTCGATCCGTTTCTGGATCTCCCGATAGTTCCAATTCTTTCCAACTTTTTCATAGGCTTTCATCAGCCGGACGCTCTTTGCCTTCGCCTTCCGCGCCCGGTATACGAATACGATCGTACCCCCGGCCGCTATGGCGATCCCGATCCCGGTATTTAAAATGGAGCTGATGGGATTGGACCGTCTGGTCCCCGTATCTGAATACATGTGTCTGGAAGAGCCTCCTCCGCTGCTTCCACCGCTACTTCCACTGCTTCCGCCTCCGCCCGCTCTCGCATAGGCACTGAAGCCAAATACCAGAGATAAGAGCAGCGCGCACAAAAGCAGACGCAACCCTTTTTTCATACTTTTCCCCCTGCTCATTTTCCGGCGCCGGCCTTCTTACGGCCCACCGGACGAATTGTCCTCTACAAAGCCTCTTTGATCTGCTGGGCGAAGTTCTCCAGATCTTCCGCCCGGTCGCTTTTCAACGTAGACTTCAGAGACAGAGAGCCTTCCAAAATCCGCATTTCTTTCATTTCCTCCAACCGCTTCAAAATCTGCTTTCCGGCAGCCGCGGCCCAAGTTCCATTTTCCATCAGGGCGACCGTACGTTTCTGCACCGAAAGCGCTTTCATATCTGCCAGCAGATTTTCCATTGGCGGATAGATTCCTGCATTGTAGGTAGGACACGCCAGCACAAGATGGCTGACCCGGAAGATTTCTGAAATCAGATCTGACACATGGGTTCTTGATACGTCATAAACGGCAATATTTTTCACGCCTTTCTCGGCAAGCTGGCAGGCCAGCGCGTTTACCGCCTGCTCCGTATGGCCGTAAATGGAACCGTAGATCACCGCCACTCCTTTTTCTTCCGGCTCGTATCTGCTCCATTTATCATATTTATCGATAAACCAATCGATCTCCGTACGCCAAATGGGGCCGTGAAGCGGGCAGATCATCTGGATATCCAGGGCAGATGCTTTCTTTAGGAGCGCCTGCACCTGGGCGCCGTATTTGCCGACGATATTGGCATAATATCTCCGGGCTTCTGCCAGGTATTCCTTCTCAAAATCCACCTCATCGTTGAAAATAGTTCCGTTCAGCGCCCCAAAGGTTCCAAACGCATCGGCGGAAAACAGGATTTTCTCTTTCTCATCATAGGTTACCATAACCTCCGGCCAATGGACCATAGGCGCCATAGCAAAACGAAGGGTATGGCTGCCTACAGAAAGGGTATCCCCTTCCTTCACCGTCATTGTGCGTCCTTCCATCTCTATATCGAAGAACTGTCCGATCATCTGGATCGCTTTGGCGCTGCCCACTACCTGCATCTGGGGATATTTCTCCATCAGAAGCCGGATATTTGCGCAGTGGTCCGGTTCCATATGATGTACGATCAGATAGTCAATGGCGCGCCCTTCCAGAGCTCCCTCCAGGTTCTCCAGAAATTGTCCGGTAACGGACTCGTCTACCGTATCCATCAGAGCCACTTTCTCATCTATGAGCAGATAAGAATTATAAGATACGCCCTTAGGAACTGGGAACAAATTCTCAAACAGCGTGATCCGTCTGTCATTGCAGCCGACCCACAGAATGTCTTCGGTTACTTTCCTTATACTCTGCATTCGGTATCCCTCCTGAATCTATTTTTCTATAAGAACTCTCAAAAATGCATCCCACATTATACCATACTTTGATGCCAGGGTCAAAAGGTCTGGCGGTTCCGGATCTGCCTTCCTTTTACGTCCATATGATACTCCTCCCGGTAGATCAAACCGGAAAGAGGGGTGATCTCATACCCTTGTTCCTGAAGTCCCTGGATCACTTCCCCCAGCGCTTCCGCCGTATACTTTGTACCGCAGTGGAACCGTATGATAGAACCATTCGCCAGATCTTCATGACGCAGCACCGTATTTACAATCTGGTCCTTTCCATAGTCTTTCCAGTCCATACTGTCCACATTCCACAAAACGGTATCATATCCCTGTTCTTTTGCTCTCAGGATCACTTCATCATCATAGTCTCCATAAGGCGGCCGGAACAGATCCATCTGGATTCCCGTCAGCTTCTCTATCCTTTGATGGGCTTTCTGGATTTCCAGGTCCTTTTCTTCCAGAGACAGTCCCTTCATATTTTTGTGGTCTTCACTGTGGTTTCCAAGATCATGGCCCTTATCTTGGATAGCTTTTACTTCCTGCGGATATTTCTCCGCCCACATCCCCGTGACAAAAAAGGAAGCTCGCGCCTGATAGATTTCCAGAATATCCAGGATTTTATGTATATCTTTATTTCCCCATGACACATCGAACGTCAGCGCCACTTTTTTCTCCTGCGTCTCTACAGAACAGATCGGCATTTCCCGCCCGTTTACATTATTGGAAATGCTGACATACTCCTGGACGTATCTCCACAAACCAGCCGCCATGAGCAAAACCAGCATGGCCGCAAGTCCTCTGGTCCGCCATTTCTTTTTCCTCAGGGTTTCCATAGAAAACTCCCCAGTCTATACCATTACTGATAAGATATGCCGCTGGATTTTGTCCGGTTCCAAATAGGGACGGGGGATTTTTAATTTTCCCCCGTCCCTATTTGAAGTTCTACCGGACAGTGGTCGGAACCCATCACGTCCGTTAAAATTTTGGCGTCGATCAAACGGTCTTTTAAGCAGTCTGACACACAGAAATAGTCGATGCGCCACCCCGCGTTTTTCTCTCTTGCCTTAAACCGGTAAGACCACCAAGAATAAATCCCCGTCTCCTCCGGATAGAAGTACCGGAAGGTATCAACAAATCCGGCTTCCAGGACTTTTGAGAATTTCTCTCGTTCTTCGTCTGTGAACCCCGCGTTCTTCCGGTTGGTCTTGGGATTCTTCAGATCGATCTCCTTGTGAGCCACGTTCAGGTCCCCGCAGAAAACAACGGGCTTCTTCTCTTCCAGCTTCTTCAGATACGCAAGGAAATCTTCATCCCACCGCATCCGGTAAGGGAGTCTGGCCAGTTCGTTCTGAGAATTAGGGGTATACACCGTCACAAAGTAAAAGTCTTCATATTCCAGTGTGATCACCCTTCCCTCCTTGTCGTGTTCCTCGATCCCAATGCCCATAGCCACGCTCAGGGGTTCTTTCTTCGTAAACACAGCGGTCCCGGAATAGCCTTTGCGCTCCGCATAATTCCAATACTGATAATATCCCGGAGTCTCCAGTTCAATCTGGCCCTCCTGGAGCTTGGTCTCCTGAATACAGAAAATATCCGCATCCGCTTCTTTAAAGAAGTCCAAAAATCCTTTCTGCACACAAGCCCGGATTCCATTTACATTCCATGAAATGAATTTCATCTGTTTTCCTCCACTTTCAAATACACCCGGAGAAGTCCGGGTGTAGATTCTTTCTTTATCTTGCATCAATAATATACTTTCCGCAGAAACAGCCCTCTCGCGGGCGCCAGGAATCCGGCCAAAGACCGATCCTCCGCCGCGATCACCACTGGAAGCATATCGGCATCTCTTTCTCCGGTCCCGATCTCCAGAAGCGTCCCCGTCAGGATGCGGACCATATGATATAGGAAGCCGGTCCCATAATAAGTGATCCTTACCTTCTCCCCGGTGCTTACGATCTTGATATTGGTGATCCGCCGCACTGGGTCTTTACAGTCTTTGTCGTCTGTAAAGCTGGTAAAGTTCTTAGGCCCGATCAGATATTTTACCGCGTCCCGCATAGCTTCAATGTCCAGCTTCACCGGGTAGTGATAACAGTACCTTCTGGAAAATACATCTGGCTTCTCCCTGCAGTCGATATAGTATTCGTATTTCTTTCCTTTGGCGCTCTTTCTTGCGTGAAATCCATTTTTTACCAATTCCACCTTCACGATCCTGATATCTTCCGGGAGATACCGATTCAGCGCATCTTTAAATTCCTTAGGATCATACAGCTTTGACAGTCTTACACTGGCCACCTGCCCTCTGGCATGGACTCCTGTATCCGTTCTGCCTGAACCGTCCACCTGAACCCGATATCCCACCAGCTTCCCGATGCTCCACTCCAGAACAAACTGGATGGTATTGTCGGTCGTCGCCTGCCGCTGCCACCCTTGATATCTGCTCCCATCATAGGAAATCGTCAGTTTATAAGTCCTCATTTTCTCTTCTCACCCAACCCGCTGTACTTTCAATCTCTATTTCAAAAATTTCTTCAGCTCGTCCATAAAGGTATTTACATCTTTAAACTCCCGATATACAGACGCAAATCTGACATAAGCCACTTCGTCTAAGTCTTTCAGTTCGTCCATAACAATCTCTCCAATAGCGCTGCTGGGAATCTCCTTTGCCTCCAGACTGAAGATCTTCGTCTCAATCCTGTCAATGGCCCGCTGGATATCTCCCGCGGACACCGGCCGCTTATAGCATGCCTGAAGGATTCCTTTCTCGATTTTCCCCCGGTTATATTGTTCCCGGTTGTTATCCTTCTTAATAATGATCAAAGGGATCGTCTCGATTTTCTCGTAAGTAGTGAACCGTTTCCCGCACATGTCGCAGGACCGCCTTCTCCGAATGGAATTGCCGTCCTCCGCCGGCCGGGAATCGATGACTCTAGTATCAGGATTGCTGCAGTATGGACACTTCATCTTGTCTGAATTCCTTTCTTTTATCGTATATTATAGAGTATATCTTCCGCAAACCCAGAAGTCAAATCAATGAAACCGTTTTTCTTCCAAATTATCGCGGCTCTTCATGGATCTCCACCAGGATGATATCCGGCCCGATCTTTCTTACACACCGAAAAGGGATCACATATTCCCCGCCGTCACAGAAAATCCCGCAGAACTTTCCTGTTTTCGGTATAATAATAGCCTCAATACATCCCTGACATTCGTCTATGATTAAATCTACCACATATCCCAGCTTTTTACAATCACATGCGTTGATAACTTCTTTATCTTCCAATTCAGAAAGCCTCAAATCCAGTTCCTTCTTTCCTGGATGCGCAAACATCCGCATATACTTCTTATAGACAGTATATGCGGATGTCGTATTTTCGTCATTCTCCCTAGGCCGACATGATCTTTTCACTCTCAAACGCCTTCACGATCACCGCCAGAAGCGCTCCGCCAAGGACAAGAGTCTCCGCAAGAGCGACCCCATACTGCGCGGCTGTCACCTCCTGGCTTAAGACGCCCTGCAGAGCCAGCGCGTTATTATAAAGGGGAATCACAAAATCCTGCATCTGCGGGCTTCCAGAGGTAAACATGGTGAAAAGTCCTATGATCAGTATCAGCATATAGATCGGCATCACATAAGTATTGGCTTCCTTCACTGATTTCGCAAATACAGAGATCAGAGCGATAATGCTGGCATACAAAAACGCGATAGCCACCAGCATGGCTCCCAGCATCACGATCTGAACCGGGCTGAGACTAATATTAAGATCTTCCAAAGCTCCCATCCCCATGCTGTTCTTCATGACCGGCGCGCAGATCACCATAGCCGCCACATAGATCAGAGAAGACGCTCCAGCCACCAGCATCAAGGCAAACACTTTCCCAAGGGCGATCGAGCTTCTTTTCACCGGCGATACCAGGAGACTTGCCATTGTTCCGCGCTCCTTCTCTCCAGCGATCATATCCGTTCCAATCCCCATTGCTCCAGCGAAAAGCAGGATCGTGATAAAATAGGGCAGCATCATTCCCACCGCCTTATTGCTGGCCTTTGCCTCATCCTGGATCACCATATCCGGATTGTCTGAATTCACTTGAAATACCGTCAGCTCTGACAGATCTTCCACTCGCTGGGCCAACAGGGTCTGCCGGTAACCTTCCAAAGTCTGGTTCATACTGTCAAAGGCCGCGGCGGAATAATTTTCCGATGGATTGTAATAGGTCTTGATCTGAGGAATTTCATTTCCCGGTTCATAGGTTTCTATCTTTTGCTGGAAATCTTCCGGAAATTCTACGATCAGATCCGCTTCTCCGGCCAGGATCTCACCCTTGGCCGCCTCCATTTCTTTCGCTCCAGCAAGAGTTGCCGTCTGCCAGGAACCTTCCGCGCTTTCTAAAAATTTGTCAAAGGATTCCGGGCTGTTCCATAGATATACCTGGGCCTTATGGCTGCGGATGTCTTCTTCCATATTGGAGGCCAATGTATTGACCACCGTAAGGATCACGACCATGATCAATACCGGAAGCAGAAATACAGAAAACATCATTTTCTTATCTTTGAAGATCCGGGCCATCTCTTTCCCAAAAATCTGCTTGATCCCGTTCATCTACGCCTCCCCCTTTCTCGCTTTATAGAGCTCGAAAAAAGCGTCCTCTAAGTCGTCCGCCCCAGTCCTTTGCAGCAGTTCTTCCAGTGTTCCTTCCGCCACTTTACATCCGTCGATGATGATTCCAATCCTGTCGCAAAGCTTCTCAGCCTCTGACATGATATGGGTGGACACGATGATCAGCTTTCCTTCTTCTTTAAGCTTCCGCAGGTAATCAGTCACACTTCTGGCCGTAATGATATCCAGGCCATTGGTGGGCTCATCAAAAATGATCACCTGAGGATCGTGGCTCAGACTGACCGCGATCGCCGCTTTCTGCTTCATGCCTGTAGACAATTCTTTGATTGGTTTATGGGCAAACTCCTGGATCCCAAAATATGTAAACAACTCCTTTTTTCGTTTTTCCAGGACTTCCCCCGGCACATTGCGGAGCCTTCCAAAGAAATCAAACATATAATCCGGATCAAACTGTTCGTCCAGCTTAATATCACTGGTGAGAAACCCGATGGAATTCCTTACCGCCTCCGGCTCTTCCTGAACCTCATGGCCCTCCACGTAGATCTGGCCTTTGGAGGGTTTTAACAGCGTGGAAATACACCTGAGCGTGGTCGTCTTCCCGGCTCCGTTAGGCCCCAGAAGACCGTAGATCTCTCCCGGCCTGGCGGTGAAACTCACATCATCCACCGCTGTTTTCAAGGGATTTTTCGTCTTTAACTCCGCCATCTGCTTCTTATTCAGCTTAAAGACTTTCGTCAGCCCTTTGATCTCGATCATGGCAATCTTCCTCCCCATAATTATTGTATTAATAAATTAGTATAATAATATAATCAAGGGTGGGATTTGTCAAGAACATTCAATTGGGGCCGGGGGATTTTTAAAAATCCCCCGGCCCCAATTGAAAATGCCCTGTCCCTAATTGACATCAATCACGGACACCGGGCAGCTGTCTTTTGCTTCCACTACCGCCGCTTCACATTCCGGCGGCACGCTTGCGTATGCTTCTGCCAGACCGTCGTCGTTAAACCGGAATACTTCCGGGCAGGCGGCTACGCAGGCGCCGCATGATATGCACCCGTCGTTGACTTTTGCTTCCATGGGCCTTCCTCCTTACGCTTTTTGCCCTTAGTATGACCCACTTAAGCTGATTTTAAACCGATCTGGACCAATTCCTCCGGTATTTCTCGTATTTGTCTCTATGTACCTTTGCCGTCTGCCATTCCAGGCGATCATGCATGGATGATCGTCCCGGTCTTTCCTTTCAGAGCCTCTGCCAGTTTATCAAAAGAAGTGATCAGCGCTCTTCTTCCTTCCCTCTTCTCAATGAACGATAGAGATGCGCTGAATTTTGGCAGCATATTGTACTCTCCAAAATGGCCTTCCTCCATATAATTCCTAGCCTCTTCCACAGAAATCTCTCCCAGTTCTTCTTCCTCCGGCCGTCCCATATTGATCTTGACTTTCTCTACGCTGGTCAGAATGATCAATTCATCGGCATCGATCTCTTCGGCCATCTTTCCAGCCGCCAGGTCTTTTTCGATCACCGCGCTGGCACCTTTCAGATGGTTGTCCTGCTGAAGCACCGGAATTCCGCCTCCGCCGCAGGCGACTACGATCTGGTCCGCATCCAGGAGGGCGCGGATCGCGTCGATTTCCACGATGCTGACTGGATGAGGCGCTGATACGATCCGCCGGAATCCTTTCCCCGGCTCTTCCACTACATAATTGCCTTTCTTGCGCTCTTCATTAGCTTCTTCCGCATTCATATAGCGCCCCAGCACTTTGGTGGGCGTATAAAACGCATCGTCATAAGGGTCAACGATCACCTGCGTCAAGATTGTGCTCACTGTCCGATAAATCCCGCGATTCAGCAATTCTTCCCGGATACTGTTCTGAAGATCGTATCCGATATATCCCTGGCTCATGGCCGAGCACACAGACATCGGCGCGGCCGTGTAGTCCTGATGGGCCTTTCCAAACTCATTCATAGCGGTATGAATCATCCCTACCTGAGGCGCGTTGCTGTGTGTGATCGCAACCTGGTACCCATGCTCGATCAGATCCGCGATCACTTTTGACGTATGTTTTACTGCTTCTTTCTGCTCTGGGAGCGTCGTCCCCAGCGCACGATGGCCAAGGGCCACCACGACTCTTTTTTTCATAATCTTTACCTCTGTTCTCCGGTGTTTTACTTGCGGCTTCTCTTTTCCTTCTATCTTAGCATACTGAAAATTTTCTGTAAATCTTTATTCCCTTCCCAAAGCTTTTTGAATTAAAAAAAGGCTCCCTCTCCATTTCGGAGATTGAGCCTATGCGTCGGGGTAACAGGATTCGAACCTATTCCTAGCTTCTATGATGATTGCTTTCACGTCAGTCCGTACTGACCAGAAAAGCGTCATCTTTTGATGAATGATTCTTTTCTTTTATCACGTCGCCATCTTGTCGCCGTGATTTTTTCTGATCATTCACCTATTATCCCGACTTGATACGAGGGAATCTCTGTCTCGTACCCCGATCCATTTTACTGTAGTATTATAGTCTACACTTAAGAAAAATGCAAGCTCTTTTTTCTCGCCTCCTTCCTTCGAAGCTTGCATTTCACTCTTCCTGCCCTCTGTTGCATTTAGCTGTTTACTACGCTTTTAGCCTTCTCGAACTCCTCATTCAATCTGCCTGCATCCGCCTTCACTCTTGACTGAATTGAATGCTGATACCTGCGTGAACTCTTGATACTGCTGTGTCCGCCCATGCTAATCATGGAGAGGTCGCTGAATCCTTCAATGCTAGAACACAACGAAAAGTAGGTATGTCTGAGATCGTGAAGTCTGTAGCATGGCAGGTCTGGACAGCTCTTCTGCATGAATGTCTTGAACGTTTTGTATATCCTGTTTGGCTTCATAGGCGTATACGTATCATGCTGTAAAATCAGAACGTGATTTTCCCCCTGGAAATCTGGTGCTTTTGCCTGTAGTCTGAAATATCTCTTACGTGCTCTCACGAGAATTTTGTAGAGCGTTCCATTTACTACTAAGGGAACTTTTCTTGTTCCGGCTTCTGTCTTTGTTCCTTTTTCAATCACCCCTTCCTTTGTCGAAACCTCCGCACGTTGTATCATTATGCATGGATTTTCTTCATCAAGTGAAATGTCCTCCCATCTCAAGCCTGCAAGTTCTGAACGCCTAAGTCCGCCTCCGAGGCAGGTCAGTCCTACGATCAGTTCAACGTTAATGTTCTTTTCCGCTCTAGCTCGTGCCAGCATTGTCTTGACCTGTTCCATTGTATACGTATGCCCCACTGTCTCAGCTTTTCTAGGCAATCTGATGTATGTGGTAGGAAGTATACCCGTTAGTTGTAAATAGTTATCACTGATTGCCTGCTTTAATACTACTGACACAAAAGAAACGTGATTCCGAATAGTCTTAGGAGCTTTACCTGTTGCTATGTAATGGTTCACCATGTCCTGTACAGCCTCTGTCGTTATCTCACTCAGGAAAAGTTCTCCCAAATGACGCCTGATTCCATCCTCTGCCAAATACATCTGTTCATAGTTCTGTCGTGTGGTCGGAGAAAGAAATCCCATGTACTTCTCTCTGTAGACCTTTTCGTAGTATTCACGGAAAAGCATTTTCTCTTTGTCAAGGTAGTTTCCGTACTCAATGTTTAAACTCATCTGACAGCAGATTCTGTCTGCCTCAGCTTTTTTTGTTCCTGCCGGAAGCATTTTGTAACTTCTCCGGCGTACTCCGTCACGAGTCCAGTCTCGGACGATCCTGTATCTGATCCCAGACGGACGCTTTACTTTTTCAACGTATAGCTTCATCTGTATCACCTTCTTAATATGGGCTGATTTCAAATTCAACCTGTTCATCTGAGAGCAAGAGGCTTTCTACTTCAGCTCTCGAATAAAAATACGTATTTCCGATTTTCTTGTAGTTGCATTGAGAGTTCAGGAATGCTCTAAGTTTTCTGCAATCCATATTTAGGTATTCTCGCTGAATATCCTGAACGCTTAAAAGCTTACGTGCTATTTTCTTTTTATTGGTCATTGTTTTTCATCCTCCTCAAAAATATAATATATCTCTTCAAGCTGTTGCTTTGTGATTTTGATGAACCCCGTTCTCTTAACCAGTCTATTGCCCGTACCGCATTTTTGACAGCATTTTCCAATTTGGGGGTTTCTGCAGATGAGCCTCCCTGCTTTTCTCAATTCCGCCGGAGTAATGCTTCCGACTACCAAATAACTTTTTGGATAAATGAGAATTTCTACCCTCTTGTCAACTACCTCTTCGTATGCTTCTCTGATCCCATCTTCAAAAAGTTTCAAATTGATTTCCTGTTTGTAAATCTCATCTATGAGTTCGTATTTCCTGATGCTAATTATTCCTCTCTTCATGTTGACTCCCTTCTATGCAAAGGCAACCTTTCCTGTGTCATTCCTTCTCTTCTCCCCTGTAGTCCCCTCAAGGGGATAGCATCCGCTCGCCTCCTCCCGTCGGCTCTCGTCTGTTTTATGCAGGCATTGAATCAGGATGACACGTTTGCCTTTTGCATTCTAATCGACTAATTTTTTTTGTCATCTTTTATTGTGGGGGGGGGATGACGCTTGATTTTTCTCTTCATCCCCCTAGCAGAAAAACCACACAATCACCGTCGGTATCGCCTATTGCGGCTTGACGCCTTGATTTCCTTGTGATTACGGCTGACGGTTTTCTGTCAATTTTTTAATTTTCTCTGCTTCGGTGTCTTTCGCCAAATGTGTATCTGCCTGAATGCACCGATATTTTTTATGTCAAAAAATATTCCTGCACCTTCGAGATTCGATTTTAACTCGTTCAACCGGCGAGAAAGTATGTTCGGTTGCCCCGGAAGTAGTGACGCTTTTATCGCATTTTCCCCTGCTATGTCGCAGAGATCGCCAAGCAACTGTGTTACTGAGCCAAAATACTCATTCCTTGAACTCATCAGTTCTATAAGGCACTGTGCTACCAAATTTTCTCCAAGCGTCTCTTTATTTACCGCTTTATGATTTTTCCAGATCATCTCTGCCGTCTTCTCGTCTTCCAGTCCAAAAATACGTCCTACCTTTACGGCTAACTCGAACCAATCTGCCATCCGGGTTTTTTTCTGAACTACTATAGGTTGATCGTCAGCAAGTACTTCTGAAATGCAGAGAAAAATCGCACCAATAAATTTGGGCAGGTCACCTTCAAAGGACTCCTTGAGCTCCCTCTCGGTTTTTATCTCCGACTGTGGAATGCGCTGAAGTTTAAAAACGATCGCGCGGTCAAGAAGGTCCGCCTCCGTAGCAACCATTCCGATCCCATTCAACGCAATCACGCAACTCAAGTTTAACGTAAGCTCATTTGCATCAGTATAGAGCTGTCGTCTGGATGTCGAACCTCCAGTTATTGCTCTTGCCAAGAGGTCACTCGTCCTTTTTTTAAGGAAGGAAAGGTTGTCAAACGTACTGAAATAATTATTGTTTAGCCGGATTTCCAGATCAGAATCACTACGAGGTGCGCCCATAATATCCGTAGTCTTTGGATCGACAATCCGCTCGATTCGACGTAAGATGCTCGATTTACTGCTCCCCTTCTCTCCTTGCAAAATCAGCAGTGGAACGTTAACCAACGGCTTAAGAAACGCTGTCACGAGATAAATGCCAAACAACACTTCATCTTCCTTTGTCCGCAATCTGAAATGTTTGTGAACCAATTCCGGCAGTTCTTCGGCTTCCGTTTCTCTATCCGGCTCAACCTGTGGAGCATACGTCGGATTTTGCAAAAAAACTTTTTGAGGGGTTTGAATGTCTTCATATCCTTCAGCGCTGATCTTGTACGCTCGCCTTCGTGTTGCATTTAAATCATAGCAAATCCAGCCATCTAAGTGATATGCCACACGAATCCGAAGATTTCTTTTCAAAGGATGCCGATACGCAAAATATTGTATTTCTTCAATGTATTCCGCAACCCTCCTGCCTGACGGCAATTTTCCAGTCGTCTTTTTGATTACGTCTCTCAAAATCATCTGAAATCTGGTGTCATCAGGGTGAAACGTTTTGAGCGACTCTCCCATCGCCACCTCCACCCAAAGTTGTCCGTCCGCTGTAGAAAAGAGCGTCAAAACACCGTCTTGAATTAAATTTTTTATATCTTTTGTCATTTTTTCTTTTTTAGAAATCCCGGGAAGTCTATATTTTACCTCCTTCTATTTTTTGCACGCAAAAAGACGCACTCCACCTGTAATTTTGATTGTTATCAAAACCACAAAGTGAAATGCGTCCTTTCATTTTCGACGATTTAAAAAACTCACTTATTATCCTCGCCCAATCTCAAAAATATGCGAAGAATTGTTATATAGTTCGATTACTTTATTAACTTTTCAAAGCATCTTCTTGCAATGCCATTTTATTTTATCTCACCATACAAAATTTGTCAAGATTTCCTGTGCATTTTTCCAATTTTCTGTTATTTTCTATTATTGCCAATTCTTCCTTTTTCGTGTTCTATGATTTCCTGTACGAGCTACTGTGTAGAAAGAAAGCATGATAGAAATTCCTTCCATGAAGATTTTAAAAAGAACTTCTCTATTCTGTTTATCCATCATCTTATCCCCTTCCTCGTTCTATCGCCTCAACGATACCTATAATTGCCAATCCCAAAGCAAAGCCACCTAGAAGAACCAAATATTCCATTCTACTACTCCTCCTCTTCTTGCGGTGAGATGATTGTTATTCCATAATCATTCGTAATTATATACAGCCTGACCTCCCATGTCTCTTCTGACTGACTTTCAATATTCTCTCGGTATTCGACTTCATCACTGCGCACGTGATATTTTTCAAGAACCTCCTTCAAATCATTGTCTCTCACTGGTTCTGTGCAAAAAAGAATGAATCCTCCATCATCTTTCTGTGCCTCCCTCAAATCACCATACACATTATCCAAAATCCCCAGTATGCGCTCTGTCTCTTTTCGGACTGCATCAGGCGCACCGCATTGATCGCACAGGACGTTTACCTCATCCATCTGTCTTTTTGTCCAAAATACTTTTTTCACTGTTCATGCCTCCCTCTTTATAGAATTATAAATTCATCATTCAAAGCATCTATAAATAGTTCTCTTCCACCAAACCGTGACTCATCAAGTTCTCCTACACACCTGATATTTACGCTCTGCACCTCCCGGTCTGCCAAAGCCAAAATTTCAGGCTTTATCTGTTCTTCAAGATATCTCTGTCTGCTTTTTCTGTCCTTGGCGCAGTATGACTCATATCGTTCAAAATTCCAAATGCCTGTCTGGATTATGGCATCACCCATTCTTTCAAGCAAAGCAAGGTCAGCATTCTCACCGAGATCAATCAAAAGGTATACGTCCTGTTCATTATCTCTTCTGATCTCGCCCTCGTCCGTTATGTAGTAGTCCAGTCGTTTTACCGAATGCTTCCCAGTCTGTTGTGACTCGTACTCCTGCACGATCACCTTCCACTCTCCCTGATGCAGGAACTGAAATGTTAGTAGCTCACGTATCCAGTCCGCTTTACTCTGTGTGTATCCAGACGGTGGGCTATTGATGTCAGCAATGTCAAGGCATGGGGTTTCTTTATTCCATCTATCCTCACGCAAAAACCATTCTTCTATTGATGTGTACTCTGTCATTTTTTCTTTCCTCCTCGTTCTCTCTCTGCAAGGATTTTCAGTTCTTTCTTGGTGGGGAACGTTCCCAACTTCCATTTAGCATTGCTATGCCGGATGCCCATATACAGCGGATGCACTCCCGAAATCTCTTTGGGAAGTCCGTCAGTCACGATCTGTTTCAGGGCTACTGCCGGATGTGTTTTCGTCCAGATTTCAAGAATGCGTTTCTTCGCAGTATTTACTGCCTTTGAAGTCAAGTGTGAATTTCCCCATGCAATGATGACTTCCGTATCCTCAGTGTTCACCTGCTCAAAAATTTCTTTCTCCAGAAATTCCAGATTATCAGTGTCTACGAGAAGCCCTCTTGTGCTCAATCTGGTCGCTGTGACTTTCGAAAAAAGGTTCACCACCGAGTAAGCTCTCAGCCCCAGTTCCCTCATGTGGTTCTGGATGTGTACGTTTGTAGAATCTTCCACGAAGAAGTTCTCCTGATTTCTTGTCGGGTAAAGCATGATGAAAATCCCGTTTTTCCCTTCCATCCCGTTCAGTTCTTTTGTGTAGAGATATGTGTATTTTCCATCCTCCGAGGTTACTATCTTTGAAGTTGTCTGAATCTCTTTTTGTACTGTTTTTGCCATTGTATTTTCATCCTTTCATCAAAAAATACGGGCAAACTGACTTTACGCATCAGTTTGCCCGTTCGTTCTTTATTGTAAGAGAATGACTATTGTGTTTTCTCTTCATCTTCCTATCGCAAAACCGCCTGACTACCGCCAGTCGTTGAATGCTCTTTTTTCTTTGGTCTATCCATTTTTGTCGGTTCTGTCGATATGATTGCTGAAATTTTTATCTTTTCAATTTTTTCATTCTTCTTTAAGAAAAAATTTTCTCTGCTTTATCGTCAGTATCGCCAAGTGCGACTTGACGCCTTGATTGCCTTGCGGTTTCAGCTGACGATACTGTTGTCGATTTTTCGGTTTCTATGTTCCCTGCCTCTTTCTCACACAAAAAGAAGAACGACTTTTCTAGTCTAAGCGTTCTCCTTTAGCGAATCTAATGTGCCTTTGCAGGCATCATATTTTAATAGGACTTTTCCCCTGATGCCCTTTGAACCTGTCAAAAACTTTTCACACGGCTTCATCAATTGCTTTAACGTCAGCAGGTTCTCAGGCAGGTCTTGGTATGCTAGAGCAAAATCATTATTGCAGACACCGATTATCAGTCTATCCATGCCGAACTGTCTGCAGGTCTGTTCCAAAACCTTTGTAGAAAATGCTCCTACTGCTGCCCGAATTCCGAGTGTACCTGTGATGCAGAATGGTTGATGTTCTTTGTCCAGACTTTCCATTTTATCTGCCAATGCTCTAATCACCCTGTATCGGTCGGCGTTGATCGGGTCATGTTCCATCTCTTTGAAGTATTCTGCAAGAGGCTTCCCCCTTATCTCAAAAATATTGACTGTATTATCAAGTGTCTTTTCAAATAGCTCTTCTCTGTTCCACCTACTTAAGTACAAATCAAAATCAGCATTGTGGAAATGGATGGGTTCTACTATCCCCCGTTCTATCAGCATGAGGTCAAGCATATAGTAAACCACATTAACTCCCCACTTCGTTTCCTGTCTGTATGTATCAACATCCAGATTGACGGTTTCCAACTCCATTGTTACTAAATCCAGTTCTTTTTCTGTTAGCATTCTTCTGTCCTCCAATTTTTGAAATTGAAAAAGCCAACGCAATTTTACTAATGTAAGATGCATTGACTCTCTTTTTCTCTATTATTCCTTTATGGTTCTAAAATTGTATCATATTTTAAGTCTATCGCAGGTTCTGGTTCATCTCCTCCTGAAACTCTAAGTAATTCTATCCGTTCTTTAGCTTTATTATCTTTTATCTTATAATACTTAAAATTTTTCCCAGCTCCAGCTTTTCCCACTAAGTAATAAATAGCGCCCACTACTATTACGGGAATACCAGCGAGTCCTGCTCCAGCCGCTCCCACTGCCAGCACACCAAACCCGCCAAGCCCCATCATTGCTTTTCCTGCTACTCGTCCAAACCTACCTTTATTCTTGTCTCTTTTTATTTCTTCCTTTGTTTCTTTATATGCATCTTTAACTATATATATTGCTAATTCTTTCCTATTGATAGCCCGAGCTGCATCATTATATGACGTAGCTACAAATGGTTTTATATTTCTACGTTCTCTCATAGTATCCTCCTAAATGAAATTAATCCTTTGAGTATTATTTTCTCGTAATTATACCAATATTTTATTCGAATTGCAATCTACAACTTTGTAATCACAATATTATAGATAGTTTATGCAGTCAATAATATTACTTATCATTTTTATATGGAGGTAGTTTATGGCTGAGAAATACAAACATCAAGAAAAATATACTCGTCTAGGATTAAATATAGCGTATCGTCGAAAATTAAAGGGAATGACTCAACTGGATCTTGCTGAAGCTGTGAACATCAGTCGGACGCATATAAGCAATATTGAAGCTCCCAATGTTCCCACTTCTGTTTCTCTTGAGACTCTTTTTGATATTGCTGATGCTTTAGACGTTTCGGTTGACGTGCTTTTTCGATTCAATGACTAATGAATAGCTGATTTACCCGTCGCCCCACTCTTTTGTCGCCGTGGAGACGCCACTTATACGGCGACGGTCGCCATTGGATTTATTCATATGTACTTACTTGTATTAAGGGTTCTTTTTCAGAAACCCTTGCTAGTAAAGTTAAAGGGCTAGACTTCCTTGTGTTGAAGTCTAGCCCTATTATATCGGGGTAACAGGATTCGAACCTGCGACCTCACGGCCCCCAGCCGTGCGCTCTAACCAAACTGAGCCATACCCCGATAGAGATATTCTATCGAAAATTGTCGGAGATTGCAAGCATTATTTTTGGTATTCTTTTCCATAAGGATATGCTAAAATAAGATTATTATACATGAACCCGCGAAATTCGTGGAAAGGAGCTGTATTTTATGAAAGTCATCGTTATTGCCCCGCGTGGGAAAATGGGTAAATTGATCACTCAGGCCGCTGCCGCCCGCGAGGATCTGGAACTGGTCGCCGGCATCGGCCCCAAGGGCAGAGATTATATTGGAGAGGATCTTGGAACCGTGGCAATGACCGGCCAGACTCTGGGCGTTCCTGTCACCGACAATCTGGAAGCGGTCATCGATCGCTGTGACGTTATCATTGATTTCTCCACCAGAGAAGTCTCTATGGAGGTCTTAAGCGCCGCCATTGCCCACAAAAAGGCGCTGGTCTGCGGCACCACCGGGTTCTCGGCGGAAGAAATGCACAGATTCCAGGAGGCCGCCGGGGAGATCCCTATGCTTTACGCCGCCAACACCTCTAAACTGGTCAATGTCATGAATAAACTGTTGGAATTGGTGGCGCAGACAGTCGGCAGCGATCTGGATATCGAAATCCTGGAAATGCATGACCAATGGAAAAAAGATGTCCCCAGCGGAACTTCCAAAGAAATGGGTGAGATCATGGCCCATGCCTTAGGAAAAGAGCTGGACGACATTGCCGTTTACGGCCGGGAAAAAGGGGAGAATCCCCGCAAGCCCGGAACCATCGGCTATCACTCTCTGCGGGCCGGAAATATTCCCAGCAGCCACACCGTGTATTTTGGCGGCCTTGGAGAGAGACTGGAGATCACCCACCACTCTTATAACTGGGAGTGCTTTGCCCGAGGCGCCTGCGACTGCGCCGCATATTTGGAAGAAAAAGGACCTGGGTACTACACGATCCAGGATGTGCTGCATTTGTAAAATCCGGTCTGTCAAGATCAGATCCGTACAAAGATACAAAGAGACCGGGATGGATGCCTCGCTACTCCATCCCGGCCTTCGCTGTGCGCTCCCGATCCAGGCGAACTTCTGGGAGATCTACACAAAGCTCCGTGTCAATAGCCCTTCTTCCTCCAGCAGCTCTTCCACAGTCTCAAATCCAAGCCGTTTTAAGATCTCTTTTACGTAAGGATTTTCCAACGGTGTCTGAAAGGCCGAGTTTTCGCCATAATCGTCTACCATTTTCTTCCCCTTTTCTTTGTCCAATATGGCTTTTGGGCCGCCCACGCAGCCGCCTATACATCCCATTCCCTCGAAAAAGTTTGCCTTTGTCTTTCCTTCTTTTATCCGCTTTATCATCTCCATACACGCCTTCGTCCCGTCAGCCCGCTCTGCCCGGACCTGTACGCCGCGGTCCGGTTTTAACTGCCGCACCATTTCTTCCACCGCTCGGCTCACCCCGCCTGAACGGGCGTAAAGCCTGCCTGCTTTGGAAGCGTGTTCTTTGGGATCTTCCTCCTGCTCTTCCGGCCGGATCTTCACAGCTTCAAATAAATCTTTTATCTCCTGAAAGGTAAGAACATAATCTACCGCATCACAGATATCCGGCTCTCTTGCTTCCTGTTTCTTGGCTAGACACGGACCGGCAAATACCGTCAGCGCTCCGGGATATAGTCTCTTTATAATACGTCCGCAGGCAATCATGGGCGAAACAGCCCCGGGCACATGGGGCATAAGCTCATGATAGCTCTTCCGGATCATGGCGATCCAAACCGGGCAGCAGCAGCTCGTAAGCTGGAAATCTCCTGTTTTCTCTATATGCCGGTCAAATTCCAATGCTTCCTTTAACGTCAGGATATCCGCAAAAAGAGCCACCTCCACCATTCCCGCAAATCCCAGGGCTTTAAAAGCGCTCCTTAACTTACCCGGTGTCACCCCTTCTTGAAATTGTCCAAGAAAGGCCGGCGCGACCAGCATATAAGCAGGCCTTTTGGACTCTCTGACCGCCTTCATTGCCGCAAGCACGTCCTTATTTCCTGTAAGTTTTTTATCCCTGCATGCTTCCACACAGGCTTCACATCCCGTACATAGCTCAGGATCGATCCACAGCTCTCCATTTTCTTTCCTGCGGATCGCCTCGAATATGCAATTGCGCCGGCAGGCTTCACCTTGGCCGCATTGGCGGCATTGGCTGACTGGAATTACCGGAGCATATCGCTCTGGATGCAAAAGACAGTCCAGATGTTTCGGATCATATTTGTCCGGCAATGGTTCCTCCAGCGACAGCTTCCTCTGCAGAAGCGCCTGGTAAAGTTCTTCAAAACTTTTCTCTTCTTTTTTACCTGCCATTTCCCTATAAATCCTCGAATTCTTTTCTATCTATTATGGCCCGTTCCCTTTGTTTTCATGCTTATCATTCTTTCTTCCGATTTTCTTAAGAATTTTTATAAACATTTTCAGGTTCCGACATATTTGGGTCACATCTTCTTTGTATAATGAATTTATCAATTAAAGAAGACGGCGGCTGTGCTCATGATTCTTTGTCTGTATGGCTGTTGGTCTTCGCCTAACAATAAGTTAAATTTTAGATAGATTTTTTCATCCCCTCCGGGCCGGCATTGAAAAGCCGGCCCTCTCTCTTTTTTGAATTTGGGTATTCCTCTCTCTTCCCACTTATGCTATAATACATTACAGTGCTTTTGGAGACGTATCGAAGTGGTCATAACGAGCCGCACTCGAAATGCGGTTGTCCTTTTTGGGCACGTGGGTTCGAATCCCACCGTCTCCGTTTTCAGAAAAAGTCCTCAAACGGTTTCCTGTTTGAGGACTTTTGTATTCTAATGTTCTGCTGTCAGGGATCCTACTGGGCGAACTGACTGTTATACAGTCTGGCGTAAGCGCCGTCCGCTTCCAGAAGCGACTGGTGTGTCCCCTGTTCTATGATCGTCCCATTCTGCATCATCAGGATTCGATCCGCATCCACAATAGTGGAGAGCCGATGGGCGATCACAAAACTGGTGCGCCCCTTCATCAGCTTTTTCATAGCTTTCCCAATCTCGATCTCTGTACGGGTGTCTACGCTGGACGTAGCTTCGTCCAGGATCAACACCGCCGGGTCGCACAGGAAAACCCTTGCGATCGTCAGCAGCTGACGCTGTCCAATGGAAATATTCTCCGCATCATTACTCAGAACCGTATCATACCCTTCCGGCAGCGTTCGGATGAAGAAATCTGCCCTGGCCGCCTGGGCCGCCCGGACGATCTCTTCCCGGTCCGCCTCCGGCCTTCCATAAGCGATATTCTCTGCGATCGTTCCTTCAAAAAGCCAGGTGTCCTGGAGCACCATTCCGAAATTCTCTCTAAGCCGCGGTCTGGACATCCTTCCTGTGTCGCTGCCGTCTAAAAAGATCTGGCCGCCATTTACCTCATAGAAGCGCATCAGAAGATTGATGAGCGTCGTTTTCCCTGCTCCGGTACTTCCCACGATCGCGATCTTTTCCCCTGGCCTGGCGTTAAAACTCACATCCCGCATCAGGATACGGTCAGGCGTATAGCCAAACTTCACATGACAGAATTCCACATGTCCCAGGGTCCTCTCAACCTTGACAGGAAACTCCGGGTCCGGGGTAATTTCCGGCTCATCCAGCAGAGCGTACACCCGCTCCAAAGAAGCCAGAGAAGACTGCATTGAGTTCAGCATGAAAGCCAGCTGAGTCAGTGGTTCTGCCGCCTGGTTGACATATTGGAAGAAAGCCTGGAAGACCCCGATGGTCATGGTCCCGTTAAGCAGCATGCCGCCTCCCAGAACGGCGATCAGAATCAACCCCAGCCGGTTAATAAACCGGATTCCAGGGTTGATGGCATTGATAAGGAAATCCGCTTTCCAGGAAGCATCCGTCAGCCGCTGGGAAGCTTCATGCAGCCGGGCGGAACTATGTTCCTCCTGGTTAAACGTTTTGATGACCATACGGCCGCTGTAGCTTTCCTCCACCAGCGCTGTCACCTCGCTTACGCACTCCTGCCTCTTCAGCGCATACTTAAGCGTCCGGTCAGAAACGAATTTCGTGGCGGTCAGGGACAGGCACATAAATAACAGAAATACCGCCGTCAGTAATATACTGAACCGGAACATCATCACCAGAGAACCGATCACCATTCCAAACGCGGTAAACAACTTCAGCACTCCCGTCTGGAAAGCCTCCGACATTTTGTCCAGGTCATTAGTGATCCGGCTTAAGATCGCGCCTGGCTGATGTCCGTCAAAGAACGCCAGAGGAAGCCGGTTCAGTTTCTGGCCAATCTCCCCCCGCAGGCGGCAGGCCAGATTCTCCGCGAAGCTGGCCATCAGAAAAGACTGGATGAAATACAGTCCTGCCGCCGCCAGGTAGATCAGCAGCAGAAGCAAGATATCCCGGCCAGCCTCCTCCCAGGTCACGGAAAAAACTATCTCCTGGGCGAAGGCCGCCTGGATCTTCTCCCACAGCAGATCCACGATATAGGCGCTGTACAGAGGGGCCGCGACAGCCAGGACGGTATAAAGAGCCACAGAGATCAAGACCACACACAGCCGCACGCGCTGGTCGCTGAGCGAATCCCACAGTTTTCTTACGGTCTGCCTGGTATGTTCCGGCGAGGAAGCGTCAAACTCTTCTCCCAATCCTGCCGCTTCCTGTGCGTTTCTCTCATCATTTTCCATAGTTTTTCCCTCCTTTCATCTGAGATCTGACAATTTCCCGGTAAACAGGACAGGAGTCAAGCAGTGACTGGTGAGTGCCGATTCCCACGACTCTTCCGTCCTCCAACACAAGGATCTGATCTGCGTTCACGATAGTGCTGACCCGCTGGGCAACGATCAGCACCGCGGCCTCCTTTGTCTGCATCGTTAATGCCCTGCGCAGAGCCGCATCGGTCTTAAAATCCAGGGCGGAAAAGCTGTCATCAAAGATGTACAGCTCCGCATCTTTCATCAGCGCCCGGGCTATGGACAGCCTCTGTTTCTGCCCGCCGGAAAAGTTTGTCCCGCCCTGGGCTACACGAGACTTTAAGCCGCCCCGCAGTTCGCTGACAAACCCTGCCTGGGCCACATCCAGAATCTTCCACATTTTCTCCTCTGAAGCTTTCTCGTCCCCATGGCGCAGATTGTCCGCGATGGTTCCCGCAAACAGCCATGCCTTCTGAGGCACATAGGCAATCTGACTTCTTAAGTCTGCCTGACTCATATCCTGGATATCCGTTCCATTCATCAATATCTTTCCCTCTGTCACATCATGCAGTCTGAGGATCATCTTTGTCAGCACAGATTTTCCGCTTCCGGTGCTGCCTATGACCGCTGTCGTCCGTCCTCTTTGACAGGCAAAATCCAGTCCTCTTAAGGTATACTCATCCGCATCCTTGAACCGGAAGCTGACATTTTTGAAACAAATCACCGGCGCTTCCTCATTTGAAGAAATGTCCTTCACATTTCCCCCTCCGTCTGTTTTCTTCCCGCAGGCTGTCCCGTCCTGGATCTCCGGCTCCAGCTCCAGCACTTCCTGGATTCTTTCTATACATACCAGCGCCCTTGGCAGCATTACCATGACCATCTGCGCCATGACCAGATAAAACAGAATCATGATGGCATACTCTGTGAGCGCCGTAATATCACCGATCTCCATAGCCCCGGCTCCGGTCCTGTTCCCTCCCATATACAGGATCACTATGATGATCAGATTGATCACCAGTACGGCCGAGCTCTCCAGGCCGGCAAAGAGGCGGCACACCTGGATGGAAACATTACGGTAATCCTCAAAGACGCCGTCCATCCTGCCTTCCTCGTAAGTTTCCTTATCAAAGGCCCGGATTACCCGGACCCCTGTCACATTCTCACGGATCACCACATTCATCCGGTCAAGGAACCGCTGCATCCGTTCAAACATGGGCGCCGCTTTCTTTACTACCAGCACCGCCAGCAGCAGGACGACAATCGTAACTCCCATCAGGATTCCGCCCATCACCACATCTATGCGGAAAGCCATTACGATCCCCAGTACACACACCACCGGCACAGGCAGGATCATCTGGGCCACCATGATCACTGACTGCTGGATCACATTGACATCATTCAAAGTCCGCGTGATCATGGACCCGGTACCGATACTCTCCATATCGGAAGCGGAGAAATTCAGTGACTGGTCATAAACCGCGTTGCGGATATCCCGGCCGACCCGAGCTGACAAGACCGCGCACAGGTAGCTTCCTGACAGCGCTCCAAAACTGGTAATGAGCGCGATCACCAACATGAGCAGTCCCTGCCGGATGATATAAGGCAGATTGCCTCCGCCGATTCCTTTGTTGATGATATCCGCTGTAATCGTGGGAATCAGAAGTCCCCCCGCCACATCAAGGACCATGACCAGCAGAACAAACAGCATTAATTTTCGGTATGGTTTGATAAATTTCAGCATCAGTTTCATAGTATTTTCCTGCCTCTTTATAATTTAATCCGATTTCGGACTTTATGGGTACAGGAAGAATATACTCCGATTTCGGATAAAAGTCAATACAATTTTATCAGGATATTGACTTCTTCTTTTTGGCAAAATTATAATAGATATCAGGAAAATAATCAGGAGGTTCATGTATATGGAAAAAAACGCTGAGAATCCGCTGGAAATCTTGAATCAATTGAACAAAGAAATGGATGAAATCTACCACAGCTACGCAAAGGACCGGGACGTCTCAGACAGCGCTCTTTGGCTGATGTATTCCATATACGAGAGCAGCGTTCCCTGTACCCAGAAGGATCTGTGCGCGGCCTGGCATTACCCTCCCCAGACGGTGAACTCTATACTGAAAGGGCTGGAAAAGAATGGTTACGTCACCCTGGAAACCACTCCAGAAAACCACAAGAATAAGCTGATCTTTCTGACGAAACAAGGGCGAAAACTTCTGAAAGAAGTCATCGCCCCTTTGATCCATGCGGAAGAACAGGCCTTTCAGTATCTGACGAAAGAAGAACAGGCTTTTCTCCTAAACCTTACCCGTAAATACATAGAATCCCTTCGGAAAGAAGTCTCCCGGATCTATCGGGATTAGAATGCTCCTTATTATGCTTTCTCCACAATCTTATTGCAGGGAAAGCTCCTTATTTTCGGACTTGGGCGCCTATAGAATAATAATAAAAGCTTACTTTGAACAGACGAAGTGAAAGGAGCACAAAGATGTACTATAAAGAGTTTAAGGGAAATAAGATCTCCGCTCTTGGCCTTGGCAGCCTCCGCCTTCCTGCAATTTCTGGGAATCCCAACAAAATTGACCGTCGGAAAGCCCAGCAGGTCATCGACCAGGCTTTCGCAAGCGGCATCAATTACTTTGACACCGCTTACACTTATCACGGCGGCGATTCAGAACGTTTTCTGGGAGAAACGCTGTCCAGATATCCAAGGGACAGCTATTATCTGGCCACGAAATTTTATGCGGCCGTCACCACAGATATCGAAAAAGTGTTTGAAGAACAATTGAAACGCTGTCAGACAGACTATTTTGACTTTTATCTGCTGCATGGAATGCAGGAACAGTACATAGAAAAATATATGGATCCCCAGAAAGACTATATTGGTTACCTTCTCAACCAGAAAAAAGCGGGCCGAATCCGCTATCTGGGATTCTCTTCCCACGCGGCGCCGGAGGCCCTGGAGCGGTTTGTGGACTGGTGCCCGGATTTCGACATGGCTTTGATCCAGCTCAACTATCTGGACTGGAGCCTGCTGGATGGGGAGCGTCAGTACCAGATCCTGACCGACCATGGAATCCCTGTCTGGGTTATGGAACCGCTCAAAGGCGGACGCCTCACTCATTTGAGCGAGAAGGCGGAAGCCATCTTACGCGGCGCGGCCCCGGAGCGTTCCATCCCTTCCTGGTCCTTCCGCTATCTCCTGGGCCTTGATAATGTGCAGTGCGTCTTGAGCGGCATGGCATCCCCAGAACAAATCCTGGAAAACGCCTCAATTTTCGAGGCCCATGATCCGCTCTCCCGTCAGGAGGAGGCCGCGCTGCGGGAAGCCGTCCAGGTATTCAAAAACGAGCTTGGCGTCCCCTGTTCTGCCTGCCGGTACTGCTGTCCTGTCTGTCCAGCCGGGCTTGATATCCCTCTGCTGATCCAAGGCTACAATGAGCTTACCATCAGCGGCGAGACCTGGAAGATCTCCAGTCTGTCACAGACCAAAGGCCCTTCCGCCTGTCTTCAGTGCGGCGCCTGCGCAAAGCGGTGTCCCCAGAAGATCGATATACCGGGAGTAATGAACGCATACGCGGACCGGTTCTGACTAAATCCATCACAATCGGGGCCGGGGGATTTTTAAAAA
>CABPCP010000035.1 GCA_902406105.1 uncultured Mordavella sp.
ATCAGCCCGACCCGGAACGGGAACCGGATCTTCTGGCTGGAATCATCGCGATTCGCAAGCTGCATATCCGGGTCATGGAAGAGACAGGGCTCTCTACGGCGGATGAAATGTTGTATCCGGAGAACCGGAGTTATCTGGATGATGTATTGTCTTATGAAGCGGTGGGCGCCCGGTCGGTGGAGGACCAGCAGCATAGACTGACGGCAAGCGGCATGGATATCCCGGTGGGAATGAAGAATCCTACCAGCGGAGATCTTTCCGTGATGCTTAATTCTGTGACGGCGGCTCAGCGGCCCCATCGTTTTATTTACCGGGGATACGATGTGGAGACAGATGGAAACGCGCTGGCTCATACTATTTTGCGGGGCGGCGTGGATAAGTACGGCAAAAATATTCCAAACTACCACTATGAGGATCTGGCCCGGCTGGCTCAGATGTATGAGGAAAGACAGCTGCAAAATCCGGCGGTGATCGTGGACGTAAACCACTCTAATTCCGGCAAACAGTTCCGGGAACAGATCCGCATTGTCAGTGAAGTGCTCCACAGCAGAAACTATGACCCAAGACTGAAGAAACTGGTAAAAGGTGTTATGATCGAAAGCTATTTGGTGGAAGGAAGACAGGAGATTTCTGAAAATCTGGTATATGGCCAGTCGATCACAGACCCCTGTATTGGATGGGAAGATACCAGGAAGCTGATCTGCGAGATCGCTGAGAAATGCTGATCTGCGAGATCGTTGAAGAAGTGCTAAATATGGCTTGTTCGCTTTTTTTCCCTATGATATAATAGCTTGAGAATATAGGGCGGACCCAGGGAGGGCCGCCAAAGCTGACAGCAGAAGGACAAAGGAGGATGTCGCATGAGCAGAAGTCGTGTGGTTTTTAGAGTGATCGTAGGCGGATATCTGGCCTATACAGGTTTTTCCCTGGTAGGAAACGCCATGTCTGATCGGCCGGAGAACTATGTTTTATATACAGTGATCGGAATCTTATTCCTGATCGTAGGGGTTGCCTGGTGCGCAAGCGCGCTTATTCGGTTCGCGCGGCATGACTATGACGATGGATTGGGAGAAGGCCCGGCGATAGAGGAAGAAACGGCGGAAGAAGAGCCTGTATTAAAAGACGAGGCTGCGGCGGAAGAAAAATCCACGGCAGATGAAATGGCAGAAGATACAGCAGAAACTCAGGCAGGAAAAGAGGAATAGAGTATGCGGGTTGGAATGGGCTATGATGTACACAGACTGACGGAAGACAGAGATTTGATCCTGGGGGGAGTGAAGATTCCTTATGAGAAAGGACTCTTGGGACATTCGGACGCAGACGTGCTCATTCACGCGGTGATGGATGCCCTGCTGGGAGCAGCCGCTTTGGGAGACATTGGAAAACATTTTCCAGATACGGATCCCCAATATAAAGGCGCGTCCAGTATGAGGCTGCTGGAGCAAGTGGGGAAACTGATCGAAGAAAAATTGTATGTGATCGAGAATATTGATGCGACGATCATTGCGCAAAGACCCAAGATGGCGCCTTATATCCAGGAAATGAGGCAGAATATCGCATCCGCCCTCCATTTGGACCCAGACCAGGTCAACGTAAAGGCGACCACAGAAGAGGGCCTTGGATTTACCGGGACTGGGGAAGGAATTTCTTCTCAGGCGGTAGCCTGTCTGGAAGCAGTTAAAAATTACAGCTATCCGGTGGGACCAGACTGCGGAAGGTGCGGCGGCTGTCAGGGGTCCTGCGGGCAGGAAGCATAAAAATGTTGCAAGAGAAAGCTCCAGGAGGGGCTTTCTTTCTTTTGAAAATGTAAGGAGATGGCAGAAAATGAAGATCAGAAAGCTGGAAAGGCAGGAACATGGAAATACACGTCCTCTGTATGAAACTGTTTTTACAGAAGACAGTAAGAGCTTTGTAGATTACTACTATACAGAAAAGACAAGAGACAATCAGATTTATGTCGCGGAAGAAGATGGAGGGATCCGCGCCATGCTCCATTTGAATCCCTACACGCTGATGGTCAACGGAGTCAGAAAAGAGGCAAACTATATCGTTGCGGTGGCAACGCAGAAAGAATATCGGGGAAGGCGCTACATGGCGAGGCTTCTTGAACGGTCTCTGCGGGATATGTACAGGGCGGGGGAAATCTTTACATTTCTCATGCCGGCGGCAGAAGCGATCTACCTGCCTCACGACTTCCGGACGGTGTATGAGCAGGAACGGAAATTTTATGAAGAAACCTCAGAGACTCCGGGGATTTCCATATCTCAGGCCAAAGAAGAGGATCTGGAGTCTCTTTCTTTAGCGGCGAATACCTGGCTGGAGCGAAATTATCAGGTGTACGCTCTCCGGGACGCGGCTTATTACCGGAGACTGATGAAAGAATACGAAAGTGACGGCGGCCGTCTGATGGTATATCGGAAAGAAGGGCAGATCGTAGACTGCCGGCCTTATATGCCTGGTGAAAACGGGAAAGAAAAGCCTAAGATCATGATCCGGATCGTGGACGCTCGCCGGATGCTGATGTCCCTGCGGCTGAAAAGCCTGATGGCCGTATGCTTCTGTATAGAGGATCCTATCATCCCGGAAAACAATCGGTGCCTGACCCTTACAGGGACCGAATTCTCCGGTATCATGCTGATGGAATCCCCCAAAGAAAACAGCGAAGGAACCATCCCGATCGCGGCGCTGGGAAGCTTCCTCTTTGGCGCCGTGAGCGCGGAAGAGCTCTGCCGGGAAGAAGGAGTAGAAATGACAGAGCGGATGAAAAACGAACTAAAAAAAATCCAGCCATTGACCAGACTCTATCTGAACGAGACCGTGTGACACAAAAAGGTACAGGGTAATTGTCAATTTGGGACGTAGTAAAATGCAAAAAGGCTACGTCCCCAGTTAACAATTTAACAATTGACAAATCTCCTGATTTCACATATGATATATCCTATATAAGGCAAAGACGCTGAACGGAAAGAGTAGCGGAGGATGGATCTAAAAGAGAGAAACTGTCACCGGCTGAAAGCAGTTTTAAGGGATACCGCCGTGAAGTGCATCCGGGAGTCTGCCTGGCGAACGAGTTTTTCCAGTAGCCGGGCACGGGTTACACACGTTACGTGTTTCGAGTGGAGAATTCTTGTTTGGCAGGGATTTTCTATAAGAGTGGAACCGCGGAGCTTGACTTCGTCTCTTGGATACGGCTATGTATCAGAGACGGAGTTTTTTGTTTGGCTGCAATCTGCCGCAGAGATATTTTTTTACATCAATGAAGGAGATTGGACATCATGGGTATGATATCTTATATCAGGGAAGAGATTCAGGTGATCCGGGAACGGGATCCGGCCATCAAGTCGAATATGGAGGTGTTCCTCTACCCCAGCTTTAAGGCGATCCTGCGCTACCGGATGGCCCATAAGCTGTATTTGAAGAAACACTATTTTCTGGCCCGGTGGATTTCCCAGAGGGCAGCCCGCAAGACGGGAATTGAGATCCATCCGGGAGCCACTATTGGAAAGGGACTGTTTATCGACCACGGCAGCGGCGTGATCATAGGAGAGACGGCGGAGCTGGGGGATAACATTACCTTATATCAGGGAGTGACTTTAGGAGGGACCGGAAAGGAACAGGGCAAGCGCCACCCTACCCTAAAGGATAATGTAATGGTGAGCGCGGGAGCCAAGGTCTTAGGTTCCTTTACCATCGGGGAAAATTCCAAGATCGGCGCCGGTTCTGTGGTCCTAAAGGAAGTGCCGCCCAATTGTACCGTGGTAGGCGTACCCGGCCGGGTGGTCAAAATGGGAGACCAGAGGATCCCCCGGATGGATATGGACCAGATCCATCTGCCGGACCCTATCAGCAACGATATCCGGGAGCTGCAGGCAGATAACCTGAGGCTGCACAGCAGGATCCTGGAAATGGAGAAGCATATGAGATGTATGCAGGAGCAAAACATCAAGATCTTAGATGAGGAGGAAGAACGAAACCATGAAGCTGTATAACACACTGACAAAGCAGAAAGAAGAATTTGTCCCACTGGAAGAGGGAAAGGTGAAAATGTATGTGTGCGGGCCTACCGTATACAATTTCATCCACATTGGAAACGCCAGGCCGATGATCGTCTTTGACACGGTAAGAAGATATTTTGAGTACAAGGGATACGATGTGAACTATGTTTCCAATTTTACTGATGTGGACGACAAGATCATCAACAAAGCGATCGAGGAAGGAGTTTCTGCCCAGGAGATTTCCGAGCGGTACATTGCCGAGTGCAAGAAAGATATGGAAGGCATGAACGTGAAACCGGCCACAACCCATCCTCTGGCCACTCAGGAGATCTGCGGAATGGTGGAGATGATCCAGACCCTGATCGATAAAGGGTACGCTTATGAGAAAAACGGTACGGTTTATTTCCGCACCCGCCAGTTTAAGGACTATGGCAAATTGTCCCACAAGAATCTGGACGATCTTCGTTCCGGCGAACGTTCTCTTTTGGTGACCGGCGAGGATGAAAAGGAAGATCCTCTGGATTTCGTACTGTGGAAACCGAAGAAAGAAGGGGAGCCCGCCTGGGAGTCACCATGGAGCGACGGCCGTCCGGGGTGGCATATTGAGTGCTCTGTTATGTCCAAGAAATATCTGGGCGACCAGATCGACATCCACGCCGGCGGCGAGGACCTGGTATTTCCTCATCATGAAAATGAGATTGCTCAGAGCGAGGCCGCTAATGGGAAAGAATTTGCCCGCTACTGGATGCACAATGCGTTTTTAAATATCGATAACCGGAAAATGAGTAAATCTCTGGGGAATTTCCGTACGGTACGGGAGATCAGCGAACAGTACGATCTGCAGGTGCTGCGGTTCTTTATGCTGAGCGCCCATTACAGAAGTCCGTTAAATTTCAGCGCGGAGCTGATGGAAGCGTCCAAAAATGGATTGGAGCGGATCGTAAACGCGGCGGAAAATCTGAAGTTCTATCTGAAGAACGCCCAGACAGAGAAGCTGACGGAAGAGGAAGAAAAAGCCTTCGCCCAGACCGATGGATTCGTGGCCGCTTTTGAGAAGGCCATGGATGATGACTTTAATACGGCGGATGCTCTGGCGGCTGTTTTCGACCTGGTGAAATTCATCAACACCAGCGCCGGTGAGAACAGTTCTAAAGCATATTTGGAGAATCTTCTTAAGCTTTTGAAAAGGCTGACGGATGTACTGGGACTGATCGTGGATAAGAAGGAAGAACTGCTGGATGAGGAGATCGAGAATCTGATCCAGGAGCGTCAGGCGGCAAGGAAAGCCAAAGATTTTGCCAAAGCCGATGCCATCCGGGATGAACTGGCGCAAAAGGGCATCATTCTGGAGGATACCAGAGAGGGTGTAAAATGGAAAAAAGCGTAGAATGGCAGTTTGACGCCTGCCTGCGGGAGGCTTTCCAGCTTCCTGACAGGCAGGCGAAGGGATATTCGCCTCTGGTGCTGGCCTATATCGGGGATTGTATCTATGATCTGATCATCCGTACCATTGTGGTCAGCCGGGGGAACCGCCAGGTAAACAAACTTCACAAAGAGACCAGCCGCATGGTGCAGGCATCCGCCCAGTCCCGGATGATGGAGGCCATTGAGCCCCTGCTGTCAGAAGAAGAAGCTGGAGTCTACCGCAGAGGCCGTAATTCGAAGAGCTTTTCGCCGGCCAAGAACCAGTCTTTGAAAGATTATCACCGGGCTACCGGATTCGAGGCGCTGATGGGATATCTCTATCTGAACCGGGAATGGGAGCGTATGCTGGACTTGGTAAAGACAGGGCTTGATCATTTGGAAGAGCCGGCCAGATAGGCGGAAAGAAACTGTGAAAATCGGTAGGGGAAGAAAAGGAGCAGATATGCAGAAGTATCAAGGGGAAGGAAGAAAGGAAAGGGCCGGACAGGAGGCTCTTAAGGAGGAAAACCAGAAGGAAAACCGGATCGAGGGAAGAAACGCTGTGCTGGAAGCCCTGAGGGCGGACCGTACCATTGACCGGCTGTATGTGCAGGAAGGTTGCCAGGACGGGCCCATTCGCACCATTTTAAGAGAGGCAAAAAAGCGGGGAATCCAAGTGCAGTTTGCGGATAAAGCAAGACTTGCCCGGCTTTCCGTGACCGGAAAGCATCAAGGCGTGATCGCGGATGCGGCGGCCTACGCCTACGCCCAGGTGGAGGATATGCTGGAATTAGCCCAAAAACGGGGAGAAGATCCCTTCCTTTTCCTGCTGGACAATATTGAGGATCCTCATAATCTGGGGGCCATCATTCGGACGGCCAATCTGGCGGGAGCCCATGGAGTCATTATACCGAAGCGCAGAGCGGTCGGTCTGACCGCAACGGTGGCAAAGACCTCTGCCGGAGCCTTGAATTATACGCCGGTGGCCAGAGTGACTAATCTTGTCAAGACCATGGAAGAGCTGAAAGAGAAAGGACTGTGGTTTGTCTGCGCGGACATGGACGGAGAATCGATGTATCGGCTAAACCTAAAAGGCCCCATCGGTCTGGTGATCGGTAATGAGGGCGAGGGCGTAGGAAGGCTGGTGAAGGAAACCTGTGATTTTACAGCGGCGATTCCTATGAAGGGAGAGATTGATTCGCTGAACGCATCGGTGGCGGCCGGAGTCCTGGCTTATGAGATCCTGCGCCAGCGGCAGCAGTAGCAGTCATATGAGGTACATGCAGGAATCTTTTAGCCAAACATAAGGGAAAAGGAGGCGGCCTTATGAGTGCCTATGACCGGATGACCGACGAGCAGCTGATCGGAAAACTGCGGGACGGAGATAAAAAGATCATGGATTACATCATGGAAAAATATAAAAACCTGGTGCGCAAGGAGGCCAATGCCATGTATCTTCTGGGAGGGGAAAATGATGACCTGATCCAAGAAGGCATGATCGGCCTTTTTAAAGCGGTCCAGGACTATGATCCAAAGCAGGAAGCTTCGTTTTACAGCTTTGCCCGGCTTTGCATCACCCGGCAGCTTTATTCCGCCATCGAGGCGTCTAAGAGAAAGAAGCACGGGCCGCTGAATTCTTATGTATCACTGTATGATAAAAATGATGAAAAGGAAGCGCTGATCGAGACGGTGGAAGCGGAGCGGGAAAATAATCCAGAAGAGATTCTGGTGAGTCGGGAATATGCCCGTCTTCTGGAGAGCGAGCTGGAGGAGCAGTTAAGCGATTTGGAAAGCAGGGTCTTGTACCTTCACCTTTTAGGCACAGATTATAAGACCATCGCCCGTCTTTTAGACAAGAGCCCTAAGACGGTGGATAACGCCCTTCAGAGAATAAAAGGAAAAACAGAGAAGATTTTGGAAAAATATCATTGACAAGTCTATGGATTATAGTGTATAGTATCACTGTTGCAATCAATGATATGCGCTGCCGTGGCTCAGTCGGTAGAGCGTCGCCTTGGTAAGGCGGAGGTCGGCGGTTCGATTCCGCTCGGCAGCTTCATTACTCCCAGTTCAGGGAGTAATTTTTTTCGCCCATCTTTACAGATTTTACGCGGATCTTAGATCATACGTCTCTTGTTGAAAAGGAAGGATGTACCCATGGAAAAGAAAAATAATACACTCATGACAGAGGGATCTATTTGGCGGAAAATGGTGTATTTTGCCATTCCCCTGATTCTTGGGAATCTGTTTCAGCAGCTGTATAATACGGTAGACTCCATTATCGTGGGAAATTTTATCGGAAGTGAGGCCCTGGCGGCTGTAGGAGCCAGTTCTTCCATCATCAATCTTCTGATCGGATTCTGCATTGGTGCCTCCGCGGGAGCTGGCGTAGTCATTTCTCAGTTTTTCGGAGCACAGGATAAAGAGGGAGTCCGCAAAGCGGTCCATACCACAGAGGCCATTGCTATGGGGGCGGGAGTGATCCTGACGATAGCGGGGATCATCTTGACGCCCTGGATATTGCGGATGATGGGAACGCCTGCGGATGTGTTTGATCAGGCGGCCCAATATCTGCAGGTGTATTTTGGCGGAATCGTTTTTTCTGTGATTTATAATATGTCCGCCGGAATCTTGAACGCGGTGGGAAATTCCAAACGTTCCCTGGTCTATCTGATGATCGCTGCGGTATCCAATATTTTCCTGGATCTTTTGTTTGTGGTGGTGTTTCGGATGGGAATTGTGGGAGCGGCTCTGGCGACTGATATCAGCCAGCTTTTATCCTGCATTTTTATCCTGAGATTCCTGATGAAGACCGACAGGATTTATCAGGTCCGTCTTAGAGACATCCGTCTTTATGATCATTTGTTTTCCAGGATCGTAAAGATCGGCCTTCCTACGGGAATCCAGAATATCGTGATCTCCTTTTCCAACGTGATCGTCCAGTCCAGCGTCAACAGCTTTGGGGCCGTGGCCATGGCCGGATTCGCGGCTTATATCAAGATCGATGGTTTTAATATCCTTCCGGTCTTAAGTATTGGGATGGCTGCTACTACCTTTGCCGGACAGAACGTAGGCGCAGGGAAATATGACAGGGTCAAGAGAGGAATGTATGTGTCTGTAGGGATGGGAGTGGCTTATACCATTGTGACGGGGATTTTGCTGCTCTTATTCGCGCCGCAGGTGATCAGGGTCTTCTCCAGCGAACAGGATGTGGTGGCCTGCGGTGTGTATATTATGAAATTTTTCTGCCCCTTTTACTGGATGCTTGGGATCTTGCAGGTGCTTGCCGGAACGATCCGGGGAACTGGAAAGACCTTGCAGACCATGCTGGTATTCCTGTTTTCTCTTTGTATCTTCCGGGTGGCATGGATTGGGATATGCTTATCCATTTCCCATGAAATGTTCTGGCTGATGGCGGCGTATCCGGCATCCTGGCTGGCGGGAGCGATAATGATCCTTTTGTATGCCTGGAAAGGGAAGTGGATGCCTGCTGATTATTACAGGGAACGCATACAGGAAAGGAATCAGGAATAAGACGGAGTATAACGGAAAGAAGCGGGCTTGTTTCCCCTGTGGTTTTATGATAAGATAAGGGGCAGAAAATATCGGCCCAGCAAGGAGGAAGAACATGGGAGAAGAGACAGTTTCCAAGAATTTTATCGAACAGGAAATAGATAAAGACCTGGCAGAAGGAATATACACGGAGGTCTGTACCCGGTTTCCGCCGGAACCAAACGGGTATCTTCATATAGGACACGCGAAATCCATTCTTTTGAATTCAGGATTGGCAAAAAAATATAACGGAACCTTTCACCTGCGCTTTGATGATACCAATCCTACTAAAGAGGATACAGAATTTGTGGAATCCATCAAAGAAGATGTGAAATGGCTGGGAGCGGACTGGAAGGACCATCTTTATTTCGCGTCGGACTATTTTGACGTAATGTACGAGTGCGCCTTGAAGCTGATCCGGAAAGGAAAGGCTTATGTCTGCGATCTTTCAGCGGAGGAGATCCGGGAATACCGGGGAACGCTGACACAGGCCGGAAAGAACAGCCCCTATCGGGACAGGTCTGTGGAAGAAAACCTGCGGCTTTTTGAAGAAATGCGGGAAGGAAAGTATAAGGACGGGGAGAAGGTGCTCCGGGCTAAGATCGACATGGCGTCCCCTAATATCAATATGCGGGATCCGGTGATCTATCGGGTGGCCCATATCTCCCACCATAATACCGGGGACAAATGGTGCATTTATCCCATGTATGATTTTGCCCATCCGATCGAGGATGCGGTGGAGAAGATCACCCATTCCATCTGTACGCTGGAATTTGAAGATCACCGCCCCCTGTATGACTGGGTGGTGCGGGAGTGTGAATTTGATCCGGCTCCACGGCAGATTGAGTTCGCAAAACTATATCTGACCAATGTGGTCACAGGAAAACGATATATCAAAAAGCTGGTACAAGAAGGAATCGTGGATGGCTGGGATGATCCGCGGCTGGTTTCCATCGCGGCGCTCAGAAGGAGAGGCTTTACGCCGGAGTCGATACAGATGTTTGTTGATCTGTGCGGAGTGTCCAAAAGCCAGAGTTCTGTGGATTATGCTATGCTGGAATACTGTATACGGGAAGACCTGAAGCTGAAGCGTCCGAGGATGATGGCGGTGTTGGATCCGATCAAGCTGATCATCGACAACTATCCGGAAGGAGAGACGGAATATCTGGACGCGGATAATAACCTGGAAAACCCAGAGCTTGGAAAGCGGAAAGTTCCCTTCTGCCGGGAACTGTATATTGAGAGGGAAGACTTTATGATCGAGCCTCCCAAGAAATATTTCCGGCTGTTTCCGGGCAATGAAGTGCGGCTGATGAACGCCTATTTTGTCAAATGCGAAAGCTATGAGACAGACCAGGACGGCAATGTAACCGCCGTTCATGTGACCTATGATCCGGAGACAAAAGCAGGGACAGGATTTACCGGGAGAAAGGTAAAAGGAACGATCCACTGGGTAGCGGCTCCCTATGCTAAGCAGGCGGAGGTCAGACTGTATGAAAATCTGGTGGATGAAGAGAAAGGCGTCTATAATAAGGAAGACGGTTCCTTGAATTTAAATCCCAATTCCTTGACTGTCTTGCAGGAATGTATGGTAGAAGACAGTTTTGGAGAGTCTAAACCAGGAGACAGCTTCCAGTTTGTGCGCAATGGCTATTTTTGTCTGGATCTTAGAGATTCTGATCCGGAACATCTGGTCTTTAACCGGATCGTGTCACTGAAAAGTTCATTTAAGTTACCAAAATAAATGAATTGGGGCCGGGGGATTTTTAAAAATCCCCCGGCCCCAATGGAGTATGCGCCATGAATGAATTGACGATCAATCTAAACCCTCATTCGAAAACTCCTCTTTACGAGCAGATCTACAATTATATCAAAGAGAATATTCAGGAAGGCAGGATCGCCTGCGGCGAGAAACTGCCGTCTACCAGGGCCTTGTCCCGTTATTTGGACGTAAGCCGCAGCACTGTGGAACTGGCCTATGAGCAGCTCCTCTCGGAAGGCTATATTGAATCCCAGCCTTGCAGGGGATTCTTCGCGTCCAGGCTGGAAGGGCTGTACCGGCTGACTCAGGCAAAGGAGCAGCCAGAAGAGGCCAAAGAGGAAAGCAAAGCTTATCGGTATGATTTTACACCCCATGGAGTAGATTTAAAGAGCTTTCCCTACCATGTGTGGCGGAAACTGTCCAGAGAGATTTTAATAGACGACAGGACTGAACTTTTCCGGTCGGGAGACTCTCAGGGAGAGTATGGATTCCGCCGGGCAGTAGCCCGGTATCTCTATCAGGCCAGGGGGGTCAACTGTACTCCAGAACAGGTGGTGATCGGAGCGGGAAGCGATTATATCTTAATGCTTCTGTCTATCATTCTGGGAACAGATCATACGGCGGCCTTTGAGGATCCCACGTATATGCAGGCATTCCGTCTGGCGAAAGACTTGGGATTCTTTACGGTTCCTGTTCCGGTGGACAAAGATGGAATGAGGGTAGCGGCTCTGGCGGAAACCGCGGCGGATATTGCCTATGTAACGCCTTCCCATCAGTATCCGACCGGTATCGTCATGCCTGTGCGGCGCAGGATGGAACTGCTGAAATGGGCGGGTGAAAGACCGGGGCGCTATATTATAGAAGACGACTATGACAGTGAGTTCCGTTACAAAGGGAAACCGATTCCGGCTCTTCAAGGATATGACAGCAGGGATAAAGTCATTTATCTGGGAACTTTCTCCAAATCCATCGCTCCGGCGATCCGGCTAAGCTATATGGTACTGCCGGATCCCCTTTTAGAAAAGTACCAGAAAAAACATCGGTTTATCAACTCTACAGTATCTAAAGTAGATCAGCTGATCGTACAGAAATTTATTGAAGAAGGTTATTATGAGAGGCACTTGAACAAGACGAGAGCCTTGTATAAAGGGCGCCATGACGCGCTGATCGAGGAGCTGCGCCCCCTTCTTGATATCTGCCGGATCTCAGGCGAACACGCGGGAGTCCATCTTCTTTTGACTTTTCAGAAGAAGATCACTGAGCGGGAGCTGATCCGGGCGGCTGCCGATGAGGATATCCGGGTATATGGACTTTCTGATTATCGGATCCAAAGATCAGAAAAGGATTGGCCCACCATTCTGCTTGGTTACGCGAATCTTACGGAAGAACAGATTCGGGAGGCGACAGGGACACTGGTTACACTATGGAAGAACATATAAAAAGCGGCAGTCATAGAATGACCGCCGCCTTTTTTGGCCTATTTATTTGGTTTCGTCTTCTTTTGTTTCTTTTCCGTCAGCCTCTTTCTGGTCTGGGGCTTTGGTTTCTGTCTGCTCGTTTGTCTCAGTGGAGTCAGCGGAGCCGGCTCCATCTTCAGTCTGCGCGCTCCCTGTGTTCAGCGGTACGTACTCTCGGTCGGCGGCAGACTTTAAGTCATTGTCCAGATCAAAATCCTCATCCTCAAAGGCGTCCTCCAAGTCTTCTGTGTCCGCGGCATCCCGCTTTTTCAAATAATAGAGAATCCCTGCGGCAGTTCCTGCTACAGCAGCCAGCCCAAGCAGTTTTTTCAGCCAATTTGCCATACCCTTATATCTCCTTTCGTAAGGGACGTTCCCCCTAATAGGTGTATTGTAATACTTTTTGAGGAAAAAGAAAAGGGGAAGGCAAAAGATTGAGAAAAAACCTTTGACAGCTCCTGGTTGAGCGGCCGGCAAAAGTATGGTACACTGTATCCGTGGCTTTTTATTTACTGGAAGGAGAGAGTTATGAGCAGCAATGAAGCACCTGGAACAGCGAAAAGAGGACTGTTCCGAATTGTTTTCAGCAGGACGGGGATCATTCTTTTGATGCTCCTTTTACAGGTCTGGTTCTTAGTAGAGACAAGTTTCTATCTGGAAGAGTACATTGCTTACGTATACGGAGCATTGACGATTCTTGGCGTTGTTGTTTTGATCTATATCATCAACTCGGAAGGCAATCCGGCATTTAAGATGACCTGGATGCTGTTTGTCATGGCGATCCCTGGGTTTGGAACGCTTTTTTATATTTTTACAAAAGTACAGCCGGGGACTCATTTCATGCGGGAGAGACAGGCCGTTCTCAAAGTGGAGACAGACCCTTACATGCAGCAGGAGCGGGAAGTGGTGGAGGCTGTCTGGGCCAGCAGATCCGCCAACGCCCAGCTGTCTTATTATCTGTCCGGCCTTGGATTCCCGACTTACCGGAATACGGAAGTGACTTATTTCCCATTAGGCGAATACAAATTCCGGTCAATGGTGGAGGAGCTGGAGAAAGCCCGTAAGTTTATTTTTATGGAATACTTTATCGTAGAAGAAGGATATATGTGGGACACGATCCTGAAGATCCTGCGTAAAAAAGTGAAAGAAGGAGTAGAGGTGCGCTTCATGTATGATGGAATGTGCGCGATTTCTATGCTTCCTTATAATTATCCGGAACAGCTGCGGAAATTCGGGATCCAGTGCAAGATGTCCAATGCGGTCAAACCCTTTTTGTCTACCATTCAGAATAACCGAGATCATAGGAAGATCTGCGTGATCGATGGAAAAGTTGGCTACACCGGAGGAATCAATCTGGGAGATGAGTATATCAACCGGAAAGTTCGATTCGGTCATTGGAAAGATACGGCGGTCATGCTGAAGGGAGACGCCGTGCAGAGCCTGACGATGATCTTCCTGCAGATGTGGAATGTAGAAGAACGGAAACCGGAAAATTATGAGCGTTATCTGACGAAGAAGCGGAGCGGGCTGAGAAGAGAACTTGGATATGTGATCCCGTACGCGGACAGTCCCTTTGATAATGAGAATGTAGGCGAGGAAGTTTATTTCCATATTTTGAACCACGCAAAAAAATATGTGCACATCATGACTCCCTATCTGATCCTGGACAACGAGATGCTCACCACACTGACCAGAGCGGCCAAAAGCGGAATCGAAGTAATCATTATCATGCCTCATATCCCGGATAAATGGTATGCTTTTGTAGTGGCAAAAACCTATTACAAAGAGCTGATCGAGGGGGGAGTGCAGATTTATGAATATACCCCAGGATTTGTCCATGCCAAAGTTTTTGTGTCGGATAACGATACGGCCGCGGTGGGGACCATCAATCTGGATTACCGCAGTTTGTATCTGCATTTTGAATGCGGCACATTTATCTACAATAACTCAGAGATCGACAGGATCGAGCGGGATTTTCAGAAGACACTCACCAGATGTCATAAGATCAGCCTGCTGGAAGTGAAAAACAGGACCATCCTGACGAAGATCTCCGGTCAAGTGCTGCGGCTTTTGGCTCCGCTGATGTAAATGAGGCTGGTCTGCGGAACAAAACAAGATGCAATAAATTTTGTTTTACAGGCAGGAAAAAATATAGTATAATGCTTAAGGTGATTGTTTCAAGGCGAAAGCCAATGACTTTAGGAGGAATGAATATGGTAAAAGCAGTAGTGGGAGCCAACTGGGGAGATGAAGGCAAGGGAAAGATTACCGACATGCTTGCCAGGGAAGCCGATATTGTAGTGCGTTTCCAAGGAGGCGCCAATGCCGGGCATACGATCGTCAATAATTATGGAAAGTTTGCGCTCCATACATTGCCGTCAGGGGTCTTTTATGGTCACACCACCAGCGTGATCGGAAATGGTGTGGCTTTGGACATTCCAGTATTGTTTAAAGAAGTCCAGTCTATCGTGGATCAGGGAGTGCCCAAACCAAAACTTCTGGTTTCCGACCGGGCCCAGATCGTGATGTCTTATCACAAAAACTTTGACGCTTACGAGGAAGAACGGCTGGCCGGAAAATCCTTTGGTTCCACCAAGTCAGGGATTGCGCCGTTTTATTCGGATAAATTTGCTAAGATAGGCTTCCAGGTCAGCGAGCTGTTTGACGATGCTCTCTTGAGAGAGAAGGTAGAGCGGGTCGCGCAGCAGAAGAATGTACTGCTGGAGCATCTTTATCACAAACCGCTGATCGATCCGGAAGATCTGTATCAGGAACTGAAAAGCTATAAGGAAATGGTTGAACCTTATGTGTGCGATACCGCCCTTTTCATCCACAACGCGCTCCAGGAAGGAAAGAGTGTGCTGTTGGAAGGACAGTTGGGTTCTTTGAAAGATCCGGACCACGGGATTTATCCCATGGTAACCTCATCTTCGACACTTGCCGGTTACGGCGCGGTAGGAGCCGGTGTCCCGCCTCAGGAGATCCAGCAGATCATTACTGTCTGCAAAGCATATTCCAGCGCGGTAGGAGCCGGGGCCTTTGTCAGCGAGATCTTTGGCGATGAGGCGGATGAGCTGAGACGCCGGGGCGGTGACGGCGGCGAATTTGGCGCTACCACTGGCCGTCCAAGGAGAATGGGGTGGTTTGACTGTGTCGCCTCCCGGTATGGCTGCCGGATGCAGGGGACCACAGACGTGGCCTTTACCGTTCTGGATGTATTGGGATACCTGGAAGAGATTCCGGTGTGCGTTGCTTATGAGATTGACGGGAAAGAAACGGATCAGTTCCCGCCTACCCATCTTCTTGAGAAGGCGAAACCTGTGCTGAAAAAGCTGCCGGGGTGGAATTGTGATATCCGTGGAATCAAGCGTTACGAAGATCTGCCGGAGAACTGCCGCAGGTATGTAGAGTTTGTAGAAGAACAGATTGGTTATCCGATCACCATGATCTCCAATGGACCGGGAAGAGATGATATCATATATCGGAAATAAGAGTTTAAAATTCCCACAGGAAAGAGTCGGGGCATAGCGCCTTTTCGATCTCCTTTCTGTGGGGATTTTTTTGTTTCTTAACCTGTCTTAAGAATTCTCTTATTCTATTTTTATATTTCAGCCACAGGCTGTACACATTTTTTCGGTAGAATGTAGATGTACAAAGGGAATGGTACAAAAAGAAGGCATATCTTACAATGTGTATCAATATAATAGTAAAGCGGGGAATAAGGGGTTTGCAAAAGCAAAAGAATATCCGCTTGAAAAACAGAAATGGAGGTATTACTATGCAGCAGAGAAATGAGGATGGCTATCTGGAAGTGCTTTCGATGGAAGAATACCTTACAAAAAGAAAAAAAATCAGAGAACAAGAGAAAAGAAAAGGGCAGGAGCGGCTAAAGAGAGACATGAAAGGGCTGTATCTTGCCGGAATGTATGGATAAAAATCAAGCGGGGAAAAGCCGCCCAAATTATGCGGGGATCGGACTTATGTCTGATCCTCGTTGTCGTCTTTTGGGCCTTTGAGAAGCCGGTATACCAGGATATAGGCATATAAAAGCACAGGGAACAGGATCGTGCAGGCGATGGAAGCCATCAGGAGATCTGCCGAGGCCGGATGATCTATCAGCGCAAAGACGAGAGTGGCCCCATACATAGCAAAAAGCAGGACAGCCCCCAGTCCCGCCAGGATACGTTTTGTCTTTTTCATGAGAATCCTCCTTTACATCTCAGGGAGTCTTTAGTATATTATATAGATAGCAGAAAAAAATTGCAAATGAAACAAATACAAAGGAGTTAGGAATATGAGTCGTACATTATTAGAACAGTGGCAGAGCATCGCATATAATGAAAAGGCAGACAGAGGACAGCTCCAGAGATTCTGGGGATCTTACTTCCAGATCGAGAAGGAGATTTATGAAAAGCTTTTGGACAACCCGGAGGAAGAGGTCAAAGGGACCGTGAAAGAGCTGGCGGAGAAATATGGGCAGGAAGTGCTGACCATGGTAGGATTCCTGGACGGCATCAATGAAAGCTTAAAGGAACCGAATCCGATCGAGACCATGGATGAGGATACGGAAGTAAGCCTTGCTTTTGATAAGGAGAAACTTTATAAAAATATGGTCGCGGCAAAAGCGGACTGGCTCTATGAACTTCCTCAGTGGAAAGAAATTTATTCGGAAGAAGAATTAAAGAAGATGTATAAGGAGCAGAAAGAATCCGGAACGATCCGCAAGGAAAAAAAGATCGGGCGCAACGATCCATGTCCATGCGGTTCCGGCAAGAAATATAAGAAATGCTGTGGCAGATAGTTTTTTGTACCGCGGGGGTTCTCTGCGCGGCTTATTACGCGGTGATCGGCCTGACGCTTAGAAGATGGAATTCCACTTTCGCCAAATTTTGGCCCCTGCTGGGAATCCTACTGCTGTTTCTTGGCGCAGGACAGAATCTGGAAGAACCCGTCCCGCTGGTGATCCGCGGAGCGGCCGGTATTTTGCTGACAATATTCCTCATTGGGGAAGCGGCGATCCTGACAGGTATGTTTTCCTGCCGGGAAAGAGAACTGGATTATCTGGTGGTGCTGGGAGCTCATGTGGCGGGGGTAAAGGTGACAGATTCCTTGAAACGGCGGCTGGACCGGGCAGCAGAGTATCTTAAGAAATATCCCGGGACACGGGTCGTTGTGTCAGGCGGGAAAGGACACGGTGAGGATATTACAGAGGCGGAGGCGATGAGGAAATATCTGGTCAGCCAGGGAATCAGACCGGAGAGGATCTTCTGTGAGGATCGTTCTGCGACGACAAAAGAAAATCTGCAGTTTTCCGCGGGGTATCTGGAAGACATCCGCCGTCCTATTGGGATCGTGACCAATAATTTCCATATGTACCGGGCCTGCAGGTACGCAAAGAAAGCTGGGTATCAGAGCCCATACCGCCTGTGCGCAGGCTGTCATCCCGTGTTGTTTATAAACTATATGGTACGGGAAGGATTCGCGGTGTGGAAGCTTTGGATCTTGGGGTAAAAGCGTAGGATGCGGAGGCAACACAATCCCTCTATGATAAAAGAGAGAGTGGTTTTGAAGAGTTTGGGTATCATCAGATCAGTTGTTTGGATGATTTGATGATACCCTCTTTTTGTAGGGAAGCATCCTGCTATCATACAAAATAGGATCGTAAGCAGCATTTGTTTTTGCACCGAAATTCAGAAGAAAATAATACATGGGAAATTAGAGAGAAGGCATTGCAGAAACGCCAAAGATCAGGAGGATTTCCACAAACAAAAGGCTCCTCTAGTAAGCGTAAGAACATCGACAGAAAGAAGATGTGATTTATAGAAAAAGCAGATAAATATATGTAAAACATCAATTTGCCTTAAAGCGGGAAAGTTTTTATACTAAATCTAAATAAAGAAAAAATACTGAATGGAGGAAAAAAATGAAAAAAAGGTTAGTGGGAGTTCTTTTATGTATATTATTAACAGTGGGGATGCTGGTCGGCTGTGGTGACAGTGCTTCTGAGAAAAATGGAGAAGCATCAAGTGATACGGCAGAAACGGAAAACGTAGAGGAAAATGAGAAAGTCTTTCATGTAGGCGGAGATGCCGCAACTCCAGGCTGGATCCAAACGGATGATGAAGGAGAACTTGCAGGTTTTGATTATGATATGTGGCAGGAAATTGGGAAGCGGACAGGCTACGAGATAGATTATCAGATCATGGAATGGGACGCGCTATGGTCAATGCTTGAGAGCGGACGTTTGGATACGGTTGGAAATCAAATTTCAGTGACAGAAGAAAGAGAAGCAAAATATGTCTTTACAGAGCCTTACGCATACAATATCTACTGCTTAATGGCGGCAAAAGATAATGAAGAGATCCAATCTATGGATGATCTGAAGTCCGGTATGACGATTGCGTGCGAGACAAATACCAGCGATGAAATTATTTTAAATGCGATTAATAAAGATTATGGAATTGAGTTAGAGCCGACATTTTATGACGGAATGTCCGTTCAGGATGTGGCGTTGGGGAGATGTGATCTGTGGCCAAGGGCCGAAACGGGATGCAACGCGACATTAGAAGAAATGGATAATCTTAAAATTGTTGGAAAAACAAGTGTTGTAGAAACAAACGCATATCCATTTTCTAAAACGGAAAGAGGCGAACAACTGGCGGAGATTGCTTCAGAGGCAATTAGGGAAATGCAGGAAGATGGGACAATAAAAGAACTATCGGAAAAGTGGTTTGGCATGGACATCAGTGAGCAGCCGGAAAGTGCAAAATAGCATATGCTACATATTTTTGATTTTTAAGAGAAAGGGAAAGAAGTGATTTCTTGATGTTTCATCAGGGAATCACTTCTTAACAGGTGTTGGCAAGTTGAATTTGGAATTTTGTCTTGGTACATTGCAGGCAATGATAGAAGTGCTCCCGGTAACAATATCATTGACGGTTTTATCTTTTGTCGCTTCATTGATACTGGCGATTTTAATTGCGGTAATTGATTATTTTCGTGTGCCGGTTATCAGGCAGATTTGTGAAGTATATGTTTCCTTTTTCAGGGGGACTCCGCTGATTCCCCAATTATTTCTTTTGTATTTTGGTATTCCTACGTTTATTCCATCGCTTAGGAGTGTCCCGGCATTTACAGTGTGCGTAATTGGATTGACATTGAACTCGGCTGCGTATATGAAAGAAGTAGTGCGGGGAGCGCTTCTTTCTGTATCTGAAGGACAAAAAGAAGCGGCGCTTGCGCATGGGATGACTTCTATGCAGACAATGTTTAGAATAGTGCTTCCGCAGGCAACACGGGTAGCGGTTCCATCGCTGTTTAATAACTTGGTAGATATTGTAAAAGGGACATCAATGGCGTTTACAATTGGAGTTATCGAGATAACGGCAACGGCAAATCTGAGAGCGTCAGTTACTTTTAACTATTTTGAAGCTTATATGGTTTTAATGCTGTTGTACTGGGGAATTATTTTGATACTTGAACGGATGGAAGCCATTGTGGAGAAACACCTTGAAGCAGGATATATAAGATGACGAAAAGGAGCAGATGACAAATGATAAAAATACAAAATTTGCATAAGCGTTTTGGAAAGCTTGAGGTGTTAAAAGGAATTGATTTGGAAATCCAGAAGGGAGAAGTTGTTGCGATTATCGGTTCTTCTGGGACAGGTAAGTCTACACTGCTGCGTTGTATGAACTACCTTGAGGTTCCGGATTCCGGCTCTATTACGATCGGGAATGTTACTGTTACAGCTGGAGAAACATCAAAAAAGGAAATCCATGAATTAAGAAAACATTCTGCTATGATCTTTCAGAATTATAATTTGTTTTCAAATAAAGATGTGCTTCACAATGTAATGGAACCATTGGTAACCGTACAGAAAATGAAAAAGGAAGAGGCCAGAGCCCAGGCGATGGTCTATTTAGAAAAAGTCGGAATGAAGGATAAGATCAGGCAATATCCGATTACTTTATCGGGAGGGCAGCAACAAAGAGTTGCTATTGCGCGTTCTATGGCAATAAAACCCAATGTTTTGCTTTTTGATGAACCAACGTCAGCGCTTGATCCAGAATGGGTTCAGGAGGTTTTGGAAGTCATACGAAATCTTGCCAAAGAAGATTATACAATGATAATAGTCACACATGAGATGCAGTTTGCGAAAGAAGTGGCGGACAGGGTGATTTTTATGGACGAAGGCAAGATTATAGAAGAGGGTTCTCCCAAGCAGGTTCTTGAGAATCCATTGCAGGAAAGGACGCGGGCGTTTCTTAAGCTGTCAAATGTGGAAAATAAGAGTGTCAATGGGACGTATCGAATTATCAAGTCTATGAATTTTGAGGAGATGCTTCCAATGTTTATTGAAGCCGGACTTGAGTTTAAACCGGATTCAAAACCACCTCAAGGGCTGATCGCATGTTTTGAAATGATTGATAATAGTACAGGACATCGAATAGGAGGCGCTTCTCTTGCCAGGACATATGGCGAATTTGTAATTCGAACGGTGGCCATAGAAAAGAAATACCAGGGCCAAGGACTTGGACGAAAATTAGTGGAATATGTGATTGAAGAAGCAAAGAGTTGGGATGCCGGAAGGATTTTGTTAAATGCGAAGGTTCCGGAATTTTACAAGAAGCTTGGCTTTGTAGTTCTCCCAAGGGAGTCTGCTCCGCCAATTTCAGACTGTCTGAGCTGTCCGAGATTCCATAATGGCTGTGAATCTGAAATTATGAAGTTGGAATGGTGATAAAATGTTTTGTTTTGAAACTGGAGTGGAACGAAAAAAAACAAATTGCGAAAAGTGGGATGCGCCGTTTGTAGGTGAAAATGTAATACCGATGTGGGTTGCGGATATGGATTTTGAAATTGCGCCGAATATTACCAGAAGACTTGTGAAAACAGCAGAACAGGGAGCATTTGGATACCAGTTCTTATCGGATGATTATTATAATGCAATTATCGATTTCTTGCGAGAAAGACATGACTATCAGGTAAAAAAAGAATGGATATGCTATGTTCCCAACGTTGTGCTGGGATTATTTCTGGCGCTTCAGGCAGTGTCGCAAAAAGAAGACGAGGTAATCATACAGACGCCTGTATATGGACCTTTTTATAGGGTGGTAGAGGAAAGCGAACGAAAACTTGTTGAAAATCCACTAAAATGCCAAAATGGATATTATACAATCGATTTTGAGGACCTTGAGAGAAAGATAACAAAGAGAACCAAAGTTCTTCTTTTTTGTAATCCGCATAATCCATCCGGAAGAGTATGGAAGCGAAAAGAACTAGAGAAACTGGTTCAAATTTGTGTGCAAAATAATATTTGTATTATTTCAGATGATATACATAGTGATATTGTTTCAAGAAATATGAAACATACTATGATCGCGGAAATATGCAAAGCCAAGAAGGGAAACTGTATAACTGCCACATCCCCTTCAAAACCATTTAATCTTGCGGGCATACATGTGGCTAACTTTATTATTGAAAATGCCGTGATTAGAAAGAAATTCCAAAGACTTCTGAGAATCCATCATGTTGATGAATGTAACGCGTTTGCAGAGCAGGCTTTAATTGGCGCGTACAAGGAATCTGCCGCATGGTTGAATGAAATGAATGCATATGTAGAAGAGAACATTTGCTATTTTGTTGAATATATACAAAAAAACATCCCATTGCTACAAACTCGAAAGCCTGAAGGAACTTATCTGGTCTGGGTTGACTTCAGAAAGACAACAGTCTCGCCGGAAAATCTCAAGGATTATCTTAAGGAGAGATGCCATGTACTGATAAACGAGGGAGAATTTTTCGGGAGAGAGGGAAGAGGATTTGCAAGATTTAATCTTGCCTGCCCAAGAAAAAACATAGAAATTGTTCTTGAAAATCTGAGAAAAGAATTTGCAAAAGATTTTTAACATTTATCTAAAGGATGGAGGATTCCTTCTATTCGCCACATATAATAACGCAAAATGTAAAACCAGTCTTGACAAAAAAAACCGGGATGCTATAATAAATCCATATATGATAATGCGTTGAAGAGAAGAGTAAGACAGGAAAGGGATAAAAGAGAGAGAAGCGGACGGCTGAGAGCTTCTTATCCGGGAACTGTCCGAAGACCACCTCTGAGCGGCTGCAAACCAGCCCGGTGACTCCGTTATCGTCTAGATCAAGAGGTTCCGGCATAGGTCCGGTTCAATTGGGGTGGAACCACGGGAAAGACTCGTCCCCTGCAGCAGATTTGCTGCAGGGGTTTTTATATTGGCGGAATTGTTGGACGCGGAATCCAGAAGGCGGATAGAAAGGTGGAAACAGAGGAATGACATCCATATATGACTGCTATGAATTAAATAATGGGGTAAGAGTACCTTGTCTTGGATTTGGCACTTATAAGGCCGCGGAAGACGGCGGCGGACAGGTGCTCCGCATGGCTTTGGATGCCGGATATCGGTACTTTGATACGGCTTCCTTCTATCAGAATGAAGAAGTTATGGGAAAGGTATTCGGGGAGGCTGAAATCAAACGGGAAGAATTGTTTTTGGCTTCTAAGGCATGGAAGACTCAGATGGGATACCGGGAAGTAAAAAAGGCTTTTGAGGAATCCCTGGAAAAGCTGAAGACGGATTATCTGGATCTGTATTTGATCCATTGGCCCCTTCCGAATCCGGATTATGAAGATTGGAAGGCGCTGGATCTGGATACCTGGAAGGCCATGGAGGAGCTATACCAGGACGGCCGGGTTCGGGCGATCGGAGTCAGTAATTTCCTGCCGCATCATTTGGAGAATCTATTAGAACACGCAAAGGTGTCTCCGGCGGTAGACCAGATAGAATTCCATCCAGGATATACCCAGGAAATGACAGTGGAATACTGCCAGAAAAGGGGGATCTTGGTGCAGGCGTGGAGTCCGCTGGGGAGAAGGAAGGCGTTGGAAAATCCGCTTCTTAGAAGAATGGCGCAGAAGTATCAGGTAAGTACCGCGCAGATCTGCCTGCGGTACGCCCTGCAGCGAGGAGTGGTTCCGCTTCCAAAGGCATCTTCGCTTGAGCGGATGAAGGAAAACCAGGAGATTTTTGATTTCGCGCTTACGAAGGAAGACATGTACCGGATCGGAAGTATGGCTCCAGATGGATGGTCCGGGGAGCATCCGGACAGTGAGAGAGTCAGGGAATAGATCATATACAAGAGAAAATCAGGCAGAAGAGATACGACAGACGAGGAAGGTGAAAGAATGAGCGGCAAAAGAGCTTACAGCCATAAAGTACAGTATTACGAAACAGACCAGATGGGGATCGTCCATCATTCCAATTATATCCGCTGGTTTGAGGAGGCGCGGACAGATCTTATGGAACAGATGGGGCTGGGATATGATGAAATGGAAGCAAGAGGGATTTTAAGCCCAGTGCTGTCTGTGGAAGCAGACTATCTGAGGATGGTCCATTTTGGGGATACGGTGACGATTGAGGCATATATTAAGGAATACAATGGGATCAAGCTTACGGTAGGTTATGAGGTTATTGACGATAAGACAGGGATGGTCCACTGCCGAGGCACTTCAAAGCATTGTTTTATCAACCGGGAAGGAAAGCCTTTATCTCTCAAACACGCATGTCTGGAGATCCATCAGATGTTCGCGGGAGAACTGGAAGACCATAAAAAGAAATCCTAAAACAAATCATATAAATAAAAGAAAGGAAACAAAAATTATGAAAATCACACTGAAAGACGGATCGGTAAAAGAGTATGGACAAAGTATGGCAGTCATTGATATTGCCAGAGACTTAAGCGAGGGATTGGCCAGAGCGGCAACCTGCGCAAAGGTAGATGGAGAGATAGAAGATCTTCGTACAGTGATTGACAGAGACTGTGATCTGGAGATTCTGACCTTTGATTCTGAAGAAGGAAAGGGAGCGTTTAACCACACGGCTTCTCACATTATGGCTCAGGCTGTAAAACGGCTGTATCCAGAAACAAAGCTGGCAATCGGTCCATCCATCGCAAATGGGTTCTACTATGATCTGGATCGGGAGACTCCATTTACAACGGAGGACCTGGAGAAGATTGAGGCGGAGATGAAGAAGATCGTAAAAGAAGACCTGAAGCTGGAAAGATCTTCCAAATCCAGAGAAGAAGCGGTGGCATATTTTAAAGAAAAGGGCGAACCCTATAAAGTAGAATTGGTGGAAGATCTCCCAGAAGGAGAGGAAATCAGCTTTTACAGCCAGGGAGAGTTTACCGATCTGTGCGCCGGCCCGCATCTGATGTCCACAAAACCTGTAAAAGCCTTTAAGCTGACCAGCTTGGCGGGCGCATACTGGCGAGGAGATGAGAAGAATAAAATGCTGACCCGGATCTATGGCGTGGCTTATCCCAAAAAGAGTGAGCTGGATGAGTATCTGCATATGATGGAAGAGGCAAAGAAGCGGGATCACAGAAAATTGGGAAGAGAATTGGGCCTGTTTATGATGAGCGATGAGGGGCCGGGCTTCCCATTCTTCCTCCCCAAAGGAATGCAGTTAAAGAATACACTTCTGGATTACTGGAGAAAGCTGCACCGGGAGAAAGGTTATGTGGAGGTGTCAACGCCCATCATTTTGAGCCGTCATCTCTGGGAAAATTCCGGACATTGGGACCACTACAAGAACAATATGTATACGACCGTGATCGATGAGGAAGATTACGCGGTAAAACCAATGAACTGTCCAGGAGGAATGCTGGTCTATAAGTCAGAACCCCGCTCCTACAAAGATCTGCCGATCCGTATGGGAGAGCCGGGAATCGTCCACCGGCATGAAAAATCCGGTCAGCTCCATGGACTTATGCGTGTGAGATGCTTTACGCAGGATGATGCCCATATCTTTATGACTCCAGAACAGATCCGGGATGAGATCAAGGGAGTGGCTCAGCTGATCGATGAGGTTTACAGCCTGTTTGGATTCAAATATCATGTAGAGCTTTCCACCCGTCCGGAGGACAGTATGGGCAGCGATGAGGACTGGGAACTGGCGACAGAGGGCTTAAAAGGCGCTTTGGACGATATGGGCGCGGATTATATCGTGAACGAAGGAGACGGCGCTTTCTATGGTCCCAAGATCGACTTCCATCTGGAAGATTCCATTGGAAGGACCTGGCAGTGCGGGACGATCCAGCTTGATATGCAGATGCCTCAGCGGTTTGACTTAGAATATACAGGAGCAGATGGAGAGAAGCATCGCCCGATCATGATCCATAGAGTTGCCTTTGGTTCCATTGAGCGGTTTATCGGAATCCTGATCGAACATTTTGCCGGCGCGTTCCCGACCTGGCTGGCTCCGGTTCAGGTAAAAGTACTTCCGATTTCGGATAAGTATATGGATTACGCGCAGAAAGTATACGAGGATCTGGAAAAAGCCGGAATCCGTTCTGAGATCGATACCAGGGCAGAAAAAATCGGCTATAAGATCCGAGAAGCCCAGATGCATAAGATTCCTTATATGCTTGTGGTAGGAGCGAAAGAGGAAGAAACAGGAAAGGTTTCTGTAAGGAGCCGCTTCGCTGGAGATGAAGGACAGAAAGACCTGGCTTCATTCATCCAGGACATTGAGAAAGAAATCCAGGAGAAGACAATCCGGGAAGTGGAAGTAGAAAAAGAGGCATAAAGCAGGGTAAAAATAAGAAAATCGGGCATAATATCCTTGATACAGCCATTGGCGAGTAAAGGAGGGATATTATGCCAGAATTAAGATGTACGGTGCAGACTTGTGCCCATAACCAGGATTTCTACTGTAATCTGGATAAGATCGTAGTGGGAGGAGACAGCGCCAGGCAGGCGGCGGATACTTGCTGCGACAGCTTTACAGAGAAGAAAGAAGGTTCTTATTCTAATCAGATGGGAAATGCTTCTGCGACCTGCGGCATTGAATGTAAGGCAACAGAGTGTATGTACAACGAAAATTGCGCCTGTCACGCGGGAAAGATCAGTGTAGAGGGCGGAAGCGCCTGCTGTTGCGAGCAGACGGAGTGTGCTACTTTCCGCTGCTGAAAAGATCAATAAGATCCCGGAAGGATCCAAGAAAAGGGAGACATTGCGAAACAGATGAAAATCTGTGGAGCAATGTCTCCCCTTTTTGATAAATCCATGAAATACGATATTAAAATGGAGTTCCTATCATATCGTACGGTGTCACTTGATAAACGTAGTAGTTGAGCCAGTTGGTATACAGATTATTGGCCGCGGCCCGCCAGGTGAGGAGGGGCTTGTTCTCAGGGTCGTTTTCCGGGTAATAGTTTTTCGGCATTTTGATAGGAAGTCCTTTTGAAAGATCTCTCTTGTATTCCGTATCCAGAGTGATCCGGTCATATTCTGGATGCCCCATGACAAAAATCTGTCTGCCGTTTTCCGCCATGGCCAGGAAAAGGCCGGCATCTTTAGATTCCGCCAGGATCGTCAGCCGGGGATCTTTTCTTACCGCCTCCAAAGGAATCTCCGTATGCCGGGAATGAGGCGCCAGAAAGACGTCGTCGAATCCCCGTACCAACGGGATCTTCCGGTTCAGGACTTTGTGCCAGAATACGCCAAATACTTTTTGATCCAGCTGTACTTTGTCAATGCCGTAATGATAGTACATACCGGCCTGAGCTCCCCAGCACAAGTGAAGGGTAGAAGTAACGTGGGTCTTGCTCCATTCCATGATCTCCCGCAGCTCCTCCCAGTAGTCTACCTCCTCGAAAGGCATCTGTTCTACAGGCGCCCCGGTAATGATAAACCCGTCAAACTTCTGCTCCTTGATCTCACAGAATTTCTGATAAAATTTATTTAAATGACTGGTGGGCGTATTTTTAGACTGATGGCTGGAAACCGTGACAAATACTACATCTACCTGGAGGGGAGTGTTGGAGAGAGAACGAAGGATCTGCAGCTCCGTATCCTCCTTTAGCGGCATCAGGTTCAAAAGACCAATCTTGATAGGGCGGATGTCCTGATGGGTCGCCCGGTGTTCATCCATGACAAAGATATTTTCTTTTTCCAGGATTTCCTTGACCGGAAGATCGTTTTGTACTCGAATAGGCATACGTTACCTTCCTCCTTTGTTATTTCGCAATTAAAATTATTATACCCCGCGGGAAAATGCGCGTCAACCAAGAAATCCCCCCAAAACAGAGAGGAACTCTGCTGGAGGGATTCTTATTCGTATGAACGGTTCGTCTATTTTTCGAATACCGTCTGTTCCGCAACCGGTGTAGTCAAGGCTTTCAGAGCCCGTTCTACCAGTTCCCGCCGGATCTTCTTGCTGGCTTCGTCCGAGAGGTTGGGATCGCCCAGCGGATAGGGGATACCGACAGCCGGTACGATCCGGTTGGCACCGATCGTGAGAGAGATGGGAACGACCGTGGCAATGTGTACCACCGGGAGTCCCACACGCT
>CABPCP010000036.1 GCA_902406105.1 uncultured Mordavella sp.
CCCCGACCTGAAACTTTCCGAGCAGCCGGAGGCTCCCATCGGCAAGTATGGCCGTATGCGGCAACGCTACCTGAAGGAACACCGGCCTGGCCTTTACAGCAGCTTGATTTTGAGCGAAAAGCTGTACCCGCACCTGTTGGAAATTGACCGGGCGGTGCGTGAACGGATGGACGCCATGCTGCCCCGTATGATGGAAGCGGCGGGCGTCACCGAAGAACTGAAAGCCCGTGACTCCATGCGCTGGGTGGGGCTGATGAACACGCTGAAAGCACAGGCGGAGGAAATGATTTTGATAGAGCTGGTATTCCAGTAGGAGTAAGTGAGCGCCGGAGAACACCTGGCGCTCACTTCTTGTACGACAAAACATGAATGAATTGTTGTCTTGCAGGAAAAGTAAGGATTATTTTTCAGTAAAAAAAGTAGTGCGACACTACCCTACTAATCACGAAAAAAGGGCCTGATTTTTCAAGCGGCTGAAAAGGCGCTTTTCTGTCTCGTCAACATTTAACCTCACCAGATTCTTGTGTTGTATTGACTTTGCAAGAAAAAGATGATATTATGGGAACGGTGTTACGGAAACGCTGTTCCCATACGTAGAAAAGAGGTGAAACATGAAACGACAAATTGAAGGAGTGGCAGAGCAACTTTTAGATTGCGCAGCCAAAGAGTTCTTGGATAAAGGTTTTGCAGATGCTAGCTTGCGGGAGATCGCAAAGCAATGTGGCGTCAGTACACACTCCATTTACACCCGTTTTCAGGATAAGGCAGGGTTGTTTGATGCAGTGGTTGAACAAACACTCAAAGACATTGAGGACTTGAAAAGGTCTTTTTATGAACGCAACTATAAGCGGCTGGATGACCATACTTTGATACAAATGTGGGATATGTCGCTTGAAACGCATCAGTATTGGATCAATTATTTTTATGATCGCTTTGAGGACATGAAATTGTTGCTGTGTTCTGCTCAAGGATCACATCATGCTGATTTTTTGCATGACTTTGTTGCAGAAAACACCAAGGTATGTGCAAAGTTCGTTGAAGAGGCGCGGAATCGGGACTTGCCACACAATGATATTTCAGAAAAAGAACTTCATCTCTTGCTGACGGCCTATTGGACTACAATATTTGAACCAATAATCCATGATTTCTCTCGGCAGGAGGCTTTGGAACACTGCAAATATGTCTGTCAGTTTTTTAATTGGCAGGCGATTTTCGGCTTCTGAATGGAAGCCGAAAAAATTTAACACCAAGTTAGTCACGAGTAACCGAAATGCGAAGTTAGGAGGAATAATTATGAAAACGCAAACCGAGAAGCTAAATGTCCGAGATTTTGTCACGATTGCAATTTTGACTGTTGTGGAACTGGCAGTTTATTTTGTCATCGGCATGCCCCTTGGCAGTACGCCATTGAGTTGGATATTTTGTCTTGGCATTCAGGCCCTCCCTCTCGGAATTGTCTTTATGCTCATGTACACCAAGGTAAATAAAAAGGGGACGGTGCTGATCTCTGGCCTTTTGTTGGCTGCATTGTTGCTGATGAGCCTGTGGATGGTATCCTTGTGCGTAGCTGCAGCTGCTATAATTGGAGAAATTATTTGGGAGAAGTGCGACCGGAAGAAATTCTCCACTATGCTGATTTGTTATACCATCCTCATGGTCGGTTGGTATGTCGGCGCATTTGCCCCGCTGATTTTGCTCAAGGATATGTATATTGCCAGCCTTCCCACTATGGCAGAATTTAACACTCAGGTTTTCAACCTGGTTGCTGGACCTCTGTTTTTTGTCGCACTGGCTGAAACAGCGGTTGGAGGCATTGCTGGCTCTTTCCTTGGAAAAGCAATCTTAAAAAAGCATTTTCAGAAAGCAGGGATTGTATAATGGAGGCGGCTTCAACCCAACGCAAAAATCTGGTTCGCTCTCTTGATCCGCGAATGAAGCTGCTGCTGGTTGTTGTAATTAGTACTGCCACAATGTTTACTCCAAGCCGAGAAGTAGTAGCCTGGAATTATATTATCATCATTCTGCTTTGGCTGATTTCGGGGGAGGTCCGGCATGCTATAAAGTTTGCCCTTATATTCGCGATGGTTTTAGTGGTGGAATATGCCTCTCTTTGGATACCAAATGATACACTTAAGATGATGGTATCCTTTCTGCTCTTTATTGTGGCCCGTTCATTATCCATGGTAATCATGTGCCTGTGGATGTCTGCGGGGCTGTGTGTCGATGACCTGATTACATCCCTGCAAAACATGCATATCCCGAAAGGGTTCACCATCACTGTGGCGGTTGTGTTCCGCTACATTCCTACCATTGGTAGAGAGTTCCGTAATATCAATAATACGATGAAGATGCGCGGAATTGCCTTTAATGCAAAAAATCTGTTCTTCCAACCAGGACGAACCATGGAGTATGCCCTCGTTCCGCTGATTATGCGGAGCATTAAGGTAGCGGATGACCTTTCCGCTTCTGCTATGACAAGAGGATTGGATTTACAAACAAAGCGGACCTCTTACCGCGAGGTACGCCTTCATTTGCATGATTTTCTAATCACTGTCCTTTTTGTCGCACTCATTTTGGTTGGAAGGTACTTGACCCCCATGCTGTTGGAAGGGAGGTTGCTATGATTTGCTTTGAAAATGTATCGTTTCAATATGAGTCGGAAAGGCATCCAGCATTAAGAGAATTCACCCATTCTATTGCCAAAGGGGAACTCGTTCTGCTGCTGGGGCCAAGTGGCTGCGGTAAGACAACAATCACGCGCTTGCTTAACGGCTTGGTTCCTCATTTTTATGAAGGTGAGTTGAAAGGGATTGTTCGGATAGGTGGCCGTACCACGACCGAGACAACGATTCAAAGTCTGGCAGATATAGTCGGTTCAGTATTCCAGGACCCGCGCTCACAATTTTTTGCCACGGATGTAACATCAGAAATTGCATTTTCCTGCGAGAACGCAGGATTACCAAGAAACGAAATTCATCGCAGAGTAGAGAATGCCTCAAGGAAACTGGGCATTGAGAGTCTTCTTGGCCGCAGTATTTTTGCGCTGTCCAGTGGAGAAAAGCAGGCTGTGGCCGTGGCCTCTGTGTACGCTTTCGCTCCTTCGGTTATTGTTATGGATGAACCGTCAGCCAATCTGGACCCGATGGCGACCCAAAAATTAAGGGAGATTATCCAGGCACTTCGTACGGATGGTTTTACTATAGTGATTTCCGAGCATCGCATTCATTACCTGACAGATCTGGTGGACCGGGCAATCTTCATTCAAAACGGGAAAATGATCCAAGAATTTCAAAAGGATGCTTTTCAAGCTATAACAAATGCTGAAGCAAATAAATTAGGCTTGCGGAGTTTCTATTTGGATGCTTTACCAGTTCCCAACCAGCCTTCTTTTAAGACAGACATCGTTGCATTGGAACTGGAGCAGGTTACAGCTGGCTATACTGCACAACAGCCAGTTATTCAAAATTTGAATCTCAAGGTCAACCAAGGAGAAATTCTTGGTATTGTTGGACACAATGGTGTTGGAAAAACCACTCTGTTAGAAACGATTTGCGGACTGCAAAAGGAACGGTCAGGGCAAATAAAATTCCATGGAATCCATCTTACACCCAAAAAACGCATCCAGGAAACCTATCTGGTTATGCAGGACAGCGACTACCAGCTTTTCACGGAAAGCGTGGAAAGTGAATTGTTGTTAGAGCATGAGAATGATCCAGAGGCTATAGCCAAAGCGAACGGGATATTGCAGAATATGGGGCTGGATGAGTTAAGAGAGCGGCATCCGGCCTCTCTCTCCGGAGGACAGAAACAGCGACTTTCCATTGCTGTTGCCTATCAGAAAAACGCCAGCGTGATATGCTTTGACGAACCTACCAGCGGATTGGATTTCAAAAATATGCTTCGTGTTCGTAATCTCTTTCAAGAGATGGCAACGGAAGGAAAAACTTTGCTGGTTATTTCCCATGACTACGAATTTCTGCTGGCAACCTGCCAGAGAGTTCTTTGTTTATTCGATGACTACCGCTCTGAGTGCTTTGCGGTCACCGAACAAACGAAAGAGCATTTGGCAGATGTAATGCAGATGCGCTGACAAAAAATGAGAGGAGTGATACAACATGAAGAAGAAAAACTGGTTTGGGCTTGTTTTGAGTTTCGCTGCCCCCTGCAAAGGAAAGTTGATCCTTTCTACTTGTCTTCAAATCACTAGCGTGGCAGCTGGATTAATCCCTTATTTAGCTGTCTATCGTATTATCCAGATGTTTTTTAATGAAACAGCATCTACAAAAGGTGTCTTTCTATGGACTGGAGTATGCCTTCTTGGATACGCCTTAATGTTGATTTTTCATGGGATTTCAACCACGCTTTCTCATGAATCTGCCTATACCATATTAGAAGGCTTACGCAGAAAAATGACAGACAAACTTATGAAAGCTCCCTTGGGCACCGTCATTAATCAACCCATCGGGCAATTAAAAAACCAAATTATCGATAGGGTGGAAACCATTGAGCGCCCCATTGCTCATCTAATACCGGAAATTTTGCCCGCAATGCTGCTGCCTATGTCCATTTTTATTTATATCATAACCATCGACTGGCGCATGGCGCTGGCTTCTTTACTGACAATTCCTATCGCACTGATTGCTTATGCCTTTGTCCTGCGGACTTTTAACAAAAAATATGAAGACTATATGAATGCCAATAATCATGTCAACAGCGTAATTGTGGAGTATGTTGAGGGTATTCAGGTCATCAAAGCTTTCAATCAATCCGCTTCATCCTATGAGAAATTTGAACAGGCAGTCAAGATGTTTTTGGATTATACGCTGGATTGGTATCGGAACACCTGGAAACCGATGAATTTTGGTGCAGCAGTTCTTCCTTCCACGCTTTTGGGAACGCTTCCGGTTGGCCTTGTGCTCTTTGCGCAGGGGTCGCTCCAGCCTGCAGATCTCGTCATCTGCATTATTCTGTCCCTTGGCATGATTACCCCATTGACAACCTTTGCAAATTATACGAATGAGATAAAGTCCATTCAATATGCCGTCATGGAAGCGGAGGCAATATTGGAACTTAAAGAACTGTCGGATGCCAGCCAACCAGCTAAGGTCAAAGATTATTCCATTGAATTGAAAGATGTTGCGTTTTCTTATAATGACCAGGGTAAAATGGTTCTGGAAGGACTCAATCTGCTTATCCCAGAAAAGAGTTTTACTGCTTTGGTGGGACCATCTGGTGGTGGTAAATCTACGATTGCCCGACTGATTGCACGTTTTTGGGATGTGACCGAAGGAAGTATATCCATCGGAGGCGTTAATATCAAGGACATCCCTTTAGAACAGCTGAGTGATTTGGTTAGTTTTGTAACGCAGGATAATTTCCTATTTGACTGTTCAATTTTGGAAAACATCCGTCTGGGTAATCCAAAGGCCAGCGATGAAGATGTGTACGCCGCGGCTCGGGCGGCTTGCTGCGATGAGTTTGTCAATCAACTGGAACGAGGCTATCATACAACAGCGGGTGAAGCCGGTGGACGTTTGTCTGGTGGAGAACGACAGCGTATCGCTATTGCGCGGGCTATATTAAAAAATGCGCCAATTGTCATTTTGGATGAGGCAACGGCCTTTACTGATCCACAGAACGAAGATAAAATCCAACGTTCTATTGCGGAGTTGACTAAAGGCAAGACTTTGCTGGTCATTGCCCATCGCCTGTCCACGATTAAAAACGCAAATCAAATTGTGGTTTTAGATCAAGGGAAAGCAGAGGCAGTTGGTACTCATGAGGCCTTGCTTCAAAGCAACCGGCTATACAAAACCATGTGGGAGGCTCATATTAACGCAAAGGGCTGGTCTGCAAATAAGGGGGTGTTATAATGTTTCGAATTATTGGAAGGATCATCCGTTGGATTGGACCTCGGAAATCAAAAATATATTGGGGATTTGTATTCTCCTTTATTCAGGCACTTTTCACAGCCATGCCGGTCATGGCGGCTGCTTATGCTATCAATCTGGTTTTGGAGCAGACAAAGGGCGGTCCAACCGTTCAGACGACACAGATATTTCTGATTACGGCATTTATTATTTTATCCATTTTAGGCCGGTTTTGGTTTTCATACCTCAAGGCCCGTTATTTGAATGGGGTAGGTTATGAAACTGCTGCAGACGAGCGCATTCGCTTGGGCGATAAGCTCAAAAAGGTTTCTCTTGGCTTTTATCAAAACAACAACACCGGCGAGTTGACCAGTGCCGTCACAACGGATTTATCCTTTTTTGAAATGTATGCTACCAATATGATCGATGTGGTGGTGAACAGTTACATTTTCGTATTGACCATCGTTCTCTGTATGAGTTTTGTCAACCCTATAGTATCCGTGATTGCTGTGGTCGGTGTCCTGCTCTCAAACCTGTTTCTGCAACTACTAGGCCGCAAAAGTCAGCGGAATGCTCCGGTACATCAGAAAGCCCAAGATGATATGATCAGCGCGACGTTGGAGTATATTCGGGGGATGCCTATCGTCAAGTCCTTCAAGCAAGAGGGCGTGGCTGTAGAGAGCATTGCCAAAGCCTATCGGGATAGCAAGGAAATCAACATCAAAATCGAGAAAAACTTTGTTCCGCTCAATCTGCTTCATCTGTTCTCACTAAAAGCGGCAGCGGTAGCCATGATTCTTCTGGCAGCCAACTCTGTACTGTGCGGTACTTTGGAAATCCCTATGATGCTGATGATTGTCATTTTTTCTTTTATGATGTTCAGCAGCACTGAGGCCATGAATAATGCAATTCATGTCCTTCGTACTATCGATGTTATTATGGACAAATTAGATGCCATTAAAAACACACCTCCGATTGATGAAAACGGGCAAGACATTAAACTGTCCAAGTTCGATATTGACTTTGAAGACGTCTCCTTTGGATACAACGAAAAAAAGGTATTAGAGCATGTAAGCCTGCACATTCCAGAGAACACTACCACGGCCATTGTTGGGCCATCTGGATCTGGCAAAACCACCATCTGCAATCTACTTGCCCGTTTCTATGATGTGGATAACGGTTGCATCAAAATTGGTGGGGTTAAAATCAGCGATATGAAGTGCGACAGCCTGCTTGCCAATATTACGATGGTTTTTCAAAATGTATATCTTTTCAGGGACTCGATTGCCAACAATATTAAGTTTGGTAAACCTGATGCGACGAAACAAGAGGTCATAGAAGCTGCTAAAAAAGCGTGCTGCTACGACTTTATCATGAGCCTTCCAGACGGTTTTGATACAGTGATCGGGGATGGCGGCGCAACTCTCTCTGGCGGTGAAAAGCAACGAATTTCCATTGCCCGCGCTATGCTTAAAGACGCCCCCATCGTGATTTTAGATGAGGCTACAGCAAGCGTAGACCCTGAGAATGAGCATTTAATCCAGCAGGCTATCAGCGCACTTACTCACGGTAAAACTATTCTAATCATCGCGCATCGGCTGGCTACTATTGAAAATGCAGATCAAATTCTTGTTGTAGATCATGGGGAAATTGTCCAGAACGGCACACATGCGGAACTTCTTAAAAAACCCGGTATCTATCAAAATTTTGTTTCCATCCGGCAGCAATCCGAAGGTTGGAGTATCTCATAAAGTTAGTTACTCTATGGCAGAGGGGCATAAATAGTACTCGCCCTTATTTCACAGATTATAGCGGAGGCAATGATGGAACAAAAGAACAAATCCGCCTGCAGCGATGTAAATAGTTTTAATATTCATGCGTCCGGGGAGGACTATCTGGAAACCATCCTTGTTCTCCAAAAGAAACTCGGTATGGTGCGCTCCGTAGATGTGGCCCGGCACATGGAGGTGTCAAAGCCCAGCGTGTGCCATGCGGTGGCTACCTTGCGGGACGGCGGCTTTCTTACAATGGACGAAGATCACTTTCTCCATCTGACCGATGTGGGCCGCGAGGTAGCCGAAAAAATCTATGAACGCCATTGTTTCTTTACCGAGCAGCTTATCGCCGCAGGCGTTGACCCCAGGACTGCGGAGGCCGACGCCTGCCGGATTGAACACATTATCAGCGATGAGAGCTTTTCGCGGCTGAAAGAGGCAGCCGCACAAGAGCAAGAATAAACCGAATAAGCCAAACTATCCTGCCCCGCTAAACGGGGAAAGAAAAAACCGTTGCAGGTGGTGCTTTTATTTCTTTATGGGAATAATACCTTGTTAATGGCGTGAAGATAATCCCAGAAGAGAGCAATATTCTTGCAATGGAGGTTGTAACTTAATTTTGAGATTAAGAGACAGTTAATAATAAATAAAGGAGGGGGTATGGGGCGTTTAATTGTTGCAGAATTCAAGGATAATGAAACACATCCTTTTGATGAAATCATGGAAGTGTTTCGTAAATATCCAGATTTTCAGAAGTATAAAGCGGATTATGTACCCGTAATATCCTTTCCCGATCTTGAAATATTTCCAGATCAAAGAAAGGTATATTGCGGGAAACAGGAAGTATCTTTAACTACAAAAGAATTTAATTTATTATATTATCTTGCTGCCAATGCAAGAAGGGTTCTTACATACGAACAGATTTATCAAAAAATATGGGGGGATTATGTGCAGGATATAGAAAACAATACGATTGGCTCCCATGTATGCAAATTAAGAGAAAAATTATACAGAGCCTGCCCGGATCGGCAATTTGAGATCCGGTGTGTGCGTGAAGTAGGATACTGCTTCGAGGCAAAGTAGGATAAAAAACAGTCTGATCTTGAAGGTTAGGCTGTTTTTTGTTGTCATAATTTGCGATTTTTTTAACAGAAATGTGGGCATATCGTAGTTAAAACATCGTTTTTCTACACTATACTTCTCCTGTTGACAAAATAAGAGGAGAATAATGTATAGATATGTCATATTACTTCCTCTTTTGGAAAGGGGAAGGGCTGCATAAGAGTAGGGCAGAATACATACCAATCGAAAAGTAACCTTTTTTATTGTCGGTTCGCCGTAATTCCTGTAAGGAGTGCGGCGTTTTTTTATTCGACAAAGTTCTGCTTAGTCTTACCATTTTTTACAAATGATTACATAAATCTGCAAGAGGGTGTATCTGGAAGAAAACAGGTACGCCTTTTTTGTAACGATTTAAAGAGCCTTCTTCTCTTTTACCAAGGGCGGGGGCCGCCGCTTCGATCTGAATTTTCAAAAATTTCAGATCGGAGGAAAGAAAATGAAGGGCAACCACCCAAAAAGAAGAAAAGACAAATATAATCCTTATAGTATATTTGAATTAGATGGAAAATATTACATAGAATTTGCAGATGGACAGAGGAAAGCGCATTGCATGGAAATCAGCAGAGAACTGTATGAGGCATTTGACAGGTTTGAACTGGATGATCTGAAACATCTCAATTTCGTTGACCGGCATATTGAACAGTCAGAGATCTATGATATCACTTTACACAGGCGCTCCGGACAGGCAGGAGAATCTGCAGAGAATGAGGCAATCCGGAAGATTGCACTGGAAGAACTTTATTCTGCTATATCCATGCTGCCTGCAATTCAGAAACGCCGGTTAGTCCTTTACTATTTTGTCGGACTGACCTATGAGCAGATCGCAGAGATGGAAAGCTGTTCTTTCCAGGCCATAGCAAAGTCTGTGACAACAGCAGAGAAGAAACTGAAAAAACTTTTAGAATAGCGGGTAGAAAAATCGCTTGAGACTGAGGAAACAGGTGGAAGAGATAATCTTTCGCCTGTTTTTTCGTAGGGGAAGAGCGGGCAGGAACCTTGAAAAGTTCATACCCATTCATCAAGTACATTCCTGTTGCTATCGTGATGAGCGTAAGCCACGTTAGCGGGTACGCCATGATCCGGACGGGTAAAGGCAGCGAAATCCCACCTAATATAGAAGAATCGGTTTGCGGCTGTTTTATCTGTCCGGGGAGCGGGAAATACCCGGCTATAACTGTCAGATTGCTACTGGCAAGGCGATAACAGGCAACAGGTATCATGATACTCCTGCCCGGTCATAAAGTCGAGCATATAAGGGGCCCCCGGAAAGAAGGAATCTTTTCGGGGAAGACGAGGAGCTATGCAGCGATAGAGTCTTGCCGCTTGCGGCGAGGCGAGCATAGCGGAATCAGCTCCGAGGATGTCGCAACAAGTGAGGGCAGCTTTGGGAGAACCTCAGAGGGGCACAGGCCCGTGGAGCTGATCAGCAGTCAGCCGCTTGATGACTTCCCTGCATGAAATGAAGTACATGCGATAACAGCCGGGGTGTCGAGGACAAATAGGCTGAAACAGGCATTTATGGTAGCCGGATACAGAGAAATGTTTTGTGTTCGGCTGATACATACCCGTTCTAAGTGATTGTTTTCAATGAACGGGAGAACGCCTTACGGACAAAGAAAGTTCTAAGGCATATAGCGGAAGGAGATGTGATTGTGGAAGAACAAGTAATGCGGCGTGGAGAGATCTATCACGCAGATTTGAATCCTGTTTTCGGGAGTGAGCAGGGTGGATACCGCCCGGTTCTGATCATCCAGAACAACCGGGGAAATCAGCACAGTCCAACTGTTATTGTTGCGGCTATTACGAGCCAGCCAAAGACCAAACTGCCGACACATGTGCCGATAAACGGGATCAGAGGTCTGGAGAAAGAGTCCTTTGTGCTGTTGGAGCAGATCCGGACAGTGGATAAAAGGCGGCTGGATGATTATGTTGGCAGATTAAACCGGGATCAGATGAACAGAGTAGAGAAAGCACTGCGTACCAGCATGGAGATCAAAAAACTGGACAAGCCGGTTCTGATGTGCTTATGCCCGGTGTGTGCAAAGCCATTTTACAATTCAAAGGAACATTTTATCATCCGGGCAGATCAGAACCAAACAATAAAGGGAACGTGTATGTTCTGTAATGTGCGGCAGGGATACGATTATTTAATAAGGAAGAAATATTATTGAGAACAGGAAAAATCAGTTTGTCAAGTATGCGATTGAAGAAAATCGCACATTGGACGGTAAGAGGACTATGCGTTATTTTATAGGCGTACAGTCCTTTTATTGCCTGATCAGCGAAGGGAGGTGCAGTCATGACAGATTCTACTGATATATCAAAGAAAGTATATGAGGCGGAGGACATCCAGAAACTGCTTGGACTGGGGAGATCAAAAACCTACGAATTTCTGGATGAGGTTTTTCAAAAGCAGGAACCGTTCCGTGTCATCAAGATTGGGAAATTATATAGAATTCCATGTGCCCTGTTTGACAGATGGCTATACGGGGAATAGGAAAAGCAAGGTGTGAAATCAATGAATCAAAACAATCAGTTGACAAAAGCGGAAAAGAAAGAAGTACAGGAAGAAAAAAGGGTTGTCTTTTTTGAAGGAAATTCCTGGTATCACAGGACGAAAGAACTGATGGATGATCTGACCACCAAATACAGCAAAAAGGGTGGTTTTAAGACTCCGGAAGAGGCAGAGAAAAGCTACTGGGAATATGAGGAGCGTTACCGGGAAAAACAGAGAGAATTTCAAGTTGCGTTTTTAAAGAGCAAAGAAGTTATGTTTGGAGAATATCTTCAGTATTGGTTTGAACATATTTATTCTCTGCGGATTGAGACAACGACAAGAATGTTGGGATCGTATACACTGTATGAATTGATCCTGCCCAGTATGGAGACAGACATAAAGTTGAAATTTGTTACGGTGGAATATCTGGATCAGCTACTGGAGCAGGTGTCAAAAATTTGTTCTTCGGCAGGTAATAAAGGAAGAGAACTGCTGAGTCTGGCATTCAAAGACGCTCTGTTTGACGGATTTATCAATTATAATCCGGTTCCGGAGACAAAGCCTTATCCGAGGACAAAGCCTAAGATCAGAATATTCAGTAAAGCGAAGCTGAAAGTGTTCCTGCAGGCGGCCAGCAAGAATCCGTGGTATCTGGAAATTCTACTGGGATTGTTCTGCGGTCTGAGAAAAGGAGAAATCCTTGGATTGAAATTCAGTGATTTTGACTTTGAAAAACAGACCGTCAAGATCAGCCGCCAGTTAGTGGCAAACCCTAAAGTAAAAGAAGGATTTGAAATTGAAGAATATACGGTTGTCGAGCGTGATCCTAAAACAGAGAACAGTTTCCGGATACTGAAAGTTCCAAAGGCAATCATGAAAGAGGTGGAGCGCAGGCTCCATTATGTAGAGATGAAGAAAGAATGGTACGCCGGAAATTATGAAGATCATGGGTATGTCAGCAGCCGGGAGGACGGAAAGCCGAGAGGGTTAAGCTCCATGAATCAGGCGCTGACAAAACTCTGCGAGAGAAACGGACTTCCCGTTATCACTGTCCACGGGCTGCGCCATATGTTTGCGACCATTTTGATCGAGAGGGGCGTTCCGTTGGTAAAGATCTCCGGATTGTTAGGTCATAATTCCATTCATACCACCTACGAATACTACTGTGAGGTCATGGATGAGAAAGATAAGATCATCGCATTTATGAATGATACGTTTGTTCCGGAGCGGACAGGGACGGAGGGATAACCGATGAAGAAATTCGACTTTAAAAAATATGTGGAATTTAAAGTGTATTCTGTTACGACCATAAAGAAAGGCTACGGGTTCCGTGTCCTGCTGAAATTTGCAGATGGTTCCGATACTACCCAGCAGCACGCCGGGTTCTGCAGCAAGCGGGAGGCAAATGCACAGAGAGATGAGATCATCGGGCAGCTTCATGCAGGAACTTACATTGTATATGGAAAGATTAAAGTTGCGGACTTCATGGAGTTCTGGCTGGAAGAGATTATGCGTCCCCGAATAGCGGATAACAGCTACAATGGCTATAAAAATGTGGTTTACAACTACGTGAATCCGCAACTGGGAAAAATGTATATGGCAACGCTGAACCAGGGATATATCAGAAAGCTGTATAATTCGATTGCGGAGAAATACGAGTCTATTGCACGGCTGGCGAAAACCGTTATGAATACTGCACTGGATTATGCGAAGTCGAAGAATGTAATAGCGGTAAATCCTGCGGAGGGTGTTCCGCTGCCAAAGAAGATAAAGAAAAAACCATACCGTGAATTAAAGATAGATGTAAGCAAGACTCTGACGCTCCCGCAGGTATTTCAGTTGGTAGAGGCGAGCAAAGCGACGCCGATCCATATGCAGATCTTATTTGCAGTTCTGATGGGCCTGCGGCGTGGAGAGATCAACGGACTGAAATACAGTGATGTGGACTATATCAACCGCACGTTGAAAATACAGCGGCAGTTAGGGAAAAAGCCAAATTCCAAAGCAGAGGATGTGCCGCCTAAAATGCTGACAAAACAGGAGATCAAGCCTAAAACTCCGTCCAGTATCAGAGAGATACCGATCCCGGATTATGTGTTTGAGGCAATTCTGGAACAGCGCCGGATTTACGAGAAGAACCGCAGACGGCGGAGCAAAGAGTTCCGTGACTGGGATTACATCTGTTGTTCCACTTATGGAAATCCGAGAAGTAAAAGCTATCACCACAAATATTTTAAAGAGCTGCTTGCTTCACTGGGCCTTCCGGATATCCATTTCCATCAGCTAAGAAATACATATACGACCATTCTTTTGAAGCATGACTTTAATATCAAAGGAATCTCGCATATGTTAGGACATTCAAAAGAGATTATATCGGCAGACGTTTATGGGGATACTGCAGAGATCATTGAAGATTGCTTATATGCGATTGAACCATTTATGGAAGAAGTCCTTCCGGAAAGCCGGGAAGAGAAATACTACGATTACTCCGATCTGAAGGAAATAGACGAGGCGGCCGAGGAATATTTAATAGCGGCATGACAACAATATAAAGAAGAAATGATAAAAAAGTACAGATGTACACTCGAACATTTGTGCTTTTTTTAATCTTCATCCTATATACTTTTATCGTTATCTTTGCTATAATGTGCGAAAAGGGCAGAAAAAGGCCGGAGGTTTTTCGAGGTGCTCTGTCCGTTAAGGTTATCTTGTGCTATTTAGTCCTCAAAAAAGCGTTTTGTGACTTTTGCCTTTCTGGATTCGTAATGGTGTCCTATAAGGCTATTATTTTGACATTTTCGTTACGAATGAATTTTTTGAGGATGGCTGATATTGAACATATCAAAAGTCACAAAGGAGAGATTTCGCTATGGATAAATTCGTTTTAAAGGCCCCGTATCAGCCTACCGGCGACCAGCCGCAGGCAATCGAGGCGCTTGTAAAAGGGTTCAAAGAAGGCAATCAATGCCAGACTTTACTGGGGGTTACGGGTTCTGGTAAGACTTTCACCATGGCCAATGTGATCCAGGCATTGAACAAGCCAACGCTGGTCATTGCCCACAATAAAACACTGGCTGCTCAGTTGTACGGAGAATTCAAGGAGATGTTCCCTGATAACGCAGTGGAATATTTTGTCTCCTACTATGACTACTACCAGCCGGAAGCGTATGTCCCTTCCTCCGACACCTACATTGCCAAGGATTCATCCATCAACGAGGAGATCGACAAGCTGCGGCTGTCCGCCACGGCGTCCCTGGTAGAGCGTAAGGATGTGATCGTTGTGTCCAGCGTATCCTGTATCTATGGACTGGGCGAGCCGAAGAACTTTGAGAAAATGATGGTTTCCCTGCGCCCTGGGATGGAGAAAGACAGGGATGAGGTTCTGCGCCAGCTGATCGATATCCAGTATGAGCGCAACGAGATGGATTTCAAGCGGGGAACCTTCCGGGTAAGGGGAGACGTGCTGGAAATTATTCCGGCTAACGAAGCGGAGACTGCGATAAGAGTAGAATTTTTTGGAGATGAGATCGACCGGATCACACAGATCGACGTGCTGACCGGGGAGATCAAGGGAGAGCTGGAACATGCGGCGATCTTCCCGGCGTCCCATTATGTAGTGCCGGCGGAGCAGATCCGGCGGGCGGCGGATGCTATAGAAGAGGAACTGGAAGAGAGAGTCAAATATTTTAAATCTGAGGACAAGCTTTTAGAGGCCCAGCGTATTTCAGAACGGACCAATTTTGATGTGGAGATGCTCAAAGAGACGGGATTCTGCTCCGGGATCGAGAACTATTCCAGACATCTGTCCGGACTGGCTCCGGGACAGCCTCCGTATACATTGATGGACTTCTTCAAAGATGATTTCCTGATTATCATTGATGAGTCCCATAAGACGATTCCTCAGATCGGAGGGATGTATCACGGAGACCGTTCCAGGAAGACGACTCTGGTGGATTATGGATTCCGCCTTCCATCGGCGCTGGATAACCGGCCGCTGAATTTTGAAGAGTTTGAGGAACGAATCGATCAGATCATGTTTGTATCCGCAACTCCGGGGCCTTATGAGGCGGAGCATGAACTTCTGCGCGCGGAACAGGTAATACGGCCTACAGGACTTCTGGATCCAATGGTAGAAGTGCGGTCAGTGGAAGGTCAGATTGACGATCTGGTTGCAGAGGTGAAAAAGGAAATAGAGAAGAAAAATAAAGTACTGATCACGACGCTGACCAAGCGGATGGCGGAAGATCTGACGGACTATATGCGGGAATTGGGGATCCGAGTCCGGTACCTGCACTCGGATATTGATACGCTGGAGCGGACGGAGATCGTAAGAGATATGCGTCTGGATGTGTTCGATGTGCTGGTGGGGATCAACCTTCTGCGGGAAGGGCTGGATATTCCGGAGATCACTCTGGTGGCTATTTTGGATGCGGACAAGGAAGGGTTCCTGCGTTCAGAGACGTCTCTGATCCAGACCATCGGGCGGGCGGCCAGAAACAGCGAGGGGCACGTGATCATGTACGCGGACACCATCACGGACTCCATGCGCCAAGCTATTGATGAGACCATGCGCCGGCGGAATGTGCAGATGGCTTATAACGAAGAACACGGCATCACGCCTCAGACCATTAAGAAAGGCGTGCGGGATATCATCAGCATTTCCAAGAAGATCGCGGCAGAAGAACTGCGGATGGAGAAGGATCCGGAATCCATGAGCGAAGAGGAATTGGAGAAGCTGATCAAGGATATCACCAAGCAGATGAAGAAAGCCGCGGCGGAACTGAACTTCGAGGCGGCTGCCGAGCTTCGGGACAAAATGGTTGAGTTAAAGAAGCTGATCAAAGAATAATAGAAGGGAAGAATTATGGAAGAAAAAGACAGCAGACAATATATTAAGATCCGGGGAGCCAATGAACATAATCTGAAGAAAATAGATTTGGATATTCCCAGAAACGAACTGGTAGTCCTGACAGGACTGTCCGGTTCTGGAAAATCCTCCCTGGCTTTTGATACCATATACGCGGAAGGACAGAGAAGGTATATGGAATCCCTGTCCTCATACGCAAGACAGTTCCTGGGGCAGATGGAGAAACCGGATGTGGAGAGCATTGAGGGGCTTTCTCCGGCTATCTCCATCGATCAGAAATCCACGAATCGGAACCCCAGATCCACGGTGGGGACAGTGACGGAGATCTACGATTATTTCCGTCTTCTTTACGCAAGGGTGGGGATTCCCCATTGTCCAAACTGCGGCAAAGAAATCAAGAAACAGACGGTGGATCAGATGGTAGACCAGATCATGGAGCTGCCGGAACGGACCAAGATCCAGCTCCTGGCCCCGGTGGTACGGGGAAGGAAAGGGACCCACGCCAAGCTTCTGGACCGGGCCAAGAAAAGCGGATACGTGCGGGTACGTATTGACGGGAATTTATACGAACTGTCGGAAGAGATCCAGTTAGATAAGAATATCAAGCACAATATAGAGATCATTGTGGACCGGCTGGTAGTGAAGCCAGGCATTGAGAAACGTCTGACAGATTCGATTGAGGATGTGCTCCATCTGGCGGAAGGCCTAATGACAGTTGATGTGATCGGCGGAGAACCGATCAATTTCAGTCAGAGTTTTTCTTGTCCGGACTGCGGCATCAGCATTGCGGAGATCGAGCCGAGAAGTTTCTCTTTTAACAATCCTTTTGGAGCCTGCCCAGAGTGTTTCGGACTGGGATATAAGATGGAGTTTGACGAGGATCTGATGATCCCGGATAAAAGCTTAAGTATTGCGGAAGGGGCGATTACCGTACTTGGGTGGCAGTCCTGTACGGATAAGAAGAGCTTTACTTACGCGATCCTGGATGCGCTGAGCCAGGAGTATGGGTTCTCCCTGGAGACTCCTTTTCAGAAATATCCCAAGAAGATCCAGGATATCCTGATCCATGGAACTGGAGGCAGAGAAATAAAGGTCCGTTACCGCGGACAGCGGGGAGAAGGCGTCTATGACGTGGCCTTTGAGGGACTGATCAAGAATGTGGAACGCCGCTACCGGGAGACCGGGTCGGAGGCTATGAAGGCGGAGTATGAAGAATTCATGCGTATTACGCCCTGCCATAAATGCGGCGGCCAGCGTTTGAAACCAGAAGCCCTGGCCGTTACCGTAGGCGGGAAGAACATTGCGGAAGTGACGGCCTTGTCCATAGAAAAACTGCAGAAATTCCTGCAGAATCTGAAGCTGAATAAACAGCAGATGATGATCGGGGGACAGATCCTAAAAGAAATCCAGGCAAGAACCCGCTTCCTAAACGATGTGGGACTGGATTATCTGACTCTGGCAAGAGCAACGGGAACCTTGTCCGGCGGGGAAGCTCAGCGGATCCGGCTGGCTACCCAGATCGGCTCCGGCCTTGTGGGCGTGGCATATATTCTGGATGAGCCCAGTATCGGCCTGCATCAGAGGGATAACGACAAACTTTTAGGCACACTTAAGCATCTGCGGGATCTTGGGAATTCGGTCCTTGTGGTGGAACATGACGAGGACACCATGCGAGAGGCGGATTATATTGTAGATATCGGCCCCGGCGCGGGAGAACATGGCGGAGAAGTAGTGGCGGTAGGAACCGCGGAAGAGATCATGAAGAATCCCAATTCTATTACCGGCGCATATTTGAGCGGGAAGACGAAGATTCCGGTTCCGGATCATCGGGGAAAGCCTTCCGGATGGCTGAAGGTTTTGGGAGCAAAGGAGAATAATCTGAAGAATATCGAGGTTCAGATCCCGCTTGGCATTATGACCTGCGTCACCGGAGTTTCAGGGTCAGGGAAAAGTTCGCTCATTAACGAGATCGTTTACAAGAGGCTGGCGCGAGAATTAAACCGGGCAAGGACGATTCCCGGAAAACATAAAGATATTGAAGGAATTGAGAATCTGGACAAAGTGATCGCTATCGATCAGTCCCCTATCGGTCGGACGCCCCGGTCGAATCCGGCTACTTATACAGGCGTGTTTGATCTGATCCGGGATCTGTTTGCGGCCACGCCGGACGCGAAAGCAAAAGGCTATAAAAAGGGAAGATTCAGCTTCAATGTCAAGGGGGGACGCTGCGAAGCCTGCAGCGGGGACGGCATTTTAAAAATAGAAATGCATTTCCTTCCAGATGTGTATGTACCCTGCGAGGTTTGTCATGGAAAACGGTATAACCGAGAGACTTTGGAGGTAAAATACAAAGGAAAGAATATTTATGATGTGCTGAATATGACGGTGGAGGAAGCCCTTCACTTCTTTGAGCATGTGCCCAGCATTCGCAGGAAAATGGAAACGCTGTATGATGTGGGGCTGTCTTACATCCGTCTGGGACAGCCTTCCACCCAGCTTTCCGGCGGGGAGGCCCAGCGGATCAAGCTGGCGGCGGAATTGAGCAAACGCAGCACTGGGAAGACCATTTACATCCTGGATGAACCTACGACAGGCCTCCATTTCGCAGACGTCCACAAACTGACGGAAATCCTGCATAGACTGGCGGCGGATGGGAATACAGTGATCGTTATCGAACATAACCTGGATGTGATCAAGACGGCTGATTATATCATCGACATGGGACCGGAAGGAGGCGATGGAGGAGGAACAGTCATCGTTCAGGGTACGCCGGAGGAAGTGGCTGACTGTCCGGAATCCTATACGGGGAAATATATCCGCGCAATGCTCGACAGATAGGGCGTTTTTCCGACAGGGAGGAGTCTTCTTTCACAAAGATTTAAGGAAAAAAGGGGTTTCCATTTTACGGAAAGTTCATTATAATGGTACATGCAAAATCAAAACAAATGATAATGAAGATAGACAGAATGATGGAAGGGGATTAAGAATGTCGGTAGATATCGGAATTGATTTGGGAACAGCCAGCATCCTTGTCTATATCAAGGGCAAGGGTGTTATTTTAAAAGAACCGTCTGTGGTGGCTTTTGACAGAGACACCAATGCCATTAAGGCGATCGGGGAAGAAGCCCGGCTTATGCTGGGAAGGACGCCGGGGAATATCGTCGCCATCCGGCCGCTGCGCCAGGGCGTGATCTCGGACTATACAGTAACAGAGAAAATGATCAAATATTTTGTCCAGAAGGCCATGGGAAAACGGACATTCAAGAAACCAAGGATCAGTATCTGTGTGCCAAGCGGCGTTACAGAGGTGGAGAAAAAAGCGGTGGAGGAGGCTACCTACGCGGCGGGCGCGCGGGAAGTCAACTTGATCGAAGAACCAGTGGCGGCAGCCATCGGTGCGGGAATCGACATTTCCAAACCCTGCGGCAACATGATCGTTGATATTGGAGGCGGCACAACGGATATCGCGGTCATTTCTCTTGGCGGTACAGTAGTAAACACTTCTATTAAGATTGCCGGAGATGATTTTGACGAGGCGATTGTCCGCTATATGAGGAAGAAGCATAATCTTCTGATCGGCGAGCGTACGGCGGAAGATATTAAAATCAAAATCGGGACAACTTATCCGCTGGTGGAAGAAGAAGCGGTGGAGGTACGGGGCAGGAATCTGGTGACCGGCCTTCCTAAGACGGTAACGGTCACATCCTCGGAGACCGAGGAAGCTCTGCGGGAGACTACAGGTCAGATCGTGGAAGCTGTGATCGGAGTGCTGGAGCGTACGCCGCCGGAATTGTCCGCGGATATTTTGGACCGGGGGATCGTCCTGACCGGAGGAGGATCTATGCTGCGGGGCCTGGAAGAACTGATCGAGGAGCGGACAGGCATCAACACCATGACAGCGGAAGATCCCATGAAGGTAGTTGCGATCGGGACGGGACAATTTGTAGAGTTTATGAGTGGACGGAAAGAATACTGATGAGATAAATGGAAACGATCAAAGGATATGTAGAACACATTGTGTTTCGCAATGAGGATAACGGATATACCATATTTAACCTGAATAATTCGGACGGAGATCTGACCTGTGTGGGGAAGTTCCACTATATCGAGGAAGGGGAACTGCTGGAACTGACTGGTGAGTTCACTGTGCATAAGATGTACGGCACCCAATTACAGGTGACAAGCTCCAGGATCTGTGAGCCGGAGGATCTGATGTCCATTGAGCGTTATCTTGGCTCCGGAGCGGTAAAAGGCGTGGGCGCGGCTTTGGCCGGAAGGATCGTGAAGAAATTCCGGGAAGACACGTTCCGCATCATAGAGGAAGAGCCGGAACGTCTGGCGGAGATCAAAGGCATCAGCGAGAGGAAAGCCAGGGAGATCGCCATTCAGGTGGAAGAGAAAAAGGATATGCGCCAGGCTATGATCTTTTTGCAGAAATATGGGATCACAACGGCGCTGGCGGTAAAGATCTATCAGCATTATGGAACAGGTGTTTACCGCATTATAGAAGAAAATCCATACCAGTTAGCAGATCAGGTGGCTGGCGTGGGATTCAAGACCGCTGATGAGATCGCGGCCAGAGTTGGGATCCATACGGATTCTGACTACCGCATCCGCAGCGGTATTTTCTACACTCTTCTCCAGAGTGTTGGGGAAGGGCATGTCTATCTGAGGCAGGAGGCTCTGCTGGTAAGGGCGGGGAACCTTTTAGGCGTTCAGATCGAGCATATCGAGAAATATCTGATGGATCTGGCCATGGAGAAAAAAGTGGTCCTGAAAGAAGGCGAAGACGGAGTAAGAGTCTACGCATCCCATTACTATTACCTGGAACTGAACACGGCAAAAATGCTCCACGATCTCAACGTGCGCTGTGAGACGGACGAAGCGGCGCTGGAGCGCAGGATCCACGCGATCGAAGAGAATGCGGGCCTTTCCCTGGATGAGATGCAAAGGAAAGCTGTGGCGGAAGCGGCGCGGCAGGGGATCTTGATCCTGACGGGAGGTCCGGGGACTGGGAAGACTACCACCATCAACGCCATGATCCATTTCTTTCGAAGCGAGGGAATGGAAATCCTGCTGGCGGCTCCTACGGGGAGAGCGGCGAAGCGGATGACAGAGGCCACAGGGTACGAAGCCCAGACCATCCATCGGCTTTTAGAAGTGAATGGGAATCCGGAGGAAGAAAGAAACGGCGGCTTCGCGAAAAATGAAGAGAATCCGCTGGAAACAGACGTGCTGATCATAGACGAGATGTCTATGGTGGATCTGCCGCTTATGCATGCGCTTCTGTCCGCGGTGATCCCGGGAACAAGACTGATCCTGGTGGGAGATAGGAACCAGCTTCCCAGCGTTGGGCCGGGAAGCGTGCTCAAAGATTTGATCGACTCCCATTGTTTCCCAGTGGTGATGCTGACGAAGATCTTCCGGCAGGCGGGAGAAAGCGATATTGTAGTCAACGCCCATAAGATCAACCGGGGAGAGGAAGTGACCCTGGATAATAAAAGCAGAGACTTTTTCTTTTTGAAACGGCAGGATCCTAATGTGATCATCAGTATCCTTATTACGTTGATCCAGAAGAAGCTGCCGCCTTATGTAGACGCTAGGCCTTACGATATCCAGGTGTTAACGCCGATGCGGAAAGGCGCGCTGGGTGTGGAGCGGCTGAACCAGATCCTGCAGCAGTACTTGAATCCGCCAGAGGAAGGAAAGCAGGAGAGGACTTATGGAGACCGTTTGTTCCGGGAAGGGGACAAGGTCATGCAGATCAAGAATAACTACCAATTGGAATGGGAAGTTAAGACCCGGTATGGAATGACGGTGGATAAAGGACTTGGGATCTTTAACGGGGATATGGGGATCGTCCGTAAGATCAATTCTTACGAGGAGACCATAACGGTGGAGTACGACGAGCAGCGTCTGGTCACTTACCCTTTTGCCCTTTTAGAAGAGCTAGAGCTGGCCTATGCGATCACCATACATAAGTCCCAGGGAAGCGAGTATCCGGCGGTAGTGATCCCGCTGCTCCAGGGACCGAGACAGCTGTATCACCGCAATCTCCTGTACACCGCGGTGACGAGGGCCAGAAAATGTGTGACGTTGGTGGGGAGTGAGACGGTATTCAGGGAAATGATCCAGAATACGGAAGAGCAGGATCGGAATACCAGTCTGGCAGAGCGAATCCGTGAATTTGATTGAAACAGATAAAAGAGTGTTTTGAGAAACTATTCTGGCCGGAGATCTGTCCGTTCTGCGGCAGGGCCTTTTGGGAAGGAATCTGCCCTTCCTGCAGGAAAAAGATCAACCGTATCCTGGTGGAAGAGCCAAGGTGTATGAAATGCGGGAAACCAGTTCTTAGCGAAACGCAGGAATATTGCGCGGACTGCGGGCATACACATCATTATTATGACAGAGGCATGAGCCTGTGGCTTCATAGGAAGCCTGTCAGCACATCGATCTATTGGTTTAAGTATCATAACCAGAGAGTATTTGGGTATTATTACGCAAAAGAGATGGCGGCCCGGTTTGGGACGGTCATCCGTCAGTGGCGGCCGGACTGCATTATTCCGATTCCGCTCCATCCTCGCAGGAAACGGCAAAGAGGATATAATCAGGCGGAAATCCTGGCGTTGGAACTGAGCCGCCTTACCGGAGTTTTGGTGGAGAGTAAGGCGCTGATAAGGAGCCGCTGCACAACGGCGCAAAAGAAGCTGGGACACCAAGAGAGACGGCAGAATCTTTCCGGGGCGTTTCGGATGGAAAAACGCTTGAAAAAAGGGAGCACGGTACTCCTGATAGATGATATATACACCACGGGGAATACGGTCAGCAGCGCGGCGAAAGCGCTAAAAGACGGCGGAGCGGAAAAAGTCTATTTTTTAACTATAAGTATTGGACAAGGATACTGAGATTTGTTATACTAAAAATGATGTTTAAATTACGAAAATTAGATTCTGAGGTGTGTCATGTTAGACGAGCAGAAAATAAAATTGATGACGAAGCTTGCCTTTTACGAAGAGACGCAGGGAAAGGAAGATTTTAAAATCAGCGAGTATTATCGCAAGGACTATGCGGCTCTCCACATTTTATGTTCCATTCTCTGGGTGACGGCAGGGTATGTCTGCCTGGGGGCGCTGATCGTTTTGGCCGGACTGGATTCTCTGATGAACAGCATGTCTACCGGTCTGATCATTATTATGGGGCTTTTGGCGATCGTTGGATATTTCGTCCTGGTGATCGTTTACGCGGTAGTGTCCAGCCATGTTTTTAATCGAAAGCATAGACAGGCGAGACAGAGAGTGAAGAAATACAATCACAATCTGACAAGACTGCTTAAGATGTATGAAAAGGAGAAGAAATAGATGGATAATATATTTGTAATCCGCGGGAGGCTTCAGGAGCTTTACGCGTCCCATTCCAGAATTTTTGATAAAGCGGTTCAGTTTGTGGTGGCTTTGACAGCTTTTTATCTGATCAATGACAATGTGGGCTTTCTTTCGATGGCAGCTTCGCCGGCGGCAACACTGGCGCTGGCGGTCATCTGTACCTTTTTCCCGCCGATCATAACTGTGCTGGCCGCGACAGCGCTGATTTTGGTACATATGTATGTCGTGTCTCTGGGAGTGCTGGCGGTAACGGCAATGGTCTTTCTGATCATGTATATCTTTTATTTCCGTCTGACGCCTAAGATGGCGATGGTGGTGCTTTTGACTCCGATCGCGTTTATGCTGAATATTCCGTATGTGATTCCCATCGCTTATGGACTGGCGGCGACACCTGTATGTCTGGTGGCGATCTCCTGCGGAACCATTGTCTACTATATGATGGATTATGTAAAAACGGCGGCGTCCGGACTGGAGGGCCAAGGGGCGGATGGAATCATGGCGCAGGTATCCGCGTATGTAAAACAGGTCTTTCAGAGTAAAGAGATGTGGGTGGTGATCGTCGCGTTTATCATCTGTTTCTTGCTGGTATACACGCTTCGCCGGCAGGCGATGGATCATGCCTGGAAGATTTCCATCGGGGCGGGAGCGGTAGCCAATGTGATCCTGATCGTAATCGGAGATATTGCTTTGGGAGTACATACTTCTTATATTTCTCTGATCGTTGGAAATATCGCCGCGGTATTGATCGGACTGATCCTGGAGCTGTTTTTCTTCTCAGTAGATTATGCCAGAAGTGAGAATCTCCAATATGAGGATGATGAATATTACTATTATGTGAAAGCGGTTCCGAAACTGTCTGTGGCAACACCTGAGAAGACGGTGAAACGGATCAATGAGCGGCAGGAGACCGAGATCATCGATCCAAAGGAAGTCAGACGCAGAGCGGGCAAAGGGACCCGGAAGAATGGAACTTCCCAGAAGGAGAGAGGGGAACGGCATACGCCGAGGAGAGGGCCTTCCGCGAAAAAGCATGACATGGAGGAAGTTGACAAAATGCTTTTGACCCAGAGTTTGAAAGATGATCTGGACATGGGGAAATAAATGATAATATGCAGTGATAGCAAAGAAAGGGGAGTGACAGAATGGAACGACAGATTTCAGCGTTTTTAGAGCGAGTTTCTGGCTTTTATTTTCCGGAGATTCGTCTGACGGACGTTCTGGAAGTCCTGATCCTCACCTTTTTGATCTATCAGTTGATCATATGGATCAAGAATACGAAAGCTTGGATGCTGCTAAAAGGTATTCTGGTGCTCGCGGTATTCATTTTGTTTGCGGCGATCTTCCAGATGAATACGATCCTTTATCTGGCCAGGAACGCAGTCACAGTGATCGCTACCGCGGCGGTCGTAGTGTTCCAGCCGGAGCTGCGCAGAGGCTTGGAGAAACTGGGAGAGAAACGTTTTTTAAGTTCAGTAGTCCCTTTGGAAGTGGGGAAGGAGTATATTCGTTTCAGCGAAGAGACGGTGGAAAATATCATTGATGCGGCCTATAATATGGGACGTGTAAAAACGGGAGCGCTGATCGTTGTGGAACAGGCGATCCGTCTGACGGAATACGAAAGCACGGGAATCCATATGGACTGTCTGGTTTCTATGCAGGTTCTGATGAATATTTTCGAGCATAATACGCCTCTGCACGATGGGGCGATCATCATACGCGGGGACAGGATTGTTTCTGCCACCTGTTATCTCCCGCTTTCTGACAATATGGGGCTTAGCAAGGAACTTGGAACAAGGCACCGGGCAGCTGTGGGAATGAGTGAAGTCAGCGATGCGCTGATCGTAGTAGTATCGGAAGAGACAGGCGCGGTGTCTGTTGCCCAGGGGGGACAGCTTCAGCGGGATGTGACAAGAGAACAGCTTCGGGAAAAGCTGGAATATATCAGGAATAGAAAATCAGAAACGAAAAAATGGGCATCTTTGTGGAAAGGAAGGCATAAACATGAAGACAAGACTAATGAATAATCTTGGTCTTAAGATATTAGCCTTTTTAGCGGCAGGGATGCTGTGGCTGCTGGTGGTTAATATCGATGACCCGGTTACCAGCGCGACTTATCAGGATGTGGCTGTTACTGTGATCAACCAGGAAGTTCTGGCGGAAGAGCAGCAGACGTTTCAAATTGTAGACGACACACAGACGGTGGATGTGACGGTGACGGCCAGGCGGTCCGTCTTAAACCGGATCGGACAGGAGAATATTACGGCTACCGCAGATATGCGGGAGTTAACGTTAAAGACGCAGATACCGATCAGTATCAGCATTGAAGGATATGATTATGTAGATGCGGAAGCTTCGCCAAGGAATCTTCAGGTGCGGCTGGAAGATGAGGAGACGAAGAGTTTCCCGATCGTGCCGACGACAACGGGAACGGTCAGAGACGGATATGTGCTGGGAGATATCCAGGCAGTTCCAGAGAACGTTTCCATCCGCGGTCCTAAATCTGTGGTGGATCAGATTGACAGGGTAGAAGCCAGCGTCAATGTATCCGGGCTTTCTCAGGATGCGGTGCTTTCCTCAGAACTGGTACTTTATGACGAGGAAGGCGACGAGATCGATCAGTCTCTGCTTACCAACAATCTGGGTGACGAAGGCGTATCTGTGAGTGTTGAGCTCTATCAGACAAAGAGCGTGCCGATTGTTTTTGATACGTCCAGGATCAGCGCGGCCGACGGTTATGAATTTGTTGGAATTACATATGAACCGGAAGAGATCCAGATTTCGGGAAGCAAAGATGCGTTGGATGATATATCAGAAATCAATATTCCGGCTTCCGCTCTGGAACTGTCAGGCTTGACAAAGAGGACGGAGCAGGTCGTAGATATTTCCGGTTATACCCCGGATAATGTAAGCCTGGCGGATGAAAACGCAGGATCTGTAGCGGTGACCATTTCTGTGGAAAAGGATGGGACGAGAGTATTTGATGTGACTCCGAGTTCAGTGATCGTCAATAATCTTTCCGAGGATCTGGTTCTGAATTACGATCAGGCCGAGGCTCTGGAAGTTCATATCCGAGGACCAAGAGAGTCGCTGGATTCTTTAAGTCTGGAGAAAAAAGTCAGCATCGACCTGACGGATTATACGGAAGCTGGATCCTATACGGTTCCGGTGGCGGTAGAACTGCCGGAGGACTGCGCACTAGAGACTGAGGTCAGCATACAAATAGTATTAGAGGAAAAAGAATAGGACGGGGAGTGACCATGGTAAGACGAAAGATCAAAATTCTAAATCCAACGGGACTGCATCTGCGGCCAGCCGGGATCTTCTGTAATACGGCCAGTAATTATAAGTGTAAAGTAATGTTTGAATACAACGATATGATGAACGCCAACGCGAAAAGCGTCTTAAGCGTGCTTGGCGCATGTATCAAGTCGGGAGATGAAATCGTTCTGATCTGCGATGGCGAGGATGAAGAAGAAGCGATGCGGGCGATGGTAGAGGCGATTGAAGGCGGGCTTGGAGAATAATTTGTCAAAAAGGGACAGGGCATTTTTAATTGGGGCCGGGGGATTTTTAAAAATCCCCC
>CABPCP010000037.1 GCA_902406105.1 uncultured Mordavella sp.
GGGGGCTGGAATGTCAATTAGGGCCGGGGGATTTTTAAAAATCCCCCGGCCCTAATTGAAAATGCCCTGTCCCTTTTTATCCTTCTTCATTCATATTCGCCAGCTTTGCCGCCTGGTCTGCCGCGGTCAGGCTGTCGATGATCTCGTCCAGATCTCCGTTCAGCACAGAGTCCAGCTTATGCAGAGTCAGCTTGATCCGGTGGTCCGTCACTCTTCCCTGGGGGAAGTTGTAGGTACGGATCTTCTCGGACCGGTCTCCGGTACCGATCTGGCTTCTTCTGGCCTCTGCCTCGGAAGCCTGCTTTTTCTCCATCTCCAGATCGTACAGCTTAGAACGGAGCAGTTTGAACGCCTTCTCTTTATTCTGAAGCTGAGACTTTTCTGTCTGGCTGTAGATCACGATCCCGGTAGGATAATGGGTCAGACGTACAGCGGAGTCTGTAGTATTGACGCACTGGCCGCCGTTTCCGGATGCTCGCATTACGTCGATACGGATATCTTTTTCATCGATCACCACGTCCACTTCTTCCGCTTCCGGCATAATCGCCACCGTCACCGTAGAGGTGTGGATACGGCCGCCGCTCTCTGTCTCCGGGACACGCTGTACCCGGTGGACGCCGCTTTCGTATTTCAGCCGGGAATAGGCTCCCTGGCCAGTGATCATGAACACGCATTCTTTGAAACCGCCGATGCCGTTCTCGTTCACGGAGATCATCTCCACCTTCCACCGGCGGCCTTCCGCATAATGGAGATACATCCGGTAGATCTCCGCCGCGAACAGCGCCGCCTCGTCTCCGCCGGCTCCCGCGCGGATCTCCACCATAACGTTCTTGTCATCATTGGGGTCTTTTGGCAGAAGCAGGATCTTCAGCTCATGCTCCAGCTCTTCCACCCTGGCTTTAGCCTCGCTTAACTCTTCCTTGGCCAGCTCCCGCATTTCCTCATCGCTTTCTTCCTCCAGCATATCCAGGCTGTCCTGGATCGCCTGTTTACTGGCCTTATATTCCTTATACGCCTCCACGATGGGAGTCAGTTCGTTCTGTTCTTTCATCAGCTTCCGAAACCGTTCCTGGTCATTGGCCACATCCGGCTCCTGAAGCTCGCTTAAGATCTCATCCAAACGGATGAGCAGATCTTCCAATTTATCAAACATCTCTCGTTTCCTCCTTTACGCCTTTCTATCTCAACGCCGCTTTCTCAAGGGCTCTTTGCTTTCTATATCTTCCTCGGACCACACGGTCGTTTCCCGCCAGGTCTTTCTTTACTTCCACATCCTGATATCCCGCATCTTCCAGCAGCTCCCGAACCGCTTCCCCCTGGTCCCATCCGATCTCCAGAAGGACCCAGGCGCCGTCTTCCAGATACGCGCCGCTCTCCCCCGCGATCCCGCGGTAGAAATACAGTCCGTCATCATGGCCATCCAAGGCGATTCTGGGATCATGGAGCCGCACTTCATCCTGAAGCTCCTCGATCTCTTCTGTAGGGATATAGGGCGGATTGGATACGAGCAGATCAAAGGCGCCATTCACCTGTCCAAACAGATCACTCTCTATCCATCTAACCCTTTCCGCTGGGATCTTCAGGCATTTCCCATTTTCTTCCGCCACTTCAAGCGCTTCTCTGGAAATATCCGCACCAGTCCCGGTAAGACCTCTGATTCCTTTTTCTTCTCCCATCTTCATAAGACTTAGGAGAATGCAGCCAGACCCGGTGCACAGATCTAAGATCTTCATTTCCGGCTCCAGGATCTTCAGGGCTTCTTCTACCAAAAGTTCCGTATCCTGTCTTGGGATCAGCACATGCTCATTGACCCGGAAGGGAAATCCCATGAACTCCTGCTCCCCGGTGATATGCTGCAGAGGGATCCTCCGGGCTCTTTCGTCTACCGCTTTCTCGTAGCGGGAGATTATTTCTTCCCCCATCTCTTCCTTGGGATTCCCGTAATACTCCGCTTTCGTTTTTCCTGTCACATATTCCAGCAGATACCAGGCGTCCAGATCCGCATCCAGCACGCCGGATGCTTCAAGCCGACTTTTCCCCTCCTGGTACATCTGATGGAGTGTCAAAATTCTCTGCTTCATACACTCTCCAGTCAAATACCGCTTCCACCGCCGCGATCGCCACTTCGATCATACTTTCATCCGGCTCTTTGGTGGTCAGTTTCTGTATCGCAAGCCCCGGCTTACTTAAGAAATTCACAATTGGATTCTCGCTTCTCCCAGCCAGCTTCAAGATCTCATAAGAGACTCCCGCGATCACCGGAAGCAGCAGCACCCGGACTGCCGCACGCATGACCGGGGATTCTACCCGGATCAAAAGCAGCAGAATGATGCTGACTGCCAGCACAAAGAACAAGAAGCTGGTCCCGCAGCGTTTGTGCTGCCTGGAACTAATCTTCACATTCTCCACCGTCAGCGGCAGGCCATGTTCAATACAATTGATACACTTATGCTCCGCCCCATGATACATAAAAGTCCGCTGGATGTCTTCCATTCTGGAAATGAGCAGTACATAGATGATGAATATGCCAATCCGCACGAATCCTTCGATCACCGTCCGCACATGGTAGGAAGGGATCCAGGATCCCAAAAGGGAAGATAGGAAATAAGGCAGTACCATAAAGATAGCCACCGCGGCCACTACAGAAAAGGCCACCGTCCCGCCCATGATCCATTTTTCCCGGCGTTCCTTCTTCACTGCTTCCGCTTCTGTCAGCGGCTTCTCTTCCTTGTCCTCCTCGTAGAAACTGGCGGAAAAAGTCAAAGTTTTGATTCCCAGCACCATAGAATCAATAAAGTTAAAGATTCCCCGGACGAAGGGTATGGTCGTCAGCGGCTTCCATTTAATGATCCCTTGGTAGGTATCTTTCTGCACAAAAATCTCACCGTCCGGTTTACGAACCGCCACGGCGTAATCATCTTTGTGTTTCATCATGATGCCTTCCAGGACCGCCTGGCCTCCAATATTCGATGATTTCATAATACTCCTTTAAAAACCTTATCCAAGCTAAAAAGGGTTGAGATCTTCAAACCTCAACCCTACACTTGTAAACTTATTTACCCATTCCGTACTTCTTATTGAACTTATCAACACGGCCGCGAGCCTGAGCAGCTTTCTGCTGTCCCGTGTAGAATGGATGGCACTTGGAACAGATTTCTACGTGGATATCTTTGTTTGTAGAGCCTGTCACAAACGTATTTCCGCAGTTACAAGTTACCGTTGCCTGGTAATATTCTGGATGGATTCCCTGTTTCATGATTTCACCTCTTCTTTATTATGCTTCGCAAAACGCGATGATATTTCGTTTTCTAAACAGCTTTTTTATTGTACCACAAAAGCCGCCTGTTGTCTATATTAATTTTGTCTTTTTTACCATTTGTATTAATTCCATATTGTTGCGGGTATGGGAGAACATAGTCAGGATATTGTCCACCGCCTCGTCCGAGCGCAGACCGTTGAGAGCGCGGCGCATAGTCTCCACCGCTTCCAGTTCCTCCCTGCTAAGCAGAAGATCCTCTCTTCTGGTGCTGGATTTGGGAATATCAATAGCCGGGAACATCCGTTTCTCTGACAGCTTCCGGTCGAGTACCAGCTCCATATTTCCGGTTCCTTTGAACTCTTCATAGATCACATCATCCATCTTGCTTCCCGTATCAACCAGCGCCGTCGCGAGAATCGTCAAACTTCCGCCTTCTCTCATATTCCGGGCCGCTCCAAAGAACCGTTTGGGCATATGCAGGGCAGCCGGGTCCAGACCGCCGGAAAGAGTCCTCCCTGATGGCGGCACCGTCAGATTGTATGCCCTGGCAAGCCTTGTGATACTGTCCAGCAAGATCATGACATCCTTCTTATGCTCCACCAGACGTTTGGCTCTCTCGATCACCATCTCCGACACCCGCTTGTGATGCTCCGGAAGTTCATCAAAGGTAGAATAGATAACTTCCACATTTTCTCCTTCGATGGTCTCTTTGATGTCCGTTACCTCTTCCGGCCGCTCATCGATCAGAAGGATCAAAAGATGGATCTCTGGATTATTCTGCCGCACAGATAGAGCTACCTGCTTTAAAAGCGTCGTTTTACCCGCCTTCGGGGGAGATACGATCATTCCTCTCTGTCCCTTTCCAATAGGAGACAATAAATCCATGATGCGCATGGCCGTGCTTGTCCTTCCCCGCTCCAATTTCAGCCGTTCATCCGGGAAGATCGGAGTCATGTCCTCAAAGTTCGCCCTGCGCATGGCCTTCATAGGATCGATCTCATTGATCTTAGTCAGATAAAGAAGGGCGCTGAATTTCTCCTGCTGTGTCTTTATACGGGTATGCCCTTCCAGGATATCGCCTGTTTTCAGATTGAATTTACGGATCTGGGATGGAGAGACATAGACGTCATTCTCTCCGGGCAGATAGTTGTCGCTTCTGATAAAACCATAGCCATCCGGCAGCACTTCCAGGATTCCGCGGGCTACAACGCCGCTGTCCAGTTTGTCGATATCGTGCACTTCCCGGTCTCCTGTATTGGCAGACATTTCTTTGACCGTGTTCTTCTCAGCCTTCTTTTCCTTTTCATCTTCCTGGAGCATAAGTTCCACCAGTTCCGCTTTTTTCGCCGCCGAAATGCCTTTGATGCCTCTTGCTTTTGCCAGATCTCTCAACGTGGCAACCGGCAGAGATTCATACTTTTCTCTCATCATTTTCCGAAACTATTCCTTTCATTTATATTCATTTTCTCTTAAAACTGCTCACAACGGGAATCACAGTCTGAATCGACTTCTTGGAAAATATGGGATTATTATACTACATATCTTTCCTTTTTTAAAGCTTTTTTCCTAAACTTTATGGGAACTTTATAGGAAACTTTGTTGCTTCAAGCTTTTAGGGATGATATGATAATAAACGGAATATCGTTAATTTTCAGAAAGGATCTGTCAGCATATGGCTGTGCGTTGGGGCGAAAGACGCTACCATTCACTGGACTACTACTTAAAAGAAACCTACGGCGGGAAACTCTATAAGCTTTCTCTAAACGGAGGTATGACCTGTCCCAACCGGGACGGGACCCTGGGGACCAGAGGATGTATCTTCTGCAGCCAGGGCGGGTCGGGAGATTTTGCCGCGTCTTCTTCGCTCTCTATCTCCGACCAGATCCAACAGGCAAAGGAACTGGTTTCCCGCAAGTATGGCGGAAGTTCCTATATCGCTTACTTTCAGGCTTATTCCAACACCTATGGACCTGTTTCTTATCTGAGGCAGATCTTCACTGAGGCGGTCTCCCATCCGGAAGTTCGCGTTCTCGCCATAGCTACCCGGCCGGACTGTCTTCCCAGAGATGTCATTGATCTGCTTAAAGAGTTAAACCAGATCAAGCCTGTATGGGTGGAACTAGGGCTTCAGACCATTCACGAAGATACCGCCCGCTTTATCCGGAGAGGTTATCCTCTGTCTGTCTTTGAACAGGCGGTTTCTGAACTCCGTGCCGCCGGCATCGAAGTAATCGTCCATACCATCCTCGCCCTGCCCGGCGAGACTTCTGATATGATGCTGGACACTCTGCGTTATCTCAACCAAATGGATATCCAAGGGCTTAAACTTCAATTGCTGCATATCCTGAAGGGCACCGACCTGGCAGAGTACTTCCAAGCTAATCCTTTCTGGATTCCTTCCATGGAAGAATATATAGAGCTTCTGGGCTTATGTATCTCGCACATCCATCCTGACATCGTGATCCATCGCCTGACCGGCGACGGTCCCAAGTCTCTTCTTATCGCTCCCTCCTGGAGCAGAGACAAGCGGCGGGTGCTGAATCAGATACATTCCTATTTAAAACAGAGAAATATCTGGCAAGGAAAGGAGTTGTCTTAATGGCAGAAAGTTTTAAACTCTATAAATTGATCGTTTTATATATGCTGGACAAGGTGGATTTCCCCCTGACCAATTCACAGATCTCTGAGTTTGTACTGGACGAGGGATATACCACATATTTCAAACTCCAGCAAGCCATCTCCGAGCTGGCGGACTCAGGTTTTATCCGGGAAGAGTCTACCCACAGCCGGACCTTTTTCCATCTCACAGAAGAAGGGGAAGAAACAATCCATTATTTCAAAGATGATATTTCCCCAGCCATACAAAAGGATATCGATGACTTCTTAAAAAACAAGAAATATGATCTGAAAAATGAGGTCTCTATCAAGGCGGACTATTACCGGACTTCCTCCGGTCAGTACGCCGTCCAGTGCCAGGTGATCGAACAGGGCGCCCCTCTTATCGATCTGACAGTCACTGTTCCCTCGGAAGACGAGGCCCAAGCCATATCTGGGAACTGGACCCGCAAAAATCAAGAGGTCTACGCCCTGATCATGGAACACCTGCTGTAGAAATTCTTGATCTTATTTAAATCAAAAACCAACTTGAGGATACGTACATGAAAACGAAATTACTGGGAGAACTCTATATCAGCTTCGCCAAGATCGGCGGACTGACGTTCGGCGGCGGAATGGCCATGCTCCCCATGCTGCAGCGGGAGATTGTAGAGAACCGCAAATGGTGCCAAGAGGAAGAAGTTCTGGATATGTATGCCATCGGCCAGTGCACCCCCGGCGTTATCGCCGTAAATACAGCAACCTATGTGGGCTACAGACAGGCAGGGATCCTGGGCGGGATCGTCGCCACTTTTGGCGTGATCTCTCCCTCTATCATCATCATCTGTCTGATTGCTTCTATCCTGCAGAATTTTATCCACCTGTCGGTGGTCGTACATGCTCTTTCCGGCATCCGGGCCGCGGTCTGTGCATTGATGATCAATACTACCATCCAGATGATCCGCAGAGGTGTGGTTGACAAACTGGGCGCCGCTATTTTTCTCATCTCGTTTCTCCTTTCCTGCTTCTCTCCCGTTCCTACGGCTCTTATCATCATTCTGGCAGGCATCGCGGGTATCACTGCCAAAAAAATCGAGGGGAGGAAATCACTGTGATCTACCTCACCCTCGCCTATGAATTCTTTAAAATCGGCCTTTTTTCCATCGGAGGAGGAATGGCTACCCTGCCTTTCCTTATGGAACTGACCGAAAGATATGACTGGTATACCGCTCAGGAACTGACTAATATGATCGCCATCAGCGAGAGTACTCCCGGCCCTCTTGGCGTTAATATGGCCACCTATGCCGGCTACCACGCCGCCGGGATCCCCGGCGCTCTTGTAGCCACCTTCGCTCTGACCGCGCCGGCTCTCATCATCATCGTGATCATCGCCAGATTCTTAGAAAACTTCAGCGAAAACCCAACGGTAAAAGCTCTTTTCTACGGCATCCGGCCTACGGTTGCGGCTTTGATCGGATATGCTGTTTGGGAACTGCTCCAGATCACTTTATTTACCGCCGCCAGCAGCGGACTTCCCGCTGTAAACATCGCCAATCTGCTGATCTGTTTGTCTGTTCTGGGGCTTATGCAGATAAAATCTTTCAAGAACCTGCATCCTCTTATATGGATCTTAGCAGGCGCTGTTCTTGGCATCATTCTCAAAATGACATAAGCTTCGCCGCTCCGCAGATCCCGGCGTCATTTCCAAGTTCCGCCAATACAAAACGTACATTCTGATTGGAGAAAAAGGCTTTCTCATGGTAATACTTTTCTACATATTCCAAAAGGATCTCTCCGGCTTTGGATACTCCTCCGCCGATCACGATCACGGCGGGATCCGTGATCACAGCGATATTGGCCAACGCATGTCCCAAGTATGCGCCAAATTCTTCCACAATCTCTTCCGCCACTTTATCGCCTTCTTTTAACGCGTCAAACACCATCTTCGCGCTGACTTTTCTTCCCCGCAGAATGGACGGGTCGTCATTTTTGTGAAGCCGGATCCTGGCGATCCTGGCAATTCCTGTGGCGGAAGCATATTGTTCCAGACATCCCTGTTTGCCGCAGCCGCATCGATCTTTTTCTTCATAGTTTACACAGATATGGCCGATCTCTCCGCCGGCTCCATTCGCTCCGGTCAGAGGGAGCCCGTTGACGATAATACCTCCGCCAACGCCTGTTCCCAATGTGACCATCACAAGATCTTTATAACCCTTTCCCCCTCCCAGCCACATTTCACCAAGGGCGGCCACATTAGCGTCATTTCCTACAGCCGCTTTGAATCCGGTCAGTTCTTCCATTTCCCGCTTTACTTCTTTATACCCCCATCCAAGGTTCGCGGTCTTCTGTACAATCCCTTCCTCATCCACAGGAGCCGGAATTCCAATCCCAATCCCTTTGATCTGATCTTTGGGAATCTTTGTCTCAAAAAGTTTCTTTTCCAAAGACTGCGCGATATCCGGAAGGATTGCTTTGCCCTCATTCTCCGTTTTCGTGGGAATCTCCCATTTGTCCATAAGGATCCCATCGGTCTGGAACAGACCGATCTTCACTGATGTTCCTCCAATATCCACACCAAAACAATATTTCATAAAACTCCGCCCCCTACTTCCTTCTCATATTTTCCTGTACACGTTTGTACAATTCCTGCGCAGCGTTGTAACCCATTTTCTTCTGGCGGTAATTGATAGCCGCCGTCTCTGTGATGATGGCCAGATTCCGCCCCGGACGGATCGGAATCTGATGACATACCACCCGGTTCCCCAGGAATTCTGTATACTCTTCCTCCAGCCCCAGCCGGTCATACTGTTTGTCTTTATCCCAATCTTCCAACGTAATGACCAGATCGATATTCTGAGTGGCACGCACACTCTGCACGCCATACAGGGTTTTCACATCCACGATCCCGATTCCCCGAAGTTCTATAAAATGCCTTGTAATATCCGGTGCTGTTCCTACCAGCGTCTCATCGCTGACCTTTCGTATCTCTACCACATCATCGCTGACCAAACGGTGTCCTCGCTTGATCAGTTCCAGCGCCGCCTCGCTTTTCCCGATTCCGCTTTCGCCCATGATCAGCACGCCCACGCCGTATACATCTACCAGAACGCCATGGATCGAGATACATGGAGCCAGTTCTACATTCAGCCAGCGTATCAGTTCCGCCGTAAACTGAGATGTCTTCATCTCGCTTTGAAATACCGGGATATTAGCCGCCGTCGCTTTTTCAAGCAGCATATCGTCCGGCTTCTGGCTTCTGGAGAAAACAATCCCCGGCAATTTATAAGATAAGAGCATCGAATAAATCTTTTCCTTTTCTTCTTCCGGCATTTTCTGAAGAAATGTATACTCAACATATCCGATCACCTGAACCCGCTCCGCATCAAAATGTTCAAAATAGCCGGTCAGCTGAAGAGCCGGGCGGTTGATATCCGGCACTTCTACAATCTTTTCCGAATAATCCACATCCGGTGTTAGATTCTTCAGATTCATCTTCTCGACGATCGCGCTCATTTTGACGTTCTTACTCATGATACTCTCCTTTTCCTTTTCATAATTTCTATGCAGCAACCATTATACCACATCAATGGAAAAAGTTATACACGTCCCTGGCCGATTTTTCGTTCATAGAAGGCAATTTTTTTAATTCTTCAATGTCCGCGTTTTTGACAGCTTCCAGATTCTCAAAATGCTTCATCAGGTCTTTTCTCCTGGCCGGACCCACTCCCGGTATATCGTCCAGTATGGAGTGCACCTGATTCTTTCCCCTAAGCTGCCTGTGAAACGTAATGGCGAACCGGTGAGCCTCGTCCTGAATCCTGGTGATCAGCCGAAAAGCCTCAGAATTTCTGTCGATCGGCAGTTCCACATTCTGGTAATACAGCCCTCTGGTCCGGTGATTGTCATCTTTTACCATACCGCATACCGGAATCTGAAGCCCCAGTGAGTCTAATACTCCAAGGGCCACGTTTACCTGTCCTTTTCCCCCGTCCATCAAGATCAGATCCGGGAAAGCGTTAAATCCTCCCATTTCTTTGCCTTCTTCCTGTTCCTCCAATCCATGCCGGAACCGGCGGGTCAGTACTTCCTCCATGCTGGCATAGTCGTCCGCCCCCTGAACCCCTTTGATCCGGAATTTTCGGTAATCATTCCGTTTCGGTTTCCCGCGCTCATAGACTACCATAGAACCTACAGAAGCAAACCCGCTGGTATTGGAGATATCGTAGGCCTCCATCCGCTGAAGCCCTTCCAGTCCCAGAATTTTCTCCAGCTCTTTAACCGCGCCGATGGTACGGCCCTCTTCTCTTTTCAGCCGCTCCTTGTCAGTGCTGAGCACCAGCGCCGCGTTCTTCTTGGCCAGCTCCACCAGCTTCTCCTTCTTTCCTTTCTGCGGCACCTGGATATGGACCCGATGGCCCCGCTTGCGGCTCAGCCACTCCTCGATGATCTCCTGGTCCGCCACCGCTTCCGGCAGCATAAGCTGGGAAGGAATGTACGGCGTTCCCGCATAAAACTGCTTGATAAAGCTGGATAAGATTTCTCCCGCTTCGTCCCCTTCCCCGATCTTCAGGTAGAAATGATCCCTGCCGATCAGCCGGCCTCCACGGATAAAGAACACCTGTACCACCGCGTCTTCTCTTTCTGATGCCACCGCCAGGATATCCCTGTCCTCCCCGGCAGTATCCGTGATCTTCTGTTTCTGGGCGATCTTCTGTACGCTGGCGATCAGTTCCCGGTACTCAATGGCTCTCTCGAACTCTAAGTTCTCAGAAGCGTTCTGCATCTTTTCCTCCAAGTCTTTGAGGATTCCTTCATAGTTTCCGCCCAGGAATTTCAGCACTTCCTGAATCGATTCCCGGTATTCCTCCTGGGAAATATAGCCCTGGCAGGGCGCCTTGCATTGATGGATGTGGTAATTCAGGCAGGGCCTCTCTTTCCCAATGTCTCTGGGCAGCTTTCGATTGCAGCTTCGTACATAATATAGTTTACGGATCAATTCTATTGTGTCTTTGACGGCTCCAGCGCTGGTATAAGGCCCGAAATAGCGGGCCTTGTCCTTCACCATCCTTCTGGCCAGAAGGACCCGCGGAAAAGCCTCCTCCACCGTTACCTTAATAAAAGGATAGGCTTTATCATCCATCAGCATCGTATTATATTTAGGCCTGTGTTCTTTGATCAAGTTACATTCAAGCACCAGCGCCTCTAATTCAGAGTCTGTGATAATATACTCAAACCGCCGGATGTGAGTCACCATCTGTTCAATCTTGACTCCTTTATTGCGGCTGCTTTGGAAATACTGGCGGACACGGTTCTTTAAGCTGACGGCTTTCCCCACATAGATGATCTCGTCCTTTTCGTCATGCATTAGATATACGCCCGGCTTTCCCGGCAGTTTTTTTAGTTCTTCCTGAATGTCAAACATAATCTTTCCCCATTTCAAAACACTAAATATATGATCACACAGCACAATGCAGCGATATTGAACCTCAACATCGCTGCATAGTAGCACAACTTCTATTCTTCCGCCGGTCTTTCCTCCTGCGCAGGACTCTCCTGTACTCCAGTCTCCTCCCGCGCCGGATTCATAGCAATCCTCTCTTCGCTCTTTGTTCCTTCCTGTTCCGGGTCAATACCTTCTACTTTGTGGAAAATCTCCATAAACTCTTTCCCTGTAATGGTTTCCTTCTCGATCAGAAACGCCGCGATCTGATCCAGCGCTTTTCTATGTTCGCTTAGAAGCTGTTTTGCTTCCTCATATGCTTCTTTGAGCATCTTCATAACTTCATGGTCGATTTCAGACGCCGTCTCCTGGCCGCAGTTAGCTACCGGTCTTCCATCCAGATACCGATGTTGAATCGACTCCAGACCGATCAGACCAAATTTCTCGCTCATTCCGTACTGGGTGATCATAGCTCTGGCAATACTGGTTGCTTTCTCAATATCGTTGGCGGCGCCTGTAGTCACCGTATCGAACACGATCTCTTCCGCCGCCCGTCCCGCCAACATTCCTACCAGCATAGCTTTCAGCTCTTTCTTTGTGTTCAGGAACTTCTCCTCCTCAGGCGTCTGCATTACATATCCCAGAGCGCCCATTGTACGAGGCACAATAGTGATCTTCTGTACCGGCTCCGCATCCTTTTGCAGCGCGCTTACCAGCGCGTGCCCTACTTCGTGGTAAGAAACGATCCTCCGCTCTTCCTGGCTCATGATACGGTCTTTCTTCTCTTTTCCTACCAGCACCACTTCCACCGCCTCGAAGAGATCCGCCTGGCTTACCGCGTTTCTTCCATGCTTCACCGCATTGATAGCGGCCTCATTGATCATATTAGCAAGGTCGGATCCCACCGCCCCTGAAGTAGCCAGGGCAATCGCTTCCAGATCCACCGTCTCATCCATCCGAACATCTTTGGAATGTACCTTCAGAACATCAATCCGGCCTTTCAGATCCGGCTTCTCCACAATGATCCTGCGGTCGAACCGTCCCGGTCTTAAAAGCGCCGGGTCCAGAATCTCCGGCCGATTGGTCGCCGCAAGCAGCACCAATCCTTTGTTGCTCTCAAATCCATCCATCTCTGCCAGAAGCTGGTTCAATGTCTGTTCTCTTTCATCATTGCTTCCTAATTGATTGTCTCTGCTCTTTCCAATGGCGTCGATCTCATCGATGAAGATGATACAGGGCGCCATCTGCTGCGCCTGCTTGAACAGATCCCGGACTCTGGAGGCTCCTACGCCCACATACATCTCCACAAACGCGGAACCGCTCAGAGAGAAGAACGGCACTTTCGCCTCTCCCGCCACCGCTTTCGCCAGCAGGGTCTTACCTGTTCCCGGAGGGCCTACCAGCAGCGCTCCCTTAGGAAGCTTCGCTCCTACGCTGGTATATTTCCCCGGATTATGGAGGAAGTCTACCACTTCCTGCAGAGATTCTTTGGCCTCGTCCTGGCCGGCCACATCCCGGAAGGTAACTCCGGTCTGTTTCTCTACGTACATTTTGGCATTGCTCTTGCCAATGCCCATCATGCCGCCGCCCTTCGACATCTTCCTTGTCATCCAGACAAACATTCCTACGATCAGCGCGATCGGAAGGATCGTCAAAAGCACGTTCAGTACGACTGCGGATGTGGTATCCGGGATTTCCTGAGAATACTCTACGTTGGCCTCATATAACTTATCAGAAAGTGTGTCGTCTTGTACGACTCCCGTGTAATACTCCTGCCCGGTCCGCTTTCCTTTCTCAGGCTTTGCTGTGATCACCAGCCTGTCGCTCTGGATCTGTACACTCTCAACCTCTCCATCGTCTACCATCTTGAGGAACTCATCGTAAGTGATCTCCTCCGCGCTCCCTGTTCCCTGGAATTGGAAGAGCGCCAGGACCAGAATACTTGTGATCAATGTTACTAAAATTACAAAAGAGATCCCTTGTTTATTGTTTCTGTTGGGATCTTGATTATTTCTGTTCTGGTTGTTCTGGTTGTCCATTTTTATCCTCCTGTGTCACTCTTTCATTATACGGACAGCCCTGTTATAAATCAATAAAAACATTATGAAAAGATTGTAAACTTCCCATCCTTTGTAGTATACTTGGTATGGAATTTCTTCATGCATATATTAAGAAAAATTTTTATTACAATTAAGAGGAATGAGAATGAAAATAGGATTTGACAACGAAAAATACCTGCAAACACAATCTTCCCATATCCGGGAACGCATCAGCCATTTTGACAACAAACTTTATCTGGAATTCGGCGGGAAGCTGTTTGATGACTATCACGCATCACGGGTTCTTCCCGGTTTCCGTCCAGACAGTAAAATGCGGATGCTTATGCAGCTTTCTTCTCAGGCAGAGATCGTGATCGTGATCAGCGCGGATGATATTGAAAAGAATAAAATCCGCGGGGATCTTGGGATCACCTACGATGTAGACGTCCTGCGCCTGATGTCAGTTTTCAAAAGCCACGGCCTCTATGTTGGGAGCGTCGTGATCACAAAATACAGCGGCCAGGAGAGCGCGGCTTTATTCAAGACACGGTTGGAGAAGCTGGGGATCAAGGTATACCGCCACTATCCCATTCAGGGTTATCCTACCAATATTCCTCTGATCGTCAGCGAAGAAGGCTATGGGAAAAATGATTATATCGAAACTTCCAGGCCCCTGGTAGTCGTGACGGCTCCCGGCCCCGGCAGCGGAAAGATGGCCGTCTGCCTGTCCCAGCTTTATCACGAACATAAACACGGGATCTGCGCCGGATACGCTAAATTTGAGACTTTTCCAATCTGGAATATTCCTTTAAAACATCCGGTCAATCTAGCTTATGAAGCAGCCACAGCTGATTTAAACGATGTAAATATGATCGACCCCTTTCATCTGGAAGCTTATGGCGAAACTACAGTCAATTACAACCGGGATGTGGAGATATTCCCCGTCCTGAACGCCATCTTTGAGCGGATCTACGGGGAAAGTCCCTATAAGTCTCCCACTGATATGGGCGTCAATATGGCGGGAAACTGTATCTGTAACGATGAAGTATGCCGGGAGGCTTCCCGCCAGGAGATCATCCGCAGATACTATGATTCCCTCCGGCGGCTTCTGATAGGCGCCTGCCCTGATGACGAAGTTTATAAAATTGAAATGCTGATGAACCAGGCCGGAGTTACCGTCCATGACCGTCCGGTAGTGGACGCCGCTCTTGCCCGCGCAAAAGAGACCGGCGGCCCCGCGGCGGCCCTGCAGCTTCATGACGGACGTATGATCACCGGGAAGACAAGCAGTCTTCTGGGAGCTTCCGCGGCCCTGCTCCTAAACGCGTTGAAGGAACTGGCCGGCATCGACCACCACTGCCACGTGATCTCCCCGGAGGCCATCGAGCCGATCCAAAAGCTGAAGACCCAATATTTAGGCAGTAAAAATCCGCGGCTCCACACCGATGAAGTCTTGATCGCCCTGTCTGTCAGCGCCGCCACAGACCCGCTGGCACAGCGCGCCCTGGACCAGCTTCCGAATTTAAAAGGCTGTCAGGTCCATACTTCCGTCATGGTAGGTACCGTAGACGCAAAACAATTTAAAAAGTTATCCATACAGGCTACCTTTGAGCCAAAATATGAAAAAAATTCTGTATTTTTATAATAGAAAGGTGTATAATTTTAAGGTATTTTTTTAATCAGCAGATACACCCAGCAGAATTTTAAGGAGGATAACTATGGCAGTAAAATACGTATTCGTTACCGGTGGAGTCGTTTCCGGACTTGGGAAAGGAATCACGGCCGCTTCTCTTGGCCGTCTGTTAAAGGCCCGGGGATATACGGTCACTATGCAGAAATTCGATCCCTATATCAACATTGATCCAGGTACGATGAACCCTGTTCAGCATGGAGAAGTGTTCGTCACCGATGATGGCGCCGAGACGGATCTTGATCTGGGGCACTACGAACGGTTCATTGATGAAAGTCTTACTAAGAATTCCAACGTGACCACCGGAAAGATTTACTGGTCTGTCCTCCAAAAGGAACGCCGCGGGGATTTTGGCGGAGGTACCGTTCAAGTGATCCCGCATATCACCAATGAGATCAAGGGGCGTTTTTATCGGAATCCAGCGGCGGAAGACACAGAGATCGCCATCATTGAAGTAGGCGGAACCGTAGGAGATATTGAAAGCCAGCCCTTTCTTGAAGCCATTCGGCAGTTCCAGCATGAGAAAGGACGGGAAAATGTAATCCTGATCCACGTAACATTGATCCCTTATCTGAAAGCTTCCCAGGAGATGAAGACAAAGCCTACTCAGGCCAGTGTCAAAGATCTGCAGGGAATGGGGATCCAGCCGGACATTATCGTCTGCCGCTCGGAATATCCGCTGGACCAGGGTATCAAGGACAAGATCGCTCTCTTCTGCAATGTGCCGGCCAGCCATGTGCTTCAGAATCTGGATGTGGAATATCTCTATGAGGCTCCTTTGGCGATGGAAAAAGAAAATCTGGCGGGCGTTGTCTGTGAGTGTCTGAAACTGGAATGCCCGGAACCTGATTTGAAAGACTGGACAGAAATGGTGGAATATCTCCGCCATCCCAATACAGAAGTGACGATTGCTCTGGTGGGAAAATACATTCAGCTCCACGATGCTTATATCAGCGTAGTGGAAGCGCTAAAACACGGCGGCATCTTCAGCCGCGCGACCGTCAACATCAAGTGGATAGATTCGGAAACCGTCACCAGCGAAAACGCGGAAGAACTCCTGGGGGATGCGGACGGCATCCTGGTTCCCGGAGGCTTTGGCCATCGCGGCATCGATGGAAAGATAGAAGCTGTTCATTACGCCCGTACCCGCAATATTCCCTTCCTGGGTCTCTGTCTGGGTATGCAGGTAGCCATTATTGAGTTTGCCCGTAATGTTGTTGGCTACCATGACGCTCACAGCGCGGAATTAAAACCGGATACTCTCCATCCAGTCATCCACATTATGCCGGATCAGGTAGGCGTGGAGGATATCGGCGGAACTCTGCGTCTTGGAGCTTATCCTTGTATCCTGGACAAGACTTCCAAGGCATATGAACTATACGGAACAGATCACATCCAGGAACGACACCGACACCGCTATGAAGTCAATAATGATTTCCGGGATGACCTTACATCCCATGGAATGAAACTCTCCGGCCTGTCCCCGGACGGAAGGATCGTAGAGATGATCGAGATTCCTTCCCATCCCTGGTTTATCGCTACCCAGGCCCATCCGGAGCTGAAATCCAGGCCGAACAGGCCCCATCCTTTGTTCCGCGGATTCGTGGAAGCGGCTCTTCGCTGTCAGAAAGAACGGGGAAAAGTTAAAGAGTAGACAGCAATATCACAAAAAAGAGATTACCTTGCAAAGAAGGTGATCTCTTTTTCTGTGAAGGGAATCCCTATGACAGATATCCCTCTTATTTTCTTGACAGCATATGTTTGATAAACACATACATAACGATCACAAACGCGATCATATATCCGAAAGCCCCAAGAGCCGGGATCCCAAGAATTTTGGGCGTCATATCTGTGGTGCAGATGATACTGGAACTGATCAGAAGCGCCATAACCCACAATCCCATAACGATATTTCTGACCAATCTGCGCAGGAGCCGCGTCAGATCGTCCGAAGCGTGAAGATCCATATTGATGCGGGTCTGGCCTTTCAAATATCCCTGCATAAGGTCTGCCAGGAGGGCCGGAATATCAACCGCTTTGTGAAGAGACCGGTACAGCGCCTTCCCCCCTCGCTTAACTTCCGCCTTCCAATCCAGATTCTGAACAAATTCCGCCTTGATCCTGGCCGCCGCGATCTCTGTCATGTTGATCTCCGGCGTGATTTCCGCAAGAACGCCTTCCATATGTGTCAATCCTCTTGCCAGCATAGTCAGACCATGAGGCATGGAAATCTTATTTTCCTTCATAACATCCATCAGATCCTGCATCACTTCACCGATATCAATCTCTCCCATGTCTGTATTTCCATATTTAGACATAAGCTCGCTGATATCCTGATACAGCCGGTTGCGGTCCGGTTTTCCCCGGAATTCTCCCAGAGCCAGCACCGCTTCCTGGATCATGTTAATATCATTTGCCGCCACTCCCCGGATCACTTCTCCGATCAGCTCCCGGTCTCTCTCCGTGAGCCGGCCCATCATCCCCATATCCAGCCAGACGATCTTCCCGCCGCGGATACGTACGTTCCCCGGATGCGGATCCGCATGAAAGAAACCATCCTCCATGACCTGTTTAATATAATTATCGACAAATTTACTTCCAATCTCGTTCAAGTCATATCCGTTTTCCAAGAGTTCTTCTCGTCCGTCAATAGGAAATCCGTCGATATATTCCATTACCAGCACATGGGTCGTCGTATGTTCCCGGTACAGCTTTGGAGTTTCGACAAAGGCTACGTCCTTATTCTTTTTCGCGAATTCTTCTACGTTAGCCGCCTCCGTCAGGAAATTCATCTCTTCCTGGGTGGTCATCCACAATTCATCCAGAACCATATCCAGATCCACGAGTCCCCGCAGGCTGGTGACCGGAAGCAGTTTGGCCGCCTTGTGGAGCAGTCCGATATCTCTGGCCATCACCTCATAGATTCCTCTGCGCTGGACTTTGACTACAACATCTTCACCTGAATACAGCCTGGCCCGGTGTACCTGAGCGATGGAAGCTGATCCGATGGGCGTCTCGTCAATCTCCGCAAACACCTCTGTCCAGGGATATCCATAAGACTCTTGGATCACCTCCGCCACCTCTTCAAACGGCATAGGCGCTACCTCTGAATGAAGGCGCATCAGCTCATCGCAGTACCGTTTAGGCAGGATATCCGAGTGCATAGACATGATCTGACCAAGCTTGATATAGGTGGGTCCAAGATCTTCCAGGATCATCCGGAGCTTTTCCGGGGTAACCCCTCTGGTAACCTCGTATTTGTGCAGGACTGCCGTCATTTCGCGCAGTCTTGATCCGTAAGTCTTCTTTTCTGTTGTTTCTTCTTCTTTCGCTTTACTCATTTGGCTCTCCAGCCGCTTCTTCGGATGCGTCTTCCGCCTTCGCTTCTGTCTCTGTTTCCTCCATCTTCTGGAGTTGTTCCTTCAATTGGGCAATCTGTTCCGGAGTCATTTTCTCCAGAAGTTCATTCAGTTCTTCCGCCGAAGAAGGTTTCACAGAAACGTTCACATTTTCTTTTACCGTCTGCTTCAGATTATGTTTCAGTTCCTGATTGAGCACTTTCCCCTGTTCAACCGTCAATTCTCCTTTTTTCACCAGTTCGTCAAGGATCTCCTTCGACTTCTCCGCGGTCACGGCCACTGTCCCTACTCCAGCAAGCAAAAGCTTTTTGAGTCCTTCTCCTAATTTTTCCATACTTCTAAACTCCTTTCTTGGAACAGTCCGCCTAAGATCGCTCTCGCTCCTGTCCCTTTTTTATTATGATCCGATCTATCTTACGGCAAAATTTCCAGCAGCCTGGGCAGAAAAATGATCACACCGATCACCCCGGCCGCGATGGCCGCTATCAGAACTGCCCCCGCGGCCGTATCTTTGGCCTTCTTCGCCAAAGGATGGTATTCCTCACTGACCAGATCCGTCACCGCCTCTATAGCCGTGTTGACCATCTCTAACCCCAGAATCAGGCCAAATAAGATCAGGCAGACACACCATTCCATCCGTGATATTCCAAGCCAGATTCCCGCGGCGCTCACAAGCGCCGCCGCTGCGCAATGGATCTTCATGTTTCGCTCATTCCGAATACAGTCAAAAATCCCCTCAAACGCATATCCAAAACTTTTATACAAAGGATTCTTTTTATTCCCTTTCATTCCTGTACCCTTTCCGTCTGCCGCAAACCTCATCAATTTCAGGATCAAAAACCAAATCTATAATACTATTGTAGCAAAATCCAGCCATAAGAACCACCCCTTTTCACCAAAACCCCAAAAGGGAATATACTAAATTTAAGAGTTCCGTCATGCCAATGAGCAAACGCAGCCGCACCGCAGCGGTGAAGCCCTACTGGGGCGGTTTGCGATTAGGCGCGGCGGCACATCAAATAAGGAGGATATTATGAAAAAGCGTTTCACTGCCATCTGCCTGATCACTGCTATGATCATGGCCATCCTGTGCGGCTGTTCTTCCAAGGAAGAATCCGGCTCACAGGATACGGATACCAAGGAGAACACGGAAGAATCACTCCCGGAAGTTAAGAAAGTCGTTCTCAATGAAGTGGCTCATTCTATCTTTTACGCTCCAATGTATATAGCCATTGAGGAAGGTTATTTTGAAGAAGAGGGCATCGATCTGGAACTGGTAACGGGATTTGGGGATGGCACATTAGGCAAAGACACTTAAGGTTTTTTCTTGTATCTTACAGCCGGGTCACGTAGGCGCTGTGCAGGCTGATCCAGCCAGCTTTGCTTTTTAATTTCCCCCAAGGAGTCGGCCCGTTATACTGGACTTGGGTGATCGTATAGGTCCCCTTATCCTTAATATGCCCTACCGCCTTATAATTCGTTCCCGCGCCGGACCGGATCGTCAGATCCGCGGCTTTGATCTTTACCAGAAAAGAGCCGTCGATATTATCAGAATTTCCGCCGGAAGGCGTACTTGATGAAACTGTCTTTCCGGTCACCGCTTCTGCGATCGCCTGAGCGCATTTATCCGCGTTCCACTTTTTCTTATCATTTGCGGAGTCTACAAAGCAGCACTCCACCAGCACCGCAGTAGATTTGGTATTTTTCAGAACGTACAGCCCGGTCCTCTGCTTGGCGCCCCGATCCTTAAGCCCCAGTTTTTTCGCTATGGCGGCGCTGATCTTTTTGGCGTAAGCCTTCCCGGCAGCGCTGTAGTAAAGGACTTCCACACCCGTTCCTCCGCCTGCGTTCAAATGGATCGAGAGATCCAGAGTCACATTGTTTTTATTACATTTGGCTACAATGTTCGCCAGATTTTTAGACTGAGTCGCGCCTGCGTCATCGGTGCAGTCATAGACGGTATGGCCCTGCTGTTTCAAAAGAGCGATCACCCGATTCTTGACTTTTCGGTTTTCCGCCACTTCATTTAAATACTTTGAGGCTCCCGGCACCTTTGCATTATGTCCGGCGTGTACATTATATTTTGCCATGTCCTATTCCTCCTTTCCGCTTTCTTCCAGGATTTTTGCCGGATCTTCCTCCGATTCCGCAGGCTTTTTCTGCTCTTCTCCCGCTTCCGGCATACGGCAGGTTTCTCTTTCCGCCTCCGCGATCTCCGCGGGCTCCGGCTCGATTCCCTCGTCGTACTCAACGCCGTTGTCTCCTTCTACTTCCGGCAGACCGGCGATACAGGTCAATAGTGAGATCACGCCCGCCAAAACCGATGCGGACAGTACATATTTCCAATCCACCTGCCCAATGGCCGCCGCCGTTCCAATTCCGGCCACTGCCGTCTGAGCCACCGTCCGAATGGCGCGCACTCCCGCCTTTCTGCCCCATTCCAGCCAATATTCTTTATTCTTCATAATAAAACCTCCTGATTTTCATACGGTCTCTCTATCATTTTATGCATTAAAAAAGGACCGGTTCCTGGTCCGGTCCGATCTGCCTGCCGCTTGGAATTAAAAATCTTCCTCTTTTTCCTCTTCTTCTGATGAGGCGGTAAGTTCCTCTATCTTATATTTGATTTCCGCCTTTTCCTGCTCTTCCAGAAGGGAAAGCAGCACCTGGATGATTTTTTCCATTTTAACTTCCGCACAGACTCTTTATTAAAATCTATGCGGACGGATTGTCCCCTTTGCCTGTCAGAAGACTGTTATTTTTGTTCTCCCTCTCCAGTATACATACTGCAGAGGGAGATGAGACTATGGCAGAAGAAATCCAGCGCTGCGCCATCTATATCCGCGTCAGCACTTCAGAGCAAATGATTCATGGGAAATCTTTGGAATCCCAGAAAAGTTACCTGGTAAGCTATGCAAAATCCCACAAAATGGATGTGGCTGGGATCTATGCGGACGAAGGCCGTACCGCCCGGAAAGAACTAAAAAAGCGCAAGGCTATCCACGCTCTCCTGGAGGATGTCCGTACGGGCAGGATTGACGTGATCCTCTTCTGGCGTCTGGACCGCTGGTTCCGAAATATGTCCGACTTCTACAGAGTCCAGGATGTTCTGGATGCGTATGGAGTCCGCTGGATCTCCGCCTCGGAACCTGGGATCAATATGGAAACCAGAGACGGGCGGCTTCAGCTGAACGTGGTCCTGTCTATCGGACAGAATGAAGTCGACACCACTTCAGAACGCATCCGATTTGTAAATGAAGCTTCTATCCGCCAGGGAAAGGCCATCTTTGGCGAAGCCAATATGCCTCCCGGATACAAACTGGGAATCATAAACGGCAAGAAATGTATGGTCAAAGATCCCGAAGAAGAGGAAATGGTCCGCGCTTTCTTCGACCATTTTGAAAAGCACCAGAGCAAGCAGGAAACCCTGCGTTATATGCAAACGTATTATGACCCTTCCTTTTCTTACGGAACCTTACGCACCATGCTTTCCAGCGAATTCTACAAGGGGACCTACCGGGGAATTCCTTACTGTCCCCCCTATCTTGCGGAAGAACGCTGGCTCCGTCTCCAGGCCGTCAGCCAGCGCAACATCAAATATTCTCCTTCCGGACGGATCTATTATTTCTCCGGTCTGATCCGCTGTCCTCTGTGCGGGCGCCTTCTTACCGGGACTGGAAGCAAGGCGGTCATTAATCGAAAGACCGGGGAAACACGGGACTATTGTTATTACCGATGCAACCGGGCAGTCACCGACCGGGCCTGCAAAAACGTTCGCCGGCTCAGTCAGAACCTTTTGGAGGCGCGCCTTCTGGAAGATCTGGGGCAGCAGCTCCAACAGTACAGGATCCGTCCTATACACATCGCAAATCTTCCCCGCAGGGAGCCGCAAAAGCGCACCTCCCAACAGATCGGAAAGGAACTTGACCGTCTGAACCTTCTCTTTCAAAAGGGCCGCATCTCCTGGGATTATTACAACACCCAGTATCGTTCTCTGGAAGAGGAAAAGAAACTTTCTCTTGAAGCGGATGCCAAAAAAGCCCCCGATCTCTCTTATTTGGTTCCTCTGCTTGAACAGGATTTCAAGACGATCTATGATTACCTGAGTCCTGAAAATAAGCGCTCCTTCTGGCGGAACACTGTAAGACAGATCCATCTCAAAGAGGACGGCACCGTTGATTTTGCAGAATATTTGTGAATGGTCTGCGCCTAGACGGCCATCCCCGTTTGGGGCTGACAAAACCATGACCGCAGTTCTTTCCGGCAGCGCCGATATCGGCTTCATGGGGTCGGAAGCCTCTATCTACACTTACAATGAAGGCGCCAGCGATTACGTGGTCAATTTCGCCCAGCTTACCCAGCGGGCCGGAAACTTCCTGGTAGCCCGCCAGAAAATGGATGATTTCTCCTGGGAAGACCTGAAAGGGACCGACGTTCTCGGCGGAAGAAAGGGCGGTATGCCACAAATGGTATTTGAATATATCTTAAAGCAAAACGGCATTGACCCGGCCAAAGATGTCAACATTGACCAGAGTATTGATTTTGGCTCCACTGCCGCCGCATTTGCCGAAGGGCAGGCAGATTTTACCGTGGAATTCGAGCCTGGGGCTACCAGCCTGGAACAGGAGGGCAAGGGATATGTAGTCGCCTCTCTTGGAACAGACAGCGGTTATGTTCCCTACACCGCCTTCTCCGCGAAACAAAGCTATATCGACGAGAACCCGGATGTGATCCAGGGATTCACCAATGCCCTCCAGAAAGGCATGGATTATGTGCAGGCCCATACGCCGGAAGAAATCGCGGCCGTCATTGAGCCTCAGTTTAAGGAGACTGATCTGGACACCATCACTGCCATCGTATCCCGCTATTACGAACAGGATACTTGGAAAGACAATCTGATCTTTGAAGAGGAAAGTTTTGACCTGCTCCAGGATATTCTGGATGAAGCGGGCGAACTTGCCAAACGCGCGCCATATGAAGATCTTGTAACGACTCAGTTTGCCGAAGAAGCGTCTAAATAACCGCCCTTTAGGGCAGACACAAGAGACCTCAGGGATCAAAGCTTTGGAAAGCCTGATTCCTGAGGTCTCTTCATTTTTCTTTCCTCGCCTATTTATATAGACGTTCAATAACTGTAGGATTCCGGGACACTTCCCCCAAAGTTTAATTCAATCGAAGTGATGCATCCCTTGATCTCTACCTCCCGGCCCTCATATCTTCCAGGTACATGCAGCATATTGCGTTTATCCACGTGAGGAGCAAAGATCTCTCCCCCCTTTTTTACCTTCAAAGGACCGATCTCATCGGAAATATAAAGCAGATCCGGCCCTACCCACGTTCCGTACAATTTCTTTTTTCTCAGGTGATATTCCACCGGCATTGCGACCCTCGACTTATTGACCTCTGTTCTTTTCTCACCGATTGCAAACATCTTGTTCCACGCCCCGCTTTTACTCTTTGATCATCTCAATGATATACTCTTTCACCTTATCCCGCGGCATTTCTAACGCCGCCGCCAGTTCGCCGATCAGGAAACGCTCTGCGCTGGCCAAGTACCGTTCATCCACACCGACCGCCTTTTTTCCGCAGGACAGCCTCTTTTTCCTCCGCAGGTAAGTCGTCTTGATCACTGCGATCCATTTCTGACATTGGTTGCTCAACAGCGCTTCTTTATACAGCACCTCCCTCTTTTTTTCGTCTAACACTTGAAGATCCTGAACTTCCCTCAGATTTTCCATCAATTCTTTCGCTTCATCCGCGGAAATGATTCCCCGGATCTGCTTTTTCTCATTATTCACAGGTGTATACACCGTTCCTCCCACATCGTACAGAGGTTTTAACGTATAATATTCTTTGTGTTTATCTGAGCAGCTCATATCCAGCTTTCCGATATTGATCACTTCACAGACGCCTTCTTTATAGTGCGCCACATAATCGCCAATTTTAAACATTATTAACCTCCTATTCATTCTACGCCCGTAAAAACTGGCGTACAGCAAGGCAGCCGAATGCCTGTAGACTGTACGCCAGTATTCACTCGCTTACATCTATGAAGTTCCTCCCTACATCGCCATCAAGCTTTTATAGACTTATTATAACACGTTCTCTCCATTAATGTAAGAATTTTTATATTTTTTTCTGATAACTATTATATATCTCACCTTTTCGCATGACTACAGAAGGATACACATATACATAAATAAATGATCAAAAGGCGGCACCATATGTTTCAAAAAGCAAAACTTCTGAAAGCCTTTGCTGTTCTATTCTTATTCGGCCTATCCTTTCTGGCGGGAAGATCTATCGCTTTTTTCACTTCCCAGAGTCTTCCCGATTCCCGGCCGGCAGATTCTCAAAAGATCTCTTCCTCCTCAGAGAACTGGGGATTAAGTTTCCCAGAAGAGGGCGCCGCTCCTGTGGGGAACGCCACTTGTGATGAATTAGCGGCTTATAACGCCTACTACCGGGACAGCAGGGAAAAAAACATTCTATACTTGACTTTCGACTGCGGCTATGAAAATGGAAATACAGAGAAAATCCTGGACACACTGAAACAGCATGAGGTCCCCGCCGCATTCTTCGTAGTCGGAAATTTCCTCTCCACCAGCCCGGATCTGATCAAACGGATGGCGCAGGAAGGGCATGTGGTAGGAAACCATACTTATCACCACCCGGATATGTCTGAGATATCTGCCAGAGAAAGTTTTGAAAAAGAATTAAAAGAAGTGGAAGACGCATATCAGAAGATCACTGGGAAGCCAATGACTAAGTTTTACCGTCCGCCTCAGGGGAAATACAGCACAGAGAATCTGCAGATGGCCAAAGACATGGGATATCATACCTTTTTCTGGAGCCTTGCCTATGTAGACTGGTACGAAGACGACCAGCCCAGCAGGGAAGAAGCCTTTGAAAAACTCCTGGGACGCATCCATCCGGGCGCCATCGTTCTTCTGCACAGCACTTCTTCCACCAATGGGGATATTCTGGACGAACTGCTGACACGCTGGAAGGAGATGGGGTATTCTTTTGGCTCCCTGGAAGATCTGGTCAATGCTTCCAGTCCATCTTCCAGGGAAACTTCGTCACCGTGAGATCTTCTCAAAAAAGCTGCTTCCATCTCCTTGATAAGAAAGGGCAAAGATGTCCGCGATCGTTTGGGCAATATCGGCAAAACTCCCGCGGATTCCAAGGTCCACCCCTTTTTTCAGCTTCTGTCCCCAGCACAGACAGGGCGTAAATTCACGGCTGTGGTCGGTTCCTTTGAATCCCGGATCACAGCCGTGATCCGCCGTGATCATCAGGTAATCTTCCGGCCCCATCCGTTCCATTAATTCACCGATCTGTCCGTCCACCTCGTTGAGCGCGTTTACGTATCCCGCAATATCGTTTCGATGGCCGTACAGCATATCAAAGTCCACCAGATTCACAAAGCACAATCCCTCAAAGTCTTCTTCCGCGATCTGCAGCGTCCGCTCCATATTCTTACGGTTCCCTTCATTGGGATAGGACTTTGTCAGCCCCTTTCCGGCAAAAATATCATAGATCTTTCCTACGCCGATCACCGAATAATCTTTCGCCTTCAGGGCATCCAGGATTGTCTCCTTTGGCGGTTCCAGGGAAAAATCATGACGGTTTACGGTCCGCTGGTAATCCGGGTATCTTCCCACAAACGGTCTCGCGATCACCCGGCCCACTCCATGTTCCCCCTGAAGGATCAGCCTTGCTTTCTTACAGTCTTCATAAAGCTCAGACAGAGGCACGATCTCTTCATGGGCCGCGATCTGGAATACGCTGTCCGCGGAAGTATAGACGATCAGATCACCTGTCCGCTCATGCTCTCTTCCATAATCTTTGATAACCTCTGTCCCAGAATAAGGGCGGTTGCAAAGCACGCCCCTTCCCGCTGCCTGGGAGAATGCATCAATGACTTCTTTGGGAAACCCTTCTGGATAAGTGGGCAGAGGTTTCTCTGAGATCATCCCGGCGATCTCCCAGTGTCCGACGGTGGTGTCTTTCCCCATGGAATCTTCCCG
>CABPCP010000038.1 GCA_902406105.1 uncultured Mordavella sp.
GGGGCTGCTGCGGATTGAGCGCGGTAGAAGATGCCAGAAGAGTAGCGGCAGCCCTGGATATTCCTTATTATGTCATGAATTTCAGACAGGAATTTAAAAAACATGTCATAGATTATTTTGTGGGAGAGTATCTGAAAGGACGTACCCCCAATCCCTGTATCGCCTGCAACCGGTTTGTAAAATGGGAAGCTCTTCTTCAAAGAAGCATGGCTATCGGGGCGGATTATATCGCTACCGGACACTATGCCCAGATCGAGCGCCTGCCCAATGGGAGACTGGCGCTCCACACGGCGGCTTCCGGCGTGAAAGACCAGACATACGCCTTATATAATCTTACCCAGGAGCAGCTTGAGAGGACCCTGATGCCGGTTGGGGCCTACGAGAAAAAAGAAATCAGGAAGATGGCTGAGGATCTGGGGCTTAAGGTGGCTGAAAAGCCGGACAGCCAGGATATCTGTTTTGTGCCGGACGGCGACTATGCTTCCTACATCCGGGAATATAGCCGGCAGAAGATCGAGCCTGGGAATTTCGTTCTTTCTGACGGAACAGTAGTGGGGCGTCATAAAGGTATTATCCACTATACGGTGGGGCAGAGAAAAGGACTGGGGCTTTCTATGGGAAGCCCGGTATTTGTCCTGGAGATCCGGCCGCAGACCAATGAGATCGTAGTGGGAACGGCCAAAGAGTCCATGACCGCGGCCGTGCGGGCCAGACAGGTGAATTTTATGGCTGTCCCAGACCTGAAGGAGCCAAGAAGAGTGTGGGCCAAGATCCGGTATAACCACCGGGGAGCCTGGTGTACCGTAGAGAAAACAGGGTCTGACGAGATCCTTTGTACTTTTGAGGAGGAGCAGAGAGCCGTCACGCCAGGGCAGGCGGTGGTCCTGTATGAAGATGGATATGTCCTGGGAGGAGGAACGATCACTGGAAATGAATAGGCAGAAAATGAACAGACAAGAAATGAACAGACAGAGCGTAAGGGCGGACGTGCATATGCATTCGTCCTTTTCCCATGATTCCCAGACGGGGCCGGAAGAGATGATACAGGCAGCCCTTGAGAAAGGTCTTGAAATGGTATGTTTTACAGACCATTTTGATAAGGATGATATGGAGTGGGGGGAAGAAAGCATCTTTGACCCGGAAGAATATTTCCGCATCCTTGCGCCCCTTCAGAAGAAGTACCAGGGAAAGATCGATGTAAGGATCGGGGTCGAGCTGGGATTAAGGCCGTATCTTGGAGACTACTATCGGGAATTTGTATCTGCGCATCCCTTTGATTTTGTGATCGGTTCTGTCCATTGCGTCGGAGGTTTTGATCCGGCGACGGGAAAGCTTTTCGAGGGAAGGACAGATGAGGAGGCATATCGGGCGGCATTCGCGGAAACACTGGAAGATATCCGGGCATTTCAGGATTTTGACGTGCTGGGCCATCTGGATTATGTGATCCGTTACGGCAAGACGAGGGAGAAAGAATATTCCTATCGGAAATTTTCCCGGGAGATCGATGGGATCCTAAAGTTTTTGATCGAAAATGGAAAAGGACTGGAATTGAATACGGCTGGGCTCAAATACGGACTTCCTTTCGCCCATCCCCATCCGGAGGTGCTGAAACGTTACCGGGAGCTGGGAGGAGAGATCATTACGGTAGGGGCGGACGGCCATTGCCCAGAGCATATCGCCTATGATTTTGATGTGGTGACGAGTCTTCTGGAGGAATGTGGTTTCCGCTATTACGCGGAATTTAAGAATAGAAAACCAGAGTTCTATAGATTATAGACAGAAGCCTCAGACGTGAATCTATATGAAAAAAGTGAAAGAAGCCACGTGTTTGCGGGCATCTTCCATAAAAATACAAATATAGACTTGAATTTTTGCATTGGATTTAGTACAATTATCTACAGTTGATGATTCTTTAACAATGTTAAAGGGTTCACAAATAAAGCCGCGGAAACGGCGAAAACAAACTTTTAGGAGGAATTAATCATGGCAGTAAAAGTAGCGATTAATGGATTCGGACGTATTGGACGTCTTGCGTTCAGACAGATGTTCGGAGCAGAGGGATATGAGGTGGTTGCGATCAACGACCTGACATCTCCGAAGATGCTTGCTCACCTGTTGAAATATGACTCTTCACAGGGCAAATACGCGCTGGCCGATACAGTAAAGGCAACAGACGATTCTATCATTGTTGATGGAAAAGAAATCAAGATCTACGCAATGGCGAACGCTGAAGAGCTTCCTTGGGGAGAGATCGGAGTAGATGTTGTCCTTGAATGTACAGGATTCTATACATCCAAAGAAAAAGCTTCCGCTCATGTAAAAGCAGGAGCAAGGAAAGTCGTTATTTCAGCGCCGGCTGGAAACGATCTGCCAACTATCGTATATAATGTAAACCACGACACTTTGAAACCGGAAGACACAGTAATCTCCGCGGCTTCCTGTACGACCAACTGTCTGGCACCGATGGCAAAGGCTCTCAATGACCTTGCGCCGATCAAGTCTGGTATCATGTGCACCATTCACGCGTATACAGGCGATCAGATGACTCTGGACGGTCCGCAGAGAAAAGGTGATTTAAGAAGATCCCGCGCCGCTGCCTGCAATATTGTTCCAAACAGCACAGGCGCTGCGAAGGCAATCGGTCTAGTTATCCCAGAGCTGAACGGAAAACTGATCGGGGCCGCTCAGCGTGTTCCGACCCCGACTGGTTCCACCACGATTCTGACAGCAGTTGTAGAGGGAGCTGTAACAGTTGATCAGATTAATGAAGCTATGAAAGCTGCTTCAAATGAATCCTTTGGATATAATACAGACGAGATCGTATCCAGCGATATCATCGGTATGAGATATGGTTCTCTGTTTGACGCTACTCAGACAATGGTACTTCCACTGGACAACGGAACTACACAGGTTCAGGTTGTTTCCTGGTATGACAATGAGAATTCTTACACCAGCCAGATGGTAAGAACAATCAAATATTTCTCTGAATTAGCATAATTAAGACTCAAAAAGGGTCCGGTCTTTCGAGGACCGGACCTTTTTCTAGGTGATATTTTAATAAGAGTTAAGGAGGCAGACCTATGCTTAACAAGAAATCAGTTGACGACATTAATGTAAAAGGGAAAAAAGTCCTGGTAAGATGTGATTTCAACGTTCCATTGATCGATGGGAAGATCACAGATGAAAACCGTCTGGTGGCTGCCCTTCCGACGATCAAAAAGCTGATCGCCGACGGAGGAAAAGTAATCCTTTGTTCTCACCTTGGCAAGCCAAAGGGACAGCCTGTTCCAGAGCTTTCTCTTGCGCCGGTTGCGGCGCGTTTGTCCGAACTTCTTGGACAGGAAGTAAAATTCGCGGCTGACCCGGAAGTAGTAGGACCAAACGCGAAAGCGGCGGTTGAGGCTATGAAGGACGGCGACGTGGTTCTTCTTGAGAACACTCGTTATCGGGCAGAAGAAACGAAAAACGGAGAAGAATTCAGCAAAGAACTGGCTTCTCTGTGTGATGTTTTCGTAAATGACGCGTTTGGAACCGCTCACCGGGCACATTGTTCCAACGTAGGCGTGACCCAGTTTGTGGATACGGCGGTTGTGGGGTATCTGATGCAAAAAGAGATCGACTTCCTTGGAAACGCGGTCAACAACCCGGAACGTCCATTTGTAGCGATCCTGGGCGGAGCAAAAGTTTCCAGCAAGATCTCTGTTATTGAAAATCTGCTGGATAAAGTAGATACACTGATCATCGGCGGAGGAATGTCCTATACATTCAGCAAGGCCCAGGGCGGAAGCGTTGGAAAATCCCTGCTGGAGGAAGATTACTGCCAGTATGCGCTGGATATGCTCCAGAAAGCGAAAGACAAGGGCGTAAAACTTCTGCTCCCGGTGGACACCGTAGTGGCCGATGATTTCTCAAATGAAGCCAACAGCAAGGTCGTAAAAGCCGGAGAGATCCCGGAAGATTGGGAAGGCCTGGATATCGGACCGGAGACGGAGAAAATCTTCTGCGAAGCGGTGAAAGACGCTAAGACGGTAGTATGGAACGGACCAATGGGCTGCTTTGAGATGCCAAACTTCGCGCATGGAACAGAGGCGGTTGCCAAGGCTCTCGCGGAGACAGACGCTACTACTATCATCGGCGGCGGAGATTCCGCGGCGGCAGTGAACCAGCTTGGATATGGGGATAAAATGACCCACATCTCTACTGGCGGCGGAGCTTCCCTGGAATTCCTGGAAGGCAAAGAACTGCCGGGCGTAGCGGCCGCTAACGATAAGTAAGCACTTGACGAGAGCGAGCTAAAGGCGAAGATGGAGTCTTAGTGCTTACTTAGTTCGCCGTAGTTGACGAACGCGAGCATGGCATGCGAAGCGTGAGTTGTAGCGGAGGTGAACAAACCCGTCTTGACGAGAGCGAGCCAGAGGCGAAGGTGGAGTCTTAGTGCGAACTTAGTTCGCCGCAGCAATATACAAAAATTGATTTTATTTCATTTTGAAGGAGATAGAGAAATGGCAAGAAAAAAAATTATCGCAGGCAACTGGAAAATGAACAAAACTCCAAGTGAGGCGGTTGCCCTGGTTGAAGAATTAAAACCATTGGTAGCAAATGAGGACGTAGATGTAGTATTCTGTGTTCCGGCTATTGATATTGTTCCTGTTGTAGAGGCTTGTAAAGGAACGAATATCCAGGTTGGCGCTGAGAATATGTATTTCGAGGAGAGCGGCGCTTACACAGGCGAGATCGCTCCTGCCATGCTTGTAGACGCAGGCGTGAAATACGTAGTTCTTGGACATTCTGAGAGAAGAGATTACTTTGGAGAGACCAACGAAGATGTGAATAAGAAAGTCCTGAAAGCATTTGAGCATGGCATTACGCCGATCATGTGCTGCGGCGAGACCCTGGAGCAGAGAGAGCAGGGCGTGACCATGGACTTTATCCGTCAGCAGGTGAAAGTAGGACTTCAGAACGTGACGGCTGACCAGGCAAAAGCTATGGTGATCGCATATGAGCCGATCTGGGCTATTGGAACTGGCAAGACTGCTACTACAGAGCAGGCAGAGGAAGTGTGCAAGGGAATCCGTGAGTGCGTGGCAGAAGTGTATGATGCGGCTACCGCAGAAGAGATCCGCATCCAGTACGGCGGATCTGTCAACGCGGGAAACGCGGCAGAGCTGTTTGCTCAGGCTGATATTGACGGCGGATTAGTAGGCGGAGCTTCTCTGAAGGCGGATTTTGGAAAGATCGTAAACTATAATAAATAGCCACGATTTTGCAGAATATAGCGAAAAGATAGGGGAGACCCATTGGAAGGCGGTTTACTTGTAATCATATACAAGGCAGACCGCCTTTTTCAACAGTCCGGCAAAGTATGAAAGATTTCCTGTATTTTTCAAACTGTCTCATTGCAAGCTTTATGACCCATCCTCTATAATGAAGGCAGGAGGTGGATGATATGGCTCATGAAGAGAAGAAAGATTTTAACGCAATGTTATATAAAGAAACTGATATGCCTAAAATACAGATTGTAACAGATGAGGCGACGATCCAAAAATACGGCGGCCAACGGATGTATTTTGCTCCGCCCCTTACGTACGATAAGCTCATGAAAACCGTTCCCTGCGGGAAGGTGATCACGGTGGGAGCTATCAGAGAATATCTGGCTAAAACCAATGGAGCCGATTTTACAGACCCAATAACAGCGGGAATCTTTGTGTCTATCGCGGCATGGGCAAGTCATCAGCGGGCTGAAAATGAGACACCCTATTGGCGGACTTTGAAGGCAAACGGCGAGTTAAATCCCAAATATCCAGGCGGCACCGAAGCCCAGAGAGAAAAGCTAGAGGCAGAGGGACATACGGTTATCCAAAGGGGCCGGAAAAATATCCGCTATTATGTAAAGGACTATGAAAAGGTTCTTTTCGGCCTGGATTTGGCAAAAAGGGAGTGAAAAGAAATGGATCATATCAAGATGGGGCTGATCCGCAGCGGAAATACGAAGCTTACGCCTTTGAGCAGTGATGGGGACTTGACGGATTATCTGTGGCCGATCCTGCGGGAGATCATCAAAACAGCCATTGAAAACGGGCAGAACCTGATCGTGGAAGGCTGCTATGTTCCATTTGACTGGCGCAGAGATTTTGAGCCTAAGTATCTTTCAGAGATAAAATACTACTGTCTTGTTATGAGCGGCGATTATGTGAAGCTTCATTTTCAAGAGATCAAGAAATATGCGGATATTGCAGAAAAGCGGCTGGATGACAGTGGATATACGATGGAAACCGCGTTGGAGGAAAACAGGAAGATTCTAGAGCAGTGCAGGGACTGCGGGAAGGAATATATTTTGATCGCGGATAAGTACCAAGTGGATATTGATCTGTGAAAGATAAGAAAGGTTTTCAAAATCAGAAAATTGTTGTATAATAGCATCCGGTAACAAGGAGGATTTATATGAAATATCTTGAAATACCGATTCAGACAGAAGATTCCCTGGAATACGCAAGGTTAGAAACGTATCTCCTGGATACGCCGGGCGAGAAGATCCGGATTCAGAAGCGGCCGATGATCGTGATCTGTCCGGGCGGCGGCTACTATAAGCTGAGCTACCGGGAGGGCGAGCCCTTAGCGATTCATTTTTTGAATCAGGGATACCACGCCTGTGTGCTCCGGTATTCGGTGCTCCCCGCAAGGTACCCGACGCCGCTTCTGGAGTTGGGAGAGGTAATGAAGCTGATCCATGGGCATGCAGAAGAGTGGCATGTGGATACCAGCCATATTATCCTGCACGGCGCATCGGCAGGAGGCCATTTAGCGGGAATGCTGGGAGTGTTCTGGAACCAGGAATGGCTTGCGGACAGGCTTGGCACAACGGCTGAGACGCTGCGTCCGGCAGGACTGCTTCTGAGTTATCCTGTGATCACAGCGATGGACCCGGAAGGGCACCTGGAAAGCTTCCGCAATCTGCTGGGGGAAGAATTTGAGAAGGAAAAAGAGAGGTTTTCTCTGGAGCTGCAAGTGACGAAGGATACACCGCCTGTTTTTCTGTGGCATACCGCGGCAGATGAATCGGTGCCGGTAGAGAATTCCTTCCTTATGGCAATGGCACTGAAAAAAGCAGGCGTTCCGGTGGAACTGCATATTTTCCCGGAAGGAGCCCATGGACTGAGCCTGGCGTCGCCGCTGGTGGAGCGGCTGGATGGATCTGGCGTGGAGGAATCCTGCCAATGCTGGATCGATTTGGCGCAAGCTTGGCTAAAGCGGTTATGCGAGAAGTAACTGCTTTGGGGAAAGCGGCAGCGAGCACTGTAATTTGGCAATAGACAAGAAACGATAGAAGGAGAGCAAATCATGAGTAAGAAACCAACAGTATTGATGATCTTAGATGGATATGGATTGAATGACAGCGTGAAAGGCAACGCGGTGGCGGAGGGCAAGACCCCAGTCATGGATCGGCTGATGAAGGAGTATCCATTTGTAAAAGGGAACGCCAGCGGCATGGCGGTCGGCCTGCCGGACGGACAGATGGGAAACTCTGAGGTGGGACATCTGAATATGGGAGCCGGTCGGATCGTGTATCAGGATCTGACCAAGATCACGAAAGCGATCCAGGATGGAGATTTCTTTGAGAACAAGGCGCTTCTTGCGGCCTGCGCAAATGTGAAGGAGAATGGTTCCAGCCTGCATCTGATGGGCCTGGTATCAGACGGCGGTGTGCACAGCCATATCGAGCACATTTTCGGTCTGCTGGAACTGGCAAAACGGCAGGGAATTGAGAAGGTTTACGTGCATTGTTTCCTGGACGGCAGGGATACACCTCCGGCCTCTGGAAAAGAATATGTGGAGCAGCTGGAAGCGAAGATGAAAGAACTTGGCGTTGGAGAAGTGGCTACGGTAATGGGACGTTACTACGCTATGGACCGGGATAACCGCTGGGACCGGGTAGAGAAAGCCTACCGGGCGCTGGTATATGGAGAAGGAGAGCAGGCGGCAAGCGGCCCGGAAGGAATCCAGGCGTCTTATGATAAGGATGAGACCGATGAATTCGTGCTTCCTACAGTAGTGGTAAAAGACGGGAAGCCTACGGCTGTCATTAAAGAAAAGGATTCCATAATCTTCTTTAACTTCCGCCCGGACCGGGCAAGGGAGATTACCCGGACATTCTGCGATGATGAATTCACCGGATTTGACCGGGGAGCGCGGGTGAAGACCACGTATGTGTGCTTTACAGAATACGATGTGACCATTGAGAATAAGCAGGTGGCATTCGTAAAAGAAGAGATCACCAATACCTTTGGAGAGTTCCTGGCAGCTCATGGACTGAAGCAGGCCCGGATCGCCGAGACAGAGAAATACGCTCACGTAACATTTTTCTTCAACGGCGGTGTAGAAGAGCCAAACGAAGGAGAAGACCGGATTCTGGTCAAATCGCCAAAGGTTGCCACCTATGATCTGAAACCAGAGATGAGCGCGTATGAAGTGTGCGACAAACTGACGGAGGCAATCCGCTCCGGAAAGTACGATGTGATCATCATCAATTTCGCGAACCCAGATATGGTAGGCCATACCGGAGTAGAAGCGGCCGCGGTCAAAGCCATTGAGGCTGTAGACGAGTGCGTGGGAAAAGCGGTAGAGGCTATCAAAGAAGTAGATGGACAGATGTTTATCTGCGCGGATCACGGGAATGCGGAACAGCTTATAGATGAGGAAACCGGCGAGCCGTTTACGGCCCACACTACCAATCCGGTACCGTTTATCCTAGTGAACGCAGACCCGGCGTATCGATTAAGAGAAGGCGGCTGCCTGGCAGATATCGCGCCGACTTTGATCCAGTTGATGGGAATGGAGCAGCCAAAAGAAATGACAGGAAAATCCTTGTTAATATAAAAAGGGACAGGGCATTTTCAATCGGGGACGGGGGATTTTTAAAAATCCCCCGTCCCCGATTGATTAACGAACGAAGGAGAGAATGATGGCATACGATGTTTTTTTATTTGATCTGGATGGAACGCTGACAGACTCGTCAGTTGGGATTACCAAGTCGGTGATATACGCGTTAAAAAAGTATGGGATCGAAGAAGAAGACCAGAAGAAACTTTATGCGTTTATCGGTCCGCCCCTTACGGAATCTTTTCAGAAATTCTATGGATTCTCTGCGGAACAGTCGATAGAGGCGGTAGAATATTATCGGGAGTATTACCGGGAGATAGGGATTTTTGAAAACAAAGTCTATGAAGGGATGAAAGAGACGCTGAGACAACTAAAAGAAAAAGGGAAGCGGCTGATGGTGGCGACTTCAAAGCCAGAGCCTTTTGCGAGGCGGATCATCCGGCATTTTGGGCTGGCCTCTTATTTTGAATACGTGGCCGGCATGGAACTGGACGGAGGCCGGGGAACAAAGGCGGAAGTTATCGCTTACGCCCTGCAAAGCTGCGGCATTGATGACCGAGGGAAAACAGTTATGGTCGGAGACCGGGAACATGATGTGATCGGCGCAAAAAAAGAAGGGCTGGACTGTATCGGTGTTTTATACGGATTTGGAAGTCGTGAAGAACTGGAAAAGGCCGGCGCCGATTGGATCATAGAAAAACCGGAAGAGTTATGTGAACTGGCATGACATACAAAAAGGGACAGGGCATTTTCAATTTGGGCCGGGGGATTTTTAAAAATCCCCCGGCCCCACCATTACCAGCGCTGAATGTGCGCCCATATTGACCACTACTTCTCCGCCCTGCACCAGGTATTCTTCATATTCTGTCGTGTACCCGTCCGCATAGGAATACATCAGCCGTTTCATCCGGCTTTTCATCGGCACTTCCGCCTGCCAGACAGGCACCGTCACTTCTGCCAGCTCGCTCCGGTTATTGATGATGATCACAACCGGCTCTCCATTCCCAAATCTGGCAAAGCTGAATATGTTTTCCTCCCAGGACAGGATATTCAAGGAACCGGTCCGCAGTACCGGACACTCTTTATGGATACGTATCATTTCTTTGTGGAATTCCAGCAGCTCTTTATTTTCTTTCCCCCATGGGTATGTTCTGCGATTGTCCGGATCTGTGAATCCGCAGACTCCTGCCTCGTCGCCATAGTAAACCGTCGGCGCTCCTACCCAGGTCATCTGGATGACAACGGCTTCCCGCATTACCGCCAGATTCACATATTCTCCCGCGGCTTCCGGCCCCAGTGTCTCCACACGCCCCACCATATGGTTGGTTCTTGTCAGGAAACGGGAATGATCATGGTTGGACAGCTCGTTCATCGCCGTCTGAAGGGACGGCGTCAGCATATTTGACATATGATGTGTGATCGCCCCCACTAGATTATCCGCATTTCCCTGCAGCTCCACCCGCATCTCATCGCTGTGCTTCTCCATCCCGGTCAAAAACCAGGTAAAGGGCTCCATAAACGCGTCATAGTTCATGACCGTATCCCATTCGTCTCCCTGAAGCCAGCTTCCCGGATCCCCATAATGTTCCGCCAAAATGATCGCATTTGGATTTGCGTCTTTCACTGCCGTCCGGAATTTTTTCCAGAATTCATGGTTGTACTCATTGCTTCTTCCCAGATCAGCCGCTACGTCCAGCCGCCACCCATCCACATTAAAAGGCGGGGATACCCATTTTCTCCCAATATACAAAATATAATTTTCCAGCTTGACCGAGTCTTCATAATTTAATTTAGGCAGAGTGTCATGGCCCCACCACCCATCATAGTGATTGTTATAAGGCCAGCTCCCCTCCTCTTCTCTGAAAAACCGGAAATAACTCCTATAAGGGCTGCGCGGCGAAATATAAGCCCCCGCCTCATATCCCTCCTGATTCTCGTAGATCCTCTCCCGATCCATCCATTTATTAAAGGAACCACAGTGGTTAAACACTCCGTCCAAAATGATCTTCATTCCTCTTCGGTGAATCTCTTCCACAAATTCGATAAAGAGCTGGTTGCTGGCTTCCAGATTCCGGATATCGGTAGTCCGCTTCTGATATTTCGTCGCTTTGGCATTGTCTGTCTCTCCATCCGCCAGCACTTCTCCGCCGTCCTCCACGATCACGCCATAGTGGGGATCAATATAATCATAGTCCTGGATATCATACTTATGGTTGGAAGGAGAGACAAAAAGCGGATTAAAATACAGCACTTCCACGCCCAGATCCTGGAGATAATCCAGCTTCTCCATGACTCCCCGGATATCTCCCCCGTAGAATTCCCGTACGCCCATTGCCGCCGGATATTTATCCCAGTTTGTCACCCGGCTGCTATATCCGCCAATATAATAATACTCATTCGTCTCCGCATCATTGGAAGGGTCCCCATTGCAAAAGCGGTCTGTATAAATCTGATACATGACCGCGCCCTTCGCCCAGTCCGGTGTGGAAAATCCCGGAGCAATGACAAAATTATAAAATTCCACAATTTCTTTCGCAGTACCGCACTGGTTGTAATAACAAACAGATTCCTGGTCCTGGATCTCAAAACAATAGGAAAAATTCTCTTCTCCCAATCTCCACTCTATAGCATAGTAGTCAAATTCTCCTTTTGACTCCTTTTTTTCCATCTCATAGCTGCCCGCATCTGTGACCAGGCATACCCGCTGCACGTCATCCTTCGCCGTACGAAAGCGAAGTGTAACCATCTGGTTACACTTCGGTTCCGGCGGGATCACATAGCTGCCGGTCCCGTCACAAAATAACGCCTGTTTCTTCATGCAAATCAATCCTCTCTATTGGCAGTTGACAGTCTGTCTCTTTCCGTCTGGTTTTACGCCTTCTGCGCCCTGCCCTCAAACAGGCTTTCAAATTCATCCCTGGAGATCTTCTCCTTTTGAAGCAGAAGTTCCGCACATGTGTGGAGCACATCATCATACTCGTGGATGATCTGTTTTGCCCTGTCATAACATTCGTCGATGATCCGTTTCACTTCCCGATCAATAGTCGTCGCCACGCTCTCCCCATATCCTCTGGAGGTATGAGCAAGGTCACGGCCGATAAAGACTTCATCGCTGTCATTGTCATAATTGATCAGCCCGACAGCCTCAGACATTCCAAATTTCGTCACCATAGATTTGGCCAGGCTTGTAGCCTGCTTGATATCCTGGGAAGCGCCTGTGGTAATATCATCAAATACCTCTTCCTCCGCTACACGGCCGCCCAAAGCTACCGTGATATCCTGGAGCATCTTCCCTTTGGTGTTGTACATCTCATCTCTCTCCGGCAAAGGCATGGTATAACCGCCCGCCACGCCGGTAGGGATAATAGATACACTATACACCGGTCCCACATCCGGGAGCACGTGGTACAGGATCGCGTGTCCCGCCTCGTGAAAAGCGGTAATCTTCTTTTCTTTTTCGGAAATCACGCGGCTCTTCTTCTCAGATCCTATCCCCACTTTCACAAACGCTTTTTTAATATCGTCCTGCAGTAAATAAACCCGGTTATCCTTTGCCGCAAGGATTGCCGCCTCATTCAGCAGATTCTCCAGATCGGCGCCGGTAAACCCTGCCGTCGTCTGCGCGATCTGCTTCAGATCCACTTCCTCGCTTAAAGGCTTTCCTTTCGCATGGACCTTAAGGATTTCCTCTCTCCCCTGCACGTCCGGTCTGCCTACCATGACTTTCCGGTCAAAACGACCCGGCCGCAGGATCGCCGGATCCAGGATATCTACCCGGTTTGTCGCGGCCATCACGATAATGCCTTCATTGACGCCAAATCCATCCATTTCCACCAGAAGCTGATTCAATGTCTGCTCCCGCTCGTCATGGCCGCCGCCCATACCTGTTCCTCTCCGCCTTGCCACAGCATCGATCTCATCGATAAAAACAATACACGGCGCATGTTTCTTTGCGTCCTCAAACAAGTCTCTTACCCTGGAAGCGCCTACTCCCACAAACATTTCTACAAAGTCTGAACCAGAAATGCTGAAAAACGGGACTCCCGCTTCTCCTGCCACCGCCTTGGCCAGCAGAGTCTTGCCTGTTCCCGGAGGCCCTACCAGCAGGACTCCTTTCGGGATCCTGGCACCTACCTGGATGTATTTCTTAGGAGACTTCAGGAAGTCTACGATCTCCTCCAGCTCTTCTTTTTCTTCCTGCAGTCCGGCCACCTGAGCAAAGGTTACTTTTTTATCGCTGTCTGTACTCATCTTTGCCCGGCTTTTTCCAAAATTCATAGCTTTTGAATTCGCCCCGCCGCCCTGACGGTTCATAAAAAAGAAAATGATCAGAATACCGGCCAGCATCAGCATCATCGGCATGATCGTCATCGTAAACCAACTGTCTCTTGGAACGTCCGACATGTCGTAGTCAATATTTTTTCCCTTCAGATAGTCCTGAATCTCATTGACATCTGATACATACAGGTACTTCATTTCCCCTTCCTCACCGCCTGAATCTTTCAGCTGGATCTCCAGACGGCCGGTGGGCACGTTTTTATTCTGTCTGATCGTATAAGACTCCACGTCTTCGCTGGCTGTCAGTTCCTCAAATTCTTTCCAGGTGATCTCCCGGTCTCTCTGGTCAAATTGGTTTGTGAACCACAACACTCCAAATAAAAACAGGATAAATATCAGCAGGGTAACCCCGCTTAATCCTCTGTTCTTTCCGTCCTTCAATGTCTGTCCCCTTTCTATTCCACGCCTTCTACGACTCCGATATAAGGCAGATTTCTATATTTCTGCGCATAATCAAGTCCATATCCCACTACGAATTTATCTGGGATCTCAAATCCTACATAATCCACCTTTACATCTGTCACCCTTCTGTCCGGCTTATCCAGAAGTGTACACAGCTTCATGCTCTTTGGGCGCCGTTTCTGCAGGACATCCAACAGGTAGTAAAGGGTTCTTCCAGAATCAATGATATCCTCTACCACCAATACATCTTTTCCTTCCAGCGTCTCATCTAAATCCTTGGCGATCTTTACCACTCCGCTGGAGGAGGTTCCGTCGCCATAACTTCCCACACTCATAAAATCCATAGAAACCGGCACAGAAATCCGCTTAGCCAGCTCGCACATAAAGAACACTCCGCCCTTCAAAACGCAGATCAGGTGTACCTGTTTTCCCGCGTAATCTTCACTGATCTTTTCTCCAAGCTCTTTGATCCTTTTTTCTACTGTTTCTTCATCAATCAACACATTTACTGTCTCTGCCATTGCTTTTTCCTCCGCAAAATTCAATTTCCAATACCTTTTTGGTCTTGTCTGTGATCTGATATGCCTGATTCTGCCGATATCCAACCACCCACATGATATGACTTCCATCCGCCGCAAGCCAGATTTGGTCCCTTTCTCCCTTGGGAACCTTCTCGTTTATAAAATACTGCTTCAGCTTCTGCCGGCCGCCCTCCTTATTGATCGTCAGATAGTCTCCAGCCTCTCGATGTCTCATTTTTACAGTATTTTTTATTATATCATAATCGAACCATTTCGTGTAGGTTTTTTGCGGAATTGCTTTCCTTTTTCCCTCTCTGTCAAAAACCCGGAAACGGAATTCCCCTTGGATCTCCGGGGATTTTTCCTTCGTTTTGCGCCGGAACCCAACGCCTTCATAACAGCGCTCCGCCCGGACTTCATAGGGCAGGTCAGCTTCGCGCCCCACCTGATGCTCCAGCAGCTCTTCTATCATCCTGACATGGACAGAACCGATATCTCTCCTTGCGCCTGCCGCCTGACAGATCGTCTCATGGATCACTCCCATCCGCAGGATCCGGGGATATTTTTGGAGGCGTTTTTTCAGCAGTACCCTTTCGCCCTCTTTTGTTATCACACAATCGCCAAAACATTTCATCGTTTCTTCCCGAATATATTCGGCGGCCATCCGGAGCTGTTCTGCCGCGTCCGCCATATGGGAGGCTGCTTTTTGATTTATATGTTCTTCCAGATATGGGATCGCTTGATTGCGGAGCCTGTTCCGGGCATAGTCAATTCCCAGATTCGTTTCGTCCGTACAATAAGATATTCCCCGTTTTTCCAGATATGATTCAATCTCCCGGCGATTCACGCACAGAAGAGGACGGATCCACAGGTCTTTCACCGGCGCGATCCCCGCCAGTCCCTCCAGAGAACTTCCTCTGCACAGATGAAATAAAAGAGTCTCCGCATTGTCGTCTCTATGATGGGCAAGGGCGATCTTTGTCCCTCCCCACTTGGAGCAGAATTCTAAAAAGGCCTCTCTTCTTACCTCCCGGCCTGCCTCCTCCTCGGAAAGGCCGTACTGCCTTGCCGCACTTTTCACATCTCTGCGGAAAACCTCCAGTTTTACTCCCTGTTTTCGGCACACGGTCCTTACATATTCCTCATCCGCATCCGCCGCTTCCCCTCTCAAGCCATGGTGAACATGTACCGCCGCCAGGGAAAAGCCAATCTCCTTTTGCAGTTCCAAAAGTATGAAAAGAAGGCATATGGAGTCTGCTCCTCCTGATATGCCTGCGATCACACGATCTTTTTTTTCCAGCATATGATACGTCTTTACATATGCTTTCACTTTCTGGTACATACAACTTCCTTTGATCCTTATGTTTTCTTAAACTATATAAAATTTTAAAAGAAAAAGCAAGTTTCTTATCTCTTCCAGATTCCGATCACCAGAATCGTCATATCATCCAAAGGCAGTTCTCCCGTCCACTCTAAGACGCGTCCCAGCAGATGGTGGGCCAGCTCTTTTGGATTGTTGATAGCCGCTTCCAGGATAAAGGTTTCCATTAGAGTTTCCTGTTCTCCGGTTGGCAGCGCATCCATCACACCATCCGTTACCATGATCACAAAATCTCCGGACTCCAGCTCTCTTTTCTCCACGTCAATATCGATTTCCTGGATCACTCCGATAGGAAGTGTGGCAGAAGAAATCCGCTCCACCCCTTCCTTTTTTTTGATAAAAGTGGCCGAGGCCCCGGCTTTCACAAACTCACAGGTACCGCTGTAAAGGTCGAACAGACTCACGTCTATCGTGGAAAACCGGACGTCATCCCTTCCGATGACCAGCGCTGTATTCATGATCTGAATCGCGGTTTTTACCGGGAAACCGGCTTCCAGAAGTTCTTCCAGCATTTCCACCACCATAGTGCTCTCTTTGCAGGCAGCTTCTCCTGACCCCATACCATCGGATAAGGCTGCGCCTTTCTTGCCCCCCGGCAGATCCGTCATCAAGAATGTGTCTCCGGATATTGTATCACAATTTTTCCCTATCTTAGCTACTCCTTGAAGCGTATGAAACCGCGCGCCTTCCACGCAGGCAATGGTACAGTACTCCTCCCCCAGGATCGGCCGTTCCCCCTGCTGGGGCACCATCGTCCTTCCAATGCAGATCCCCACCTCGCGTGCCAGATCCTTGGTAGCGACACATTGGCCTTTCGCTGTTTTCGCGGTCAAATGGATCTCATATCTTCCCTGTTCCGTCACAAAAAAGACCGAGGAAAGCAGTTTCACACCCGCTTTCTTTAGATGGGTCTTCAATTTCTTCTCTAAATGTTCATCCTCAAAAATGCCCGCATCCAATTCTCTCGTAGTATATTGGATCAATTTCGCAAAGCTGTTCAGCTGTCCCGCGTATCCTTCCCGGTTCTGGACGATCTTATTGTTCCACATCAGCACCTGTTTGGCGTTTTCAAACACTTCCAGAGTCTCTCTGAGGAATCTCGGCGCCCTTATGCAGCGCTTCTGCAGTTTTCGTTTTAGTTCCACATTTAATTCTGCCCCATATTCTTCTACGCCGCATAGGATCTCATACATCATTTGATAGGTATAAACTCTGTTTTCCCGCAGACACTGTTCTTTTTTCTCACATTCTTCGCACACTTTTCCTGTGATCTTCGCAAACATTTCCTCAAACTCTTCTTTAGAGAACGTCCCCTTATAACTTTCCAGAGACAAGAATGTGCGGGACAGATGGATCAGAGAATCCGCAAACTTGTCCATCTGTATCACATAAGGATTTAGAAAAACCGCCTTCTCTTTTTCGCTGATTTCCGCCATTTATAATCTCCCCTTCATGATTTCCTGCCACAATAAAGCAAAAAAGCTTTAGGACTTTCATCCTAAAGCTTATCTTCTGTGCATCGCGTTTATTTCGCCTTAAATATGATCTCATTCTCATGAACAAGGCCCAATTTGTCTCTTGCGATCTCTTCTACATATTCATCTGTTCCTACGTACTCTTCCAGATCATCAATCTTGGCTGACCTTGCCTTTTCCTCTTCAATCTGTTCCGCAAGTTCCGTCTCCTGCGCCTGATACTCTTTCGCCTTTGCCCCGAGCTGGAACGCGTTTACGGAAAGAACCACAGCCAACAGCAGAATCACCCCGCATACCGTGAGCATACTGCGCCGATAATGCTGAGCACGCCTTCTGGACCGCCTTTTTTGGCGTCTTTGCTTCATACCACTCATAATTATTAACTCACCCTCTTCGGAATATTTCCGAGATAATACTTACCCCTAATATAAATTATATTATCCTTTTTTTCTTTTCCCCGCAAGATTTTCAGATAATTTCTTTTTCTTTTGAGTGTAGATTTTTTTTCCGATTTTTTCGATTTTTTTAATCAAAAATGAGGCAAAAATGGCGCCGCACACACAACCTAGTATAAAATACCATCGTATACTACCAGAACTTGTATGGTAAATCTGCACAAAGAAATAAATCGCCGCCCCCATCCAGTATAAGATATCTTCAATCCCCATCACAAGAAGGCTGTGCCGCACGATCTCTCTGAAACATACGATACAGTGATAGGACAGCCGGGCCACGCATCCGGCGATCACCGCCAGAAGAAACACCAGGATTTCCGCTCTGATCTCAGGCATTTTCTCACCTAAACAGTTTGGAAAATATATTTTCCCCGGATTTTCCTCCCGGCTGCGCATCAGAGTATGCAATGCTGTCGATATTTCCCGACAGATCCACTTCCCCTTTCTCCAGGCTCAGCCGATTGACATGGAGATCTGTTCCCTTGACCATTAACATTCCCTGCTGGGTTTCCAGCAGCACCTCATTCAAGTCAAAAGACAACACATCCAGCACTCCTGTCACCAAGCTGGTCTTCCGGTTATTAACTACTAATTTATGACTCTTCTGTACCGTTCTTTCTTCCATGCGCCTCACAACCTTTCTTAATAATCATATGAAAGGTTGTTTCCTTTTATTACACCTAAGTTATTACAGGTAGCGAAACAGCTCTTTTGCTTCTTCCTTTTTGGTTGTCTCCTGGATATCCAGCACCTCCGCTTTGACCGTTTTCGTTCCAAAGTGTATCTCGATGATGTCTCCCGGCTTGACCTTTACTGAGGCTTTCGCAACGTTCCCGTTGACCAGTACCCGTCCCGCGTCACAGGCCTCGTTTGCCACAGTTCTTCTCTTGATCAAACGGGAAACTTTCAAAAATTTGTCCAGTCTCATATATCCTCCTAAAAAAGCAGAGAGCCATGCTGACTCTCTGCTTCACAGATCTCTCTCAATTATTTATTTACAGCATCCTTTAATGCTTTTCCAGCTTTGAACTTCGGCGCTTTGCAGGCCTCGATCTTCATTGTCTTACCTGTCTGAGGATTTCTTCCTTCTCTTGCCGCTCTCTTGCTTACTTCAAAAGTACCAAAGCCAACTAACTGGATCTTATGCTCTTTTTTCAATTCTTCTGTTACTACATCAACAAAAGCTTTTAATGCTTTCTCTGAATCTTTCTTTGACAATTCTGCTTTGTCTGCGATCGCCGCAACTAATTCTGTTTTGTTCATGGATAATTTCCTCCTCTTGTTTCATCATAGAATCCCTTATTTTAATTCTACAGATTTTACAGCGGCTACACATTCTCATGTCTCGCCGCCTTTAGTTACTGTTATACCTGTTTTCCCTATATTTGTCAAGGTTATTTCTCGTTTTTGCCGTATTTCCAAGGGTTTTCGGCGTTTTTTACCATTTACAGCATGGCGTTGATCATAGCCAGAACTTCCCTCCCAAGTTTGTCTGATTTTTCGTCCGCATCTTCCAGCGAAGTCCCCTTGACGCCATAGTAAAATTTTACCTTCGGTTCTGTTCCTGACGGTCTTACACAAAGCCAGGCATCGTCAGTCAGGTCATAATATAATACGTTGGAGGCAGGCAGGCCTGTCGGCGTCACTTCTCCAGTGGCGATATCCTTCACTGTATCCGCCTGGTAATCTCTTGCCCGGATCACCCGGTAGCCCCCCACTTCCATCGGCGGGTTCTTGCGCAGCGTCTCCAGGATTTCCTGGATCTTCTGAACTCCTTCAATTCCCTTTAGTGTGATCGACTGGATAGCGTCTTTATAGTAGCCGTATTTCTCATACATGTCCACCATAGCATCCCACAGGGTTTTCCCTTTAGTCTTATAGTAAGCCGCCGCTTCGCACAGCGCCATGGTGGCCACAATCGCATCCTTATCTCTCGCGTGAGTCCCGATCAGACAGCCATAACTTTCCTCAAATCCAAAGAGATAACTGCCTTTTCCTGTCGTCTCAAAACCAAGGATCTGCTGACCGATATATTTGAATCCGGTCAATACTTCGATCAGTCCTACGCCATAAGCTTCCGCAATGGCATCCGCCATATTGGACGTAACGATTGTTTTAATCAGATAGCCATCATCCGGAAGGCCGTACAATTCTTTCCTCTGTCCGATCTCGTAATCAGCCAGAAGGCAGCCGGACATATTTCCAGTCAGCTCTTTATACTCGCCGGATCCGCTGTCTTTTACATACACTCCCAGCCGGTCCGCATCCGGGTCTGTAGCCAGTACCAGATCCGCGTCCACTTCTTTGGCCAGTTTCAGGCCCAGCTCAAAGGCTTCTTTGGCTTCGGGGTTGGGATAAGATACCGTTGGGAAATCTCCGTCCGGAAGTTCCTGCTCTTTTACTACATATACATTTTTAAACCCTAATTCTTTCAGAATCCTGCGGGCCGGTATGTTTCCCGTCCCATGCAGCGGACTGTAAACAATCTTCAGCTCACCGCCCACCTGGTCGATGGCATCTTGATGAATCACCTGTTTCTTCAATTCAGCAATATAGCCGTCGTCCACTTCGGCTCCGATGGTCTGATACAGGCCCGCTCCTTTTGCCTTGTCAAGTTCCATCGTTTTTACGGTATTATAATCAGTCACCGCTCTTACTTCATCCATGATTCCTTTGTCATGAGGGGGCGTGATCTGCGCTCCATCTTCCCAATACACCTTGTAGCCATTATATTCCGGCGGATTGTGACTCGCGGTAATGTTGATTCCGGCGATACATCCCAGAGACCGGACCGCATAGGATAACTCCGGTGTTGGACGAAGAGATTCAAATACGTAGGCCTTGATTCCATTCGCCGCTAGGCACAGCGCCGCCTCATCCGCGAATTCAGGAGACATACGGCGAGAGTCATAGGCGATCGCCACCCCTTTGTCCTGTCCGTTATTCTTGCAGATATAATTCGCCAGGCCCTGCGTTGCCTTTCTAACGGTGTAAATATTTAAGCGGTTCGTCCCCGCTCCGATCACACCTCGCAATCCTGCCGTCCCAAATTCCAAGTCTTTATAGAACCGTTCTTTAATCTCTCCATCGTCATTTGCGATCGATTTAAGTTCTTCTTTCGTGGCTTCATCAAAATAGGGATTGCTGATCCATTCCTCATATTTTTCACGATATTCCATTTTGGGTACCTCCTGTTTTTCTTGTCCTCATTATACAACAGGAATCTATAAATGAAAAGAAAATATGTGGTTCAGGAATCTCTCTTTTTCCTTGGTCTGGGCGATTGCCGTATTCAGCTTCTCGATGCTTTTCGCGGAAATCCACGCCTTGTTTGAGTGATAATAAGAATTGGCGATCTTCCAGAATTTCTCCGGGTACGCCAGACGGATCTTAAGATACTCCACCGCTCTCTCATCCAGAGGACGGATCGCGGAATAGGCATTCAGCATCCCATCTCCAAGACGTTCCTTCCATCCTTGCTTTTCCATGACCTTTCTCAGGAAATAATATAGGTCTTCTGTCTGGATATTTAGTTTATATTTTTCAAAATTAACGGTAGCTACTGTGGTTTTTCCATAGCTATCTTTGATCATCAAAATGTTATGATAATTATATTCCCCGTGAACAATACTGGCTTTCTCTATGCTCTCCTCAAAGAAATTCCGGTAAGAAGAATTGCTCAGCAGGCTGCCCGCGGCCTCGGTCCATTGGTACATTTGGTCGAAACATTTCAGGAAGGCGACTTCAAACTCCCCTTTCGGCGTCAGATTCCGCACGAACCGCCGGACTTTTTTTAATTCCCGGTCGTGTCTTTCATATTCCCGATCCAGCGGTTCTGCCGTTGTTATTCCTTCTGATTCTCCCTCCTGGAGCAGAATATGGAGTTTCGCCAGATTCCCCGCCGCTTCCAGAAGTTCCGCCGGTTTTCGGATGTCACATTCTCGTCCTTGGAACCATCTCTTCAACAGGTATTTGCTTCCGTCTTCCAGAACGGTCAGGCACTCTCCTTCTTTATTAAGGATGATCTGATCGATATTATGATATCCCTGCTGCCATAAGTGGTCATATAATCTATAAAGGGCAGAAATGCGCCCCGGCGCAGTGGCCGTCTCCCGCAGGAGAAGCGGGCCTTGATCCGTGTCGCATAAAACAGCACCCCTGATCTTACGGGTGCTGCTGACGTCAATATTATATTGTTCCAGCACATACCGCTCATATTCCTGCATACCAATCCCCTGCACATTATCGTTATTATTCTCTCTAAACTTATGAAGCGGGAAGAGAAAATATGATTGGGGCCGGGGGTTTTTTAAAAATCCCCCGGCCCCAATCAAAAATGCCCTGTCCCTTTTTGACTTATATCCGTCTCAATAGTTCCTCTTTGGTATTTAATTCTGGATGTTTCAGCACAATTTTCAAAAGTTCTTCCAATTTTTCGCCAATCTGCTTTCCCGGTTCCACCCCCGCTTCTAACAGATCCTTTCCTGATACGGCTAACATTCGCATAGAAACGCACTGTCCTTCCTGCCGTATCTTTCTATACAACTCCTCAATCTCATCCAGATTCTGTATCTTTCGCTCCCTCTTATACATACTTTGCGCCAGCACATCGGCCCGGCGCACTTCCATATATGACGGAAACAGGTCCTCGCCGATCAGATATATTGCCTGGCGTACATTATACTCAGTCGCTTCCATTCGATAATCATGGAAGCGAATCAGTCGGCATACTTTACGCAGAGTATCATTATCAAATTTCAGCCGTTTTAAAATCCCACGGGCAAGAACCTCACTTTCCGCAGCATGTTTTTTAAAATGCGCTCTTCCAGTCTCATCCATTGTCTTCAATGCCGGTTTCCCCATATCATGCAAAAGCATCGTCAGCCTCAGCACCTTTTCCGGCCGGATGTTTTTCATCGCGTGAAGGGTATGTTCCCCCACATTGTACATATGATGTGGGGTTTCCTGTTCTGTTACCATCAGCCGGTCAAATTCCGGAAGAAATTGCGCAGTAATTCCAAGCCTATAAGCTTCTCCCAATAGTTCAGGCCTGTTTGAAACAAGCATCTTTACCAACTCTGTCTGAATCCGTTCCGCGCTGATCTTTTTCAGCGTGGGCGCCAGTATGCGCATCCCTTCCTTTGTTTCCTCGTCAATCGCAAAATCCAGCTGTGCCGCAAAACGTACCCCTCGCAGGATTCGAAGCGCATCTTCGGAGAAACGTTCTTCTGCGTTCCCCACACATCTGATCACTTTCTTCTCCAAATCGGAAAGCCCTCCAAAAATGTCCACCAGCCCGTCTTTCTGATTATATGCCATAGCATTAATGGTAAAGTCCCGACGCCTCAGATCCTCTTTCAGACTTCGTGTAAACGTTACCTCTTTTGGATGGCGACCGTCCTCATACTCTCCGTCAATACGGTACGTCGTCACTTCAAAGCTTTCCCCCTCCATGCGTACCGTAACCGTGCCATGCTCAATTCCCGTATCAATCGTACGATGGAAAATCTCTTTAACCTCTTCCGGCATGGCAGAAGTTGTAATATCCCAGTCCTCCGGCACCCGTTCAAGGATTGAATCTCTGACGCAGCCGCCAACCGCATATGCTTCAAAGCCTTCGCTGTGTAAAACCCGGATAATTTTATTCACCTTTTCCGGCAAATCTATTTTTAATGTGTCCATGCAGTTACCTCCATATTCCTTTATATCATATCACATTTTTAGTTGGGGCCGGGGGATTTTTAAAAATCCCCCGGCCCAAATGAAAAATACCCTGCCCCTTTTTGATCTAGTTTTTCTTCTGCGTAAGTTCCATTTTTATTATATTCCGGATTTGCTGTACCTTCTTTTTTGAAATACCAAATGTCTTTTTCATTTCTTCTTCAAATAGGTTTCTTGCCTTTACATAATCTAGTATTTCTCCAGCAGGCAACTCTAGCTCTGTTTCCATTCTCCCCAGAATTTCTTCTGCAATCGCCTTCCTCTCCTGGAATTCTTCCTCCTGGATATCAATAAAAAAATCTCCGCAACTGGACCGGTGAAATTTTTCAAATTCTCTCCGGCTGTAAAATCGACTTCTGAGTAATTCATAACTTTCGGAGTCCAAAAGTTTTTTCTCTTTCACATCCATGTACTCGGTCAGGCTGCTGTATGGATAATTCGCAGGATTTTTACACATTTTTGCCTTTACTGGATTCAAATGAATATACCGGATACAATTCCAGAAATATGCTTCACTTTCAATACACAGACTTCGGAACCTCTCCTGAAACACATATCCGATCCTGTTATGTTTATAATTGTAATATTGGGCATATGCGGCTAAGATTTTAGCCATGAACAACGATAAATTTTTCAGATCTGCTTTGACAAGCAAGTGCAAATGATTTGACATAATGCAATAAGCATATATTTTAATACGGTACTTTTTTACATTTTCCCAAATGATCTTCCACATTCGGTCCTTTTCTTCTTTTGTCCGGAAAATAGATTCTTTATCCAGCCCTCTAGATACAACATGATAAATTCCTGTCCCACTCTCCCGCCTGGGTTTTCTCGGCATTAGCGCCCTCCTTTCATATGGTCATAGCCAAAAAGGGACAGGGATTTTTCAATCTGGGCCGGGGGATTTTTAAAAATCCCCCGGCCCCAACTATTAATAAGATTTTCCCCAATATGCCATATGTTTCGCAGGCTTTCCACACCAGATACATTTGTCTGAGATCATTTCTTCATCTTCGATCAGACATCTGGTAGCCGCTCCGCCGGTCACATATTTTACTTCTCCTTCACATTCTGGGTCTCCACACCAGCAGGCTTTCACGAAGCCGCGGTTCGCTTTGAATTTTGCTTCCATTTCATCCATGGTCGTAGCTGTGTCGATATGGTTCTGCAGGAATTCATTAGCCCTATCATACATATCCTTCTGTTCCTGCTCCAGGATCTCACGGAGTTTTACAGCGATCTCATCCAGGGATACGACCGTCTTCTCCCTATTATCCCGGCGAACTACTACCACCTGGTTTTTCTCCAGATCCTTAGGACCAATCTCGATACGGGTCGGAATTCCTACCATCTCCTGCTCCGCGAATTTCCATCCGGTACTCTTATCAGAATCATCAATCTTCACCCGATAACCTGCTTTTTTAAGTTCATCCAACAGCGCATACGCTCTGTCCAGAACTCCTTCCTTATGCTGAGCGATCGGAATGATCCGGCACTCAACCGGCGCTACGTGAGGCGGCAGCACCAGTCCGTCGTCATCACCATGCACCATGATGATAGCTCCGATACTTCTGGTTGACCATCCCCAGGATGTTTCATATGCGCTCTGAAGCTGATTGTTCTTATCTACATATTTAATACCAAACGCATCCGGGAATCCACTTCCAAAGAAATGGCTGGTAGCGGACTGCAGCGCTTTTCCGTCATGCATCAGCGCCTCGATGGTATAGGTATCCTGGGCTCCGGCAAATTTCTCATGTTCTGCTTTCCGGCCGGATACAAATGGAATGGCCAACGTCTCTCTATAGCAGTCTTCATATACATGGAACATCTGGATCGTCCGCTCCTCAGCCTCTTCGTAAGTGGCGTGCAGGGTATGTCCTTCCTGCCACAGGAATTCCCTGGAACGCAGGAACGGTCTTGTCGTCTTCTCCCAACGGAGCACGGAATTCCACTGATTCCATACTTTCGGAAGATCCCTGTAAGAACGTACAGACTTCGCCCACAGATCGCAGAACAGGGTCTCAGAAGTAGGACGGATACAGAATCTTTCCTGCAGTCTCTCCATTCCTCCATGAGTCACCCACGCAACTTCCGGCGCAAACCCTTCTACATGGTCTGCCTCTTTTTCCAGAAGGCTTTCCGGGATCAACATTGGAAGGCAGACATTTTCTACCCCTGTTTCTTTAAAACGCCGGTCCAGATCCGCCTGGATCAGTTCCCAGATCGCATATCCGTTGGGAAGATAATTCAGGCATCCTTTTACGCTCGAATAATCACAAAGTTCTGCCTCCCGCACAACATCTGTGTACCACTGGGCAAAATTTTCTTCCCGTGATGTAATATTTTTTACCAGTTTCTTTTCCTTTGCCATATTCTTTTCTCCTTTTCTTTTCCCCAGGGCCCCTTGCCCCGCATTATATTCTGACGGGAGCTTTCCTGCGCAAAAGAAAACGCCGGGTTCTTCGCTCCCCAAAAGGGACCGAAAAGCTCGGCGGTACCACCCTCGTTAACTGCAGACCGTCTGCAGTTCCCTCAATTTGCCAATAACGCCGGCGCGGCGCTGTGCTTTCACACAGAGGCTCCAAGGCGGGTTTCCATGCAGTTCAGGACGGAAATCTTTCACCCTTTGATCTCCTCTCTTTGGTCCGCTTACATGTACTATTCCTCTTCATCGCCCAAAATTTCTTGAGTTAAACGTAATTTTAAGCCAAGCCTTTTTATTTGTCAAGGGCAAACGCCCGACAATCTTCCATTTTCCCGCCTATTCTAATTGCATCCCGCCCTTTTGTATGCTTTAATAAAATACTGAAGAATAGTAAGAAAAAGGATCTGACTTTTATGAAAAACGAAACTCTCAAAATATTATATGAAGATTCACAAATTATTGTATGCAAAAAACCCGCCGGCATACCCACACAAACCCAAAAACTCGGGACTCCCGACATGGTCAGCCTTTTAAAAAACCATTTGGCCGCCTGTCCATCTTCCAAAGGAGTTCCTTATCTTGCGGTCATCCACAGACTGGACCAGCCTGTGGCAGGCCTCCTTGTTTTTGCCAAAACTCCTTCCGCCGCTAAAGTTTTAAATCAGCAGCTCACCAGCCAGGGTTTTGGGAAACATTACCGCGCCCTTGTTGATCATACGCCGCCTCATCAGAA
>CABPCP010000039.1 GCA_902406105.1 uncultured Mordavella sp.
TGTAACTATTAACCCGTAGTCATTATTGACTACACCATTATTATACTAGGAGGTGCGCCTTTGGTCTTGACATCATCTATGGAAGATTATCTTGAAGCTGTCCATATCCTTCAACAAAATTGTGGCAACGTTCGCAATGTTGATATATCCGCGTATTTAGGAGTTACAAAGCCTTCTGTAAGTAGGGCCATTAAGGAATTGTCCAAAATGGGCTACCTTCTGAAAGAAGCCGATGGCTCACTTACCTTAACACAGAAAGGTCAACAGGCTGCAAAAAAGGTTTACGAAAAGCATCTGTTTTTTACCAAGCAGCTTATCGGGGCCGGAGTACCAGAGGACATTGCAAAAGAGGATGCTTGCAAGCTGGAACACGTTATTAGTGAGGAAAGTTTTGCAAGATTGAAATTGCTGTTTGAAGAATGATATTAGCGGATGTGTCCTCATATTTCAAAGGAAAAAACACTCAAACAGAGCAAGAGAGCCAACGGATTATTCCATTGACTCTTTCGCTCTACATATGCCCTTTGCAGTACTATCAATAATTATAAGTTCTTTGTCCTCGAAGGTATCGAGAATGGAATCAATCTGTCGTCGTAGTGAGGATTTCTCTGCCTGTTTATCAGTAAATAGGTACTGATCGGCTGAAATGTTAAACATCGTGACAAGGCGAACAAACAGCGGAAAACTGGGATATTGTCCCTCGTTTTCTATGGATTGTATATGCCTTGGGGCAACATCAAGGATTTCTGCCAGTTGCTCCCTTGTTATTTCTTTTGCTTCGCGGGCTTTTTTAATGGCCTGCCCTAATGGCATAAAGTCAAATGTATCATTCATTTTATCTACCACCTGTGTATTGAGAATTGATACATCTATTATATGGAGATTAAATTTCTGTTTAAACGATCTGAAATATCTCTGTATAAGATATGAAATCTCTTATTAGAGGAGGTGTACCTGTGGAAATTGAAAAGTGGATATTATGCCCTGTTTGTGGTGGCAAGACACGTAGCAAAATCCGAAAAGATACTTTGTTGTTGAATTATCCTCTCTACTGTCCTAAATGTAAGCAGGAAACTCTAATTAATGTAAGAGAACTGCATATAACACTTATCAAAGAGCCAGACGCCCAGACGCAGAGCCGATGAATATGTGAGATGTGTCACAACTCATCGACTCTTTTTTTACAGTTAAGTCCACCAAATAAAAAAACGGAGTTTGGTGGGCTGCCTTGTCATGCTCAGGTCAATGATACCCCTCTAAACCCGTTGGTGTTTGGAGGGATTTACTATGTGTTGGTCTACTCAGGCCACTGCGCTGCTTGTCTTAAGCAGTGCATATCTACTTAGCTTTATTCAGGTATGAGGATAACCTGTTAAAAAAATCTTCATGTGTTTTTGGAACATTTGCACCTCTGATACAGAGGTTAAATATCCTGATTATAGATATTATTTTTCCTGTGTCCGCTTAGGCTTGTCAGCCTTAGCGGATTTTTTGTTGTCGTTTTTTGTCAGGAAACGACACAAAGGATTTTTTAGTGTAGGCTGTCGTTCTCCACCGACCAATCTGGATTTTTAAAAAAAATTCAGATTGGAGGGAACGATATGGCTTATAACAAAGCCAAAGAAGAAAAGAAATGGCGGCTCTGGAAAGAAGCCGAAGAAAATAAATTGCGGAGCTTAGGCGTTGATGAAGATACCATTGAGAAACTCCGTGTCCACGATTGGGAAGTATTCAACTCTGACAGACGGTTTTACCAGAGACTAAAGGATGTGGCTACATACCTTGAGGAAATGGAATCCGATGCGGAGCTGCCCGAAATAAGAAGCGTTGACGACCTGCTTAACAGTATCGAAAATCAGAAGCTCCATCAGGCTCTTATCATGGTGGACAAGCTGACTTTGCAAATTGCACTTTGGAAAATGGAAGGCTTTAGCAGCTCTGAGATTTCTAAAAAATGCGGTTTATCTGTTAATGCAGTAAATTTCCGTATGTGGCATCTGAGAAAAAAGTTAAAAAAACTTTTTGACATCTAATATTAAGACCGTTGCCACGGGCTATGGGATGAGAGGCAAAAACTCTCATCCCATTTTCCTTGTGTGGCGAGAATGGGAATGTTCCTTGAAAAGTGAATACCCATTCGCCAAATACTTCCTCTTTGTGATTGTGATGAGCATAAGCGTGTGCAGCGGTACGCCAAGACCTGTTAAGAAGCAGCGAGCGATGAAAGGGGGTGATCTCATTCATTACCGACTGAAAATATCGGATTGCTTCCGATTTCGCCATAACCCACAAAGAGAATAATGGTACTCCCGTCCAGTCACAGTCCGAGCGTGATAAAACCGTCGCAGGCAATGAGGGCGGCTCTGGCAGACCGTCAGAGGGGTGGAACTCCCGTGGTGTCAGTTCGCTACTGACCGTTTGGCGACTTCCCATAGCATTTCGGGGTGTCGAGGACAAATTGAAATGCTCCTATCATAAAGCCAGATAAAAGGTAGTCATAGGAACAGAGATTTTGCTTATACTCTCCCGACCTTAAATACTTCCTTTTGTTTGGCTGCCTACATAGGCAGAACATACCTGCCTAAATAAATCTGGGAGGTCAAACATAATGGAAAGAAAAATCAAGCGTGGAGATATTTACTACGCAAATCTAAATCCTGTTATCGGCTCGGAGCAAGGCGGAACAAGACCTGTACTTATCATTTCAAACGATGTCGGCAATAAGCATAGCCCTACGGTCATTGTCGCACCCATCACAAGCCGAATACACACTAAAGCAAAATTGCCGACACACACTTTAATCAATGATTTTGAAGGTTTGGATAAGAACTCAATTATCCTGTTTGAACAAATCCGCACCATAGACAAACAACGCCTGCGTAAATATGTTGGTATGCTATCCACAGTCATAATGGCAAGAGCCGATAAAGCTCTTGCCATTAGTATTTCTTTGAGGGAGGTCAATAATGAATGAAATTAAGGTAGATAAAAATGTAGCGGCTCTGAAACTCATTGAGATACTTCTTGAAAAAGGAATGATAAATCAAGCCACATATACAAATATCGTGAAACACGCAAATTCGCACATTTCACAGGCGGCTTGATAATCAGTACAATATATTCAGAAAAATGAATTGGAGGTATGCTTAATGAACACAGCAGTAAATGAATATAATTACAGATTTAAGCTCACAGATTATTCTCTGTTTGACAGAAACAGAGCCAGAAAAGTTGCTATTTATGGTCGTGTTTCAACAGAACACGAAGCACAGTTATCTGCATTGGAAAATCAGTTACAATGGTATGATGACCAAGTAAAATATCATCCGAACTGGACGGTCTGTGAACGATATATTGATGAAGGTATCACGGGAACACAGGCAAAAAAACGCCCTGCCTTTTTGAAAATGATTGAAGATGCCAAGCAAGGTAAATTTGATTTAATTGTTACCAGAGAGGTATGCCGTTTTGCACGAAATGTTGTGGATACCCTTGTTGTTACAAGAGAGTTAAAAGGCATAGGCGTTGAGGTGTTTTTTATCGACGATAATATTTGGACAATGGACGGAGATGGAGAACTGCGGCTATCTCTTATGGCAACATTGGCACAGGAAGAAAGTCGCAAGACTTCCGAGCGTGTAAAAGCAGGTCAGAAAATCAGCCGTGATAATGGTGTCCTTTATGGAAATGGAAATATTCTCGGATATGATCGGGCAGGAGATACCTATGTTATCAATGAAGAACAAGCGGAAACAGTTAAAATGATATTTGATCTTTATTTGCAAGGCTATGGTTCAATGCGGATTGCAAAGATACTGACAGAAAGAAAAAGAAAAACTGCTTCAGGACTTGTGAAATGGAGCGTGTCTAATATAATGCGGGCTATCCGCAATGCCACTTACACAGGCACGAAGTGCTACAATAAATCCAGAAGCAATAATTTCTTGGAACAGAAACGCATCAACAACTTGGATATGTCTACTTATGAATATGTAGAGGGAGATTTCCCCGCTATTATTTCACAAGAGGTTTGGGATAAGGCACAGCAGATACGAATGAGCAGAATGAAGCCTTCTCTGGTATCAATGGAAAAGACGACTCATAGTAAGAGAGACTCAAAAGATATTTGGGTCAATAAGTTAAGATGTTCCTGTGGTTCGTCTTTCCGTAAAAATCGGTGGCATACTAAGAAAGACGGAGGAATTTCGTATGGCTATCAGTGCTATAATCAACTTAATAATGGTACAAAAAGGAAAAGAGCTGAACTTGGTCTTGATACAGATGGTTACTGTGATATAAAGATGATAACAGACTGGAAACTCGACTTTATGGCGAAAGAACTGTTAGAACATTTATGGCAGAGCCGAAAACAATCAGTCCTTATTGCAATAGACCTTATCAAGAGGTATTATAAAGAGGACAGAGGAAGTAATAATTACTCTGATGCGATTATCTTGCAGGCAAAATTGGATAAAGCGCAGACTCGATTGACAAATCTCATTGCAATGCGGGCGGATGGAGAATTGTCAAAAGAAGAATATCAAAATATGCGTGTTCCGATGGATGCAGAAATTCAGCAGCTTCAAGATAAGTTAAATTCTGCGGAGAATGACAAACAACCGACAAGAGGTTTAGAACTTGACGAGATTATTAAGACGCTGAATACTCTGATTGATTTTAGTGGTACAAAGATTAGCCGGGATGTTATCAATCAATTTGTGTATAGAGTAACACCGACAACGGATAAGACATTTGATTGGTATATTCATTTGCACGGTACTGTTGATGCAAAGGCGACTTTTACTGCTGATGGCAGAAAGGGGCGGGCAATTATCAGATTAGAGGAAATCGAGCAGATTTCCTCATTACATAGGAAAGAAAATGAGAGCAACAGCGATTTCATAAAAAACCCCATTATTTTTTCCTTTCTGCACAGGCAGCGATTGCGCATAAATAATCATAATAATCCGGAGTGTTTCAATAAGGAGAGGCATTTAGCCTCTCCTTATTTTTGTGAAAAAGTTAACTGGGGACGTAGTAAAATTCAATTTTACTACGTCCCCAGTTAAGCAAAAACAGGTAATAAATCCCCAGATTCTGTGTTTTTATCAAGAAAAAACCGTGAAATATACAAGATGTATTGATTTCTTTTTCAGAAATATATATAATAAATATTTACAATGAAACGTATATAAAAGGGGAGATAAAGGATAAATGAAGGATGTTAAGAGACAGGGGAAAGTATTCCTGAACAAGAGAGAGAAATGGAAGAAACGAGTGCTTAGTATTCTACTGGTCTTCGTGACAATCCTGACGTTGGTTCCATCTTCTGTCTATGCGGACGGAACGCAGGGAGAAAAGGCTACTGTGGATACTGGCGCAGCCGAAGACGTGGATAGCGCTGGCGGGATGGAGGAGAATACCAGCGAGACGGAAAAGGCTGGTATATCGATAGCATGGACGCCTGAGGCGGAAGAGGTAAAGACGGGAGAGACCGGGACAGTCAGACTTACGGCGGAATTAGAATATGGGTTCGCCGAAGGAACAGAAGTCCAGGTAGAAATCTCATTGGATGCGAGAGAGGCTGCGGCGTTAGAAAATGTATCCGATGCGAGGATCGTGAAAGAAGAGCAGGGAGAAGGGAATGCCAAATTGAGTTTTTCCCTGGATGACAGCCGGAATGCGCTGGACAGCACCCTGACTTTCCATACAGAAAATGACATTACAGCACCATTCGAAATCCAGATTACTAAAGACGATATCAAAGTCACAGCTACCAAGAATGGAAATCCGATAGAAGCAGAGGTAGAGAAACAGGGCGGAACAATGAAAGTGGCGGCCTCTTTCGGATGGGAAACTGCCGTGACGGCAAAGTCGGAATTTGTTCAATGGGATGGAGAAAAAGGGACAAATGGGTGCTTTTCCTGGAATATGTCTTCCCAGAACCGAGCAGAGACAGGAACCATTCTGACCAAGGAACAGGAGGTTGTTTTTGCCTTGACACTTCCTGAGGGAATGGAGTTCCCGGAAGGAACGTATCAGGTCAGAGAGGAAAAAGGAGAGAATAAGACGATCTTGGTGGGAAAAATGCCGGTGGTCGGAGGATTGCCGGAAGAACTTGAGGTGGCAGAGGTAAAACGTGCGGACGTACGTACACTGGCCTTGACACTGCGTAGGGAGAATACAAACGGTCAGGAAGAATTGTCAGATCTGGTGACAGAACTGACTCTCTTTGGCGGCGCGCTGGAAGCGGAAGAGACCTTTCAGCCTGCACAGGATACAGAGATTACATTGGTAATGAAAGCAGAGGCTGTTTCGTTGGCAGGGGAATCCTATACCAGTGTGAAAGAATTGACTGTCAGCCTTCCTGTAGTGGCAGAAGAGCGGACGGAGGAAGACGGAGAGGCGAAGACAGAAGGGACACAGAAGAGAGACAGGGAGAAGACTCTGGCGGAAGAAAGAGACGGGGCGTTCCAGATTCCTGATGGAGCCACGGTTTCAATCCAGGATTACGCGCAGGCTATTACCCGTCAGATTTACTGGTCTGATAATAATGATGAGGCAGATATCAGACCAGAAGCAGGAGGATATCCCGAGGCGGCTCTTCATTTTACGGTAAAGGCAGAGGATGGAACAGCGGTCGGGACAGGTATCTTAAGCGAATCTAATATGAAGGAATTGGGGCTTGCCAGTATGCCGATTGTGGATGTGGTGGATCGCGGAGGTTCACACTATGAATACGCGGTAACGGCTGGCAGACTTCCTTCTAAGATCACGGTTACAGACATTTATGGGACGCCGGTTTCCTATACTGTGGAGTGGAAGGCGGTTCCGGAAGAAGTGGATGGATACGCGCTGGCAGTGGTGACGGAAGAAAATAAAGACAATTATCCGTCGATTTCAGATAGAGAGGATCCTGAAGGATGGTATTATATGCTGGAGACAGACTTCTCTTTCAAGATCGATCTGCACTGCGGAGAGGTAGAGGCGGATACCCAGAAGATCCAAGATCGACTGATGGAACAGTTTGCGTTAAATCTCTCTTATGGAAGTAAGAACGAAACGTATGATCTGGATGCAATCGGCAAGGACAATTTTGCTGTAGAGAAGATTGAAGGAACGGATAACGATACTCTGTGGGAGGGGACCATCAGCGGTTTATGGAAATATAATCTAGATGGCAGTTTGATCTACGCGACAGTGTCTGAGGAAGACAAAGACGGCAGATTGGATGTGCCAGGCAGTGTGATCTTGGAAGAAGGGGATTATTTCGCAATCTCTTATGATAATTCAGCGGCGTCAAATTATGGAGCGGTAAAGGACTGCATCCACGATGGAGGAACCCTGGATCTGACCTTGGCGGGAGAAACGGAGTATCAGGCGGAAAAGCAATGGCTGGATGAAGAAGACAGCCAGCGTCCTGCGGGAGAACTCCAGCTTTGGCGTTACCGGAAGGGCGCCAGCTATACCACGGCAGCCGCGGTGCGTGATACAGATAATAATATCTTGACGTTGGACTTAAATGGAAACACAGAACAAAAGATTACCTTTTCAGATCTTCCCAAATATGATGCGGAGGGGTATGAGTATATCTATGTAGTAAGAGAATACTTGGACGGTAGTACAGCAGAGGGAGGAACGGCAGACAGCTACACGCAAGTATTTGGAAAGGTTACAGAGAATGAAGATGGAACCTTTACAGTCTCTGATATCGGAGAGGACGGAACGGCTTATAAAGATCGGCCTTCCGGGAACACTTATCTCTATGACGGAGGAACTCTTTCAAACCGCATCACGGGAACTGTTTCCGCGGAAGCGGTCAAGATTTGGAAGGCATCTGCTTTCCAGGCGGAATTTGAAGATGTTTCTGTAGAGCTGACTTTGATGTGCAGACCTGCGGGCGAGGAAGATATGTCCTGGATAGAGGCCCAAAAGGATGGAAAACCAGTCAAAGAAGTAATGGAAGGCTTTACCGCGGAAACATTAGCCACCACATCTGTAGATGCCTTTATGCCGGAATATGACAGCCTGGGCCGTAAGCTGGAATACCAGTGGATAGAGACGGGCGTTTATCAGGGAAATGGGGGAGAAAATCTTCTGGAAAACGAAAGATTCACTCTGGAGCAGGATGGAAGAGAGATCCTCTATCAATCTGAGCAGAAGATGACGGTCACAGAGGAAGGGCAGTCTCAGACGGTGATCACTAACAGTATCGCTAATACCATCGACTATGAGGTGGAAAAAATCTGGGAGAATATGGATCCGGGAGAGTCTGTGCAGTTTTCTCTGTATCGGATCCTGAGCGGAGAGGCTCTCACGGAGGATAGTAAGCCGGTAGCGACCTTTACCCTGGATGGTAAGGCGGATCCTGACAAGGTTTTAGTGAATGAGACAGAAAAAATTTATTGTCAGGAGATGGAGCCCTGGAAGGCAGAAGTTACCGGACTGCCTGAATACGATGAGGACGGCCGGGAATATGAATATATCCTGCTGGAGAACAGCGGCGGGACGGAGTATACACCTACTTATACAACAACCAGGGATCCAGAGACCAGAGATTACTATACAGAGGTGGTCAATGCTCCGGGAGAAGGGAATCGGATCACGGTACGCAAGGACTGGATCGATGACAGCGATATCCTGCATCGGGAAACCGTTGCTATCGGGATATACGTCCGGAAAACGAATGAGCGGATCAGTGGGGTCACATTAGAGGGAGATGTGTGGCAGGCCCAGGCAGGCATTGGTCAATATGAAGTAGATGATGTGTATATCCTGGAAGAAACGGTGGGAGGAGAGAAGATCCCCCTGAGAGAGACGGAAAAGGATGAAGATCAGTATGAGCCTGAGTGTCCTGTGTTTTATACCGCAGATGCAGAAACCTGTACTGAAATTCGCTACGAGACCGATCACCATCGTTATGAAGCTACTTATCATGAGGCTATTGAGATTGCCGGAGAAACGATTTATTCTGTAACGAACCGCCGGCTGGGCAATGTGGATCTGACGGTCACGAAAGAATGGGTAGATGGTGATGGAGAGCGCCGGGAGGAAATCCAGACTGAGCTGGAGGAGTTGAAGGAAGAATCTCATGGCGGCTTATCCCTGAATCTGCGCCTGACTTTTGCAGATAGTGTAGACAGCGAAGGCAGCGGCTATAAGATTGACTACGAAAATGATTATGTCACGATAGGAAACAGGGACGATCAGGTGCCGATTATGCGCCCTGTAAAAGAGGAAGGCGGTTTAACAGGCGATGATCGGGAAAAAGGGAGCGCCATTGTCCCAATAGAGCTGAGCGAGGATTCCTTTACCTGCTATTTTTGGAATCTCCCCAAATATGACCAGAATGGTTCCGTAGTCCGTTACAGTGTGGAGGAAGTCTGGCTGAATGAAGAGGGACAGGAAGTCACCCTTGAGGAAATGAGTCAGAAGTATCCAGACCTTTACGCATTGGTGGCTGAATATAGCTCCGGTTATCAGGAGACCTTTGTGACCAGTGATTTGCACGATGTGGATACGCAGACGGTGACGGTGACAAATAAACTGACCGGGACCAAAGAGGTACGCTGGCATAAACAGTGGAATGACATGTACAACTATGATTCTGGCCTGCGCCCGGATATCTATCTGGACATCTACACGGTAAAGAGGGAGAAAGGTGACGGAGGAGTCCCAGAAAAGAAAATCGAGCTTTATCGGGCAAATTATAAGTGGGAGTATTCAGAAGACGCTTCAGACAGCGGCGAGAGCAGTGAGGATGGGACTTATGATAAACAACGGCACTGGCATGCTGTGCTGAGCGGTCTGCCTAAGTATGATGCCTATGGGTATGAGATTATCTACTACGCTGTTGAGCATACCTTGGTAAATGCTTCTGATTTCGATTATACGGATACGGTTTATTCTATTGAACGGAGTGGAAATCTGGAAAAGATCGGGACTGTGAATCAGCTGACCGATCCAACAGCGCTGGATGATGGAGAGGCAATAGCCATTCCGGATGAGGAGCTGGATCCGTTTGCGGAACAGACTTATGCCCTGCGGGAGGAAGGAACCTTTACCAATAATCTTTCCGGTACGGCTTCGGTAACAGGACGGAAATTATGGGAGAATCTGCCTTCCGGTTATCCAAGAGAGGATATGCCGGACATCCGTTTCCGCCTGGAGCAGTATGTGGCGGTGAATCCTTGGAATCAAGATCAGGATGATAATGATGATGGCTTGGTTTTGATAGATGATGAATGTGCGGTTTTAACGGTTACTGACTGGACATCTGTCTATAAAAACGGCTCTTATACGTTCCAGATTGATTATGAAGGTGAGAACGTAATGGAGGTAGAGGAAGAAACCGGAGAAGTCTCTTTCGGCCCGGCAAATGAGAGCGCCGCAGAGCTCCCGCGCTATGATGCTCTGGGAAGTCTCTATATCTATAGGCTGGTAGAGGATAAGATTATCTGGGATGAGGACATTACAGATCCAGATCTGGATATTGATGATGTCTACACAAAAGAGGATGGAAGCAATACCTATCTGGTATCCAATGCCTATGAAGGCAAGAAGGGCGCCTTGTCTTATCAGAAATACCTGTATCTGCCGACAGATGAAAATGGAACAGTGGAAAGTTTCCCGGCTGTTCTATTCCGGCTGGTGCGTACTTATACGAAAGGCGCGGATGAAGACGGCAACAAGATCCAGTCTGATCCGGAGGTGGCCGAGACCATTACTTGGACTTCAGCCCAGGTCAAAGAGGCAGTTGAGAAAGAAGGAGAGGATTTTGACGGCCTGATCCAGCATACCTTTACGATTGAGGATCAAGAGATCTACGCTCCCAACGGCTCCGAATATCAATACTATATCTGTGAGGTAAAGACCTACTTGAACGACTATAATACCTGGGTAAAGGCTGACGACATAGAAGAAGCAGAATTAGCATTAACGATGAAAGAAAAACCTTCAGAACCGGAATTACAGGAGGGAGAGAAACGGATTCCAGTAGCGATAAAATTGACGCAGAATCAAGCGGATGGGAAAGGAGCAACAGAGGAGAATTTACCAATCTGCGCTACTTTTATCAATCAGCGGACGGAGGATCCCGCTGCAGTGACGCTGCAAGGGGAAAAGATCTGGGAGGATTACAGCAATGCTTTTGAAACCCGCCCAGAGGATGTGGAACTGAAAGTATTCCGCTTGGCCATTTCCCAGCCGGGGCAGGGGAATCAAATTCCGGAGCAGGAAGTGCCGGCAACTGAGTATGAAATTACCTGGACCAAAGAAGAGGGAGACACCTGGACTTATGAAATCCAGGGAGCCCAGGGAAGTGGTGAGCTGGAGCGCTACGCGCCTAACGGACGGCCCTGGCAGTACATTGTACGGGAGTATCTGGAGGATGGAAGCGTTTATCAGGTGACTCCAGTGGATGGAAGCGGAACAGCCGCCGGTCAGGTAACTGAGAAAAATCCAGACGGCACCACGGAGGGAACCAGCTGGATGAATCCGCTGACCAATTCGATGGAGACGGCCGCGGTTTTCCGCAAGGAATGGCAGGATTCGGATGGAAATGAGATCACCGAGGATTATTTGGGAAATAAGATCGAGATTGATTTCAAACTTCAGGTGGCGGAGGAGACCATTGGAACAGACGGAAGCGGGAATATCATCGGCAAGTGGTCAGATGCCTCAGAATATTTCAAGAAGAATTTGACTTCAGAGGATTATGGAAAGATTTTTGGATCAGGAGAAACACCCTACCAGTTTACCCAAACCTTACAGGGACGGGTTACAGATTCCATCTGGGGCAAGGGCGGAAGATTCCAAGATCTCCCTCGGAGTATTTTGAAAAAGGATGAAACAACGCGGACCAATCTGCTTTACCGGGTAGTAGAGAGTGAGCTCCGCTATGGATCGCAGGCTATCAACGTTGGGGTAATAGACAGTGATGATAACCGGACCTATACGTATGAATTTGGAGAGAGCCTGTTTTCGCCCGCTTATGAATTGGGAGATAGTAATAATGCGGGAACTCAGACTCATATCAACCGGATTGGAAGCACCAGTTTTACGGTGACCAAAGAGTGGCAGGGAGACCGTGACAATATCTACGGCACTCGGCCGGATACCGAAAGCGTGGGGGATGACTGGGAGACCATCTTTGTGATCCAGCGTACAACTACGCCGCGAGTCGAGAAAAACTGGAAGAATGTGACAGATGGAGCGGGGCAGGCGTTAATCGTCTACGTGACGGGAGCCAATGCAGACGAGAGTGCTTCTGTTACAGTCAGCGGCCTGCCCCAGCAGAATGAAAATGGAGAAACCTATTATTACCGTGCCAGAGAGCTGCAGCCTGCCGAGGATCGGTACATCGATGGAGAGGTAACCGATGAAGATATTGTGGCGGAGGATGGGACCTATCACGATGCTTATACGGCGTCTTATACGGATGATCTGGAGCATGGAACCGGTACGACTGCCGTAAACACACTGAAATCTACCAAGATTTACGCTGTGAAGAACTGGTATGGAAAAGAGAACACCTCCGTGACTTTGGAATTGCAATATTTAACAGAGAACGGCCAGTGGACCTCCTTCCCGACGGCGGCCAGTGTGACTCTGGACGGAACAACAGATCCATCAACGCCCTGGTATGAATATGAAAGCTGGCAGGCGGTCTGGGAAGACGTGCCGAGCGTCTATCCGGGCAGTGATCTTACAGAAGGAGGCAGGACCCAGTACCGGGTGGTGGAAAACACGCCGGATGGATATATCCAGATCAGTTCTGACACCCAGACCAAGGAAGAGGGCGGACAGGAATATACGGAGTGGGTATTTACCAATGTGGCGTCCACGTCCCTGACGGTGACCAAGGCCTGGTATGAGATCGCCGCCGCCGATCAGCAGGCGGTAACGGTGGAACTGTGGCGGACTACGGGAACTATTGGAGACAGCGCCAGTGAGCCGGTAAAAGATGCGGATGGGGATGTCCAGACCCTGACATTGACAGCAGGAAATCAATGGACAGGAACTTTTTCGGACCTGCCTAAGTATGACGCGGACGGACAGCCTTATACCTATTACGCGGCAGAGACCAAGATCGGCGATGAACCCGCTGAGGACAGCGGATATCGGATCGTCTATACCTATGGCGGTTCAGCTGCTGGCGGGTTTACTGTCTCTATCGCCAATATCGGTCGGACGGAAGTGACCGGTACCAAGACTTGGATGGACAATGGGAATGCCTATGGCACCCGGCCGGATACTCTGGAACTGAAACTATACAGAAGTACGACCGGCGCGGATGGAAGCTGGGCAGAAGTAAGCGCCCAGACTCTGGCGGAAGAGGGAGCAGAGCTGATCTGGAGCAATACAGATACAGATGTCTGGACCTACCGCTATGGGAACCTTCCAGCGGCAGATGACGATGGTAATCCGTACCAGTATCGGGTGGAAGAAGTGACGCCAGAAACTGTGACTGAAGAAGATACCTACAAGGGAACCAGCGAAACTACAGCTGATGGAGCGAATTTCACCAATACTTTGACTGGCACGGTGGATATCCCTGTTTCCAAGATCTGGCAGGACGGAAGCGACGCGGATGGTGAGCGGCCAAAGGAAGTGACACTGATCCTGTACGCGGACGGCGTGGAAAAGGAACGGATCACTTTGACGGCAGATAACGCGGACGCGGGCAAAGACCGGTGGAGCTATACGTTTACGGGGCTGGATAAATATGACAGTACTGGGAAACAGATCACCTACACGGTGGGAGAAGCGGCAGTTCCAGACGGCTATGAGGCAAGTGCGGATCAAGGGTCTTATACCGTGACAAATGTACTTTTGACCTCTTTGTCTGTGCGTAAAGTCTGGGGCGGAGTGCCGGAAGAAGATCAGGAAGATGTAACGGTGGCCCTGTACCGCAGTATAGAAGGACAGGAGGAAGAAGCGGTAACCGATGGGCAGGGGAATGTGCTGACGCTGACGCTGACGGCCCAGGGGAACTGGACGGGAACCTTTACGGACATTCCAAGATTTGATGAGAATGGAAATCGATACAGCTATACAGTGAGAGAAATTTCCATTGGCGGAAGACCGGCAGAGGAGTCAGATTATATCATCCATATTGGTAAAGATAAAAATGGCGCGGTTGTTTCTAATATTGCCAAGACCTTCCTGACGGGGGTGAAGATCTGGCGGGATGAGCAGAACGCTTATGGGACCAGACCGGAGACGCTTAAGCTGACCTTGTGGCGGCAGATCGAAGGCGGAGAGAAAGAGCAGGCAGAAGCCACGCCAGTTTGGGATAATACAGACAGCGATACCTGGACCTACACCTTTGAGAACCTTCCGGTGACCGATGATGAAGGAAATCCATATACCTACTGGGTGACAGAAGAGGTTCCGGAAGAATACGAGCTGACACAGCAGGAAGGAAACCGGTTTGTCAATACTTTGAAAGACACCATTGATATTTCAGTAGAGAAACTCTGGACCGATCAAAATAATATGCGGGGAATCCGTCCATCTTCCATTGAAGTGGCGCTCTATGCGGACGGTCAGGAAGTGGAACGGGCAGAACTATCCAGAGAGAATGGGTGGAGCCGTACGTTCCCGGAACTGGAAGAATACGATGAGACGGGAAGAAGGATCCAATATGAGGTCAAAGAAACACAAGTGCCGGATGGATATAAAGTGTCCTACAGCGGCGGAACTCAAGAAGGATTTATCATTGAGAATACCAGAGAAGATCTGGCTGGGGGAAGTCTGGCGAAGACAGGAGACGGGGCAAATCTGGCTGGGTATGCAGGGCTTATGCTGATCTCTGGAACTGTGTTCGCGGTAACAGCGACAGGAAAGAAACGAAAGAAAAAGGGAAACCGGTAAATCCTGAGGAATGAGTATAAAAAAGAGCGCGAAAGGGCCGGACGCATATAAGCGTCATGGCCCTTTCGCCATTGGTGTGGATGCCTGGCACGAATTGTCAAGAGGAATTCCCATTTCAAGAGTTGCCCTTGTAAACAAGAAATTCTGTAGTTATAATAGAACAATACCGGGAACGGAGACGACCAGAAAATCGCGGAGGTGAAAGAAGCTATGACGGGAGAGGAAAGGCGGGAGGATATCCTTGCCAGGATCGGGCAAAGCGGCCGGCCGCTGGCGGCGAGAGCCCTGGCGGATCTCTATGGGGTCAGCAGACAAGTGATCGTTCAGGATATCGCCTTGATCCGAGCGGCCGGACATGAAATCTTATCTACCAATAGAGGATATCTTCTGCAGGAGGAAAAGAAGGCCAGGAGAGTCTTCAAAGTATGCCATACAGACGAGCAGCTGGAAGAAGAACTGTGCGCCATCGTAGATCTGGGCGGCTGTGTGGAAAATGTAGTGGTACATCACAAAGTGTATGGGAAGCTGGAAGCCCATTTGGGGGTGGACTCCAGAAGAAGGGTCCGGGAATTCTTAGAAGAACTCCAAAGCGGCAAATCCAGTCCTTTGAAGAATATCACATCTGGATACCATGACCACGAAGTCCGGGCTGACCAGGAGAGAACGCTGGATATGATCGAGAACATGCTGCGGGAAAAAGGGTTTCTTGCAGAAAATGAATAGAGATTTCATTTTCCGCGAAAAGGCGGTATAATAGAAGCAGGAAAACCCAGAACGAGCATTGCGGCCAGTAAAGGAGGGATCCACATGGCAGAGCATAAGATCATTACTATTGGGAGACAATTTGGAAGCGGAGGACATGAGATCGGAAATTCTCTGGCTACGAGACTGGATATCCCGCTCTATGACAACAATCTTGTCAGAATGGTGGCGGAGAAACTGGATATCAGGGAGGAGACGGCGCAGGCCGTGGATGAGACTACTTTGAACAGCTTCCTGGAGGGGTATGTTCTTGCGCCCATCGAGCGGTCTGGAAATACGGCGGCTGAATATACCCAGCCTTTGAATGAACAAGTCTATGGATTACAGTCGGAAATCATCCGAAAATTGGCGCGGAGAGGCCCCTGCGTCATTGTAGGGCGCTGCGGCGATTATGTTTTGAGGGACTGGCCGGGACTGATCAATGTCTTTATCTGCGCCGGGAAAGAAGACCGGATCAAAAGGATTGCCAAGCGCTATGATTTATCAGAGAAAAAAGCGGCGGAAAAGATCAAGAAGATAGACCGGGAGCGCAGGTACTACTACGAGTCTCACACGGGAATGGAGTGGGGCAGTATAGAAGCGCATCAGGTACTTCTGAATGTGAGCAGACTTGGAATGGAAGGGACTGTAGATCTTTTGGAGCGGATGTACCTGGCTTAGCGGCTTTTGAAAAATGATTTGACAGAAGAAGGGATAGAAAGAGGACAAAAACGGATGGACTTACTGAGAGAAGCTTTTTTACATGCGGGAGAGGACTGCCTGCGGATGCTCCCATTTTTATTTGCGGCGTTTCTGCTGATTGAGGTGCTGGAGCATCATGGATCACGGAAGATTGCCAAGGTTCTGGCAAAAGTGGGGAAGGCAGGCCCTGTGGCGGGCGCACTGGCGGGATGTATCCCCCAGTGCGGTTTTTCGGTCCTGGCGGCAAATCTATACGCGGGAGGAGTCATTTCAGCCGGGACGCTGATTGCTGTATTTTCCGCGACTTCTGACGAAGCAGTCCTGATCCTGATGGGAAATCCGGAAAGCGCGGGAACGGTTTTGCCCCTGCTGGCAGGAAAAGTGATCATCGGGATGGCGGCGGGGTATCTGACAGATATCCTTTTAAAACGGTATATCGAGGAACCAAAGGAGACGGGGGAGATCTGCCATCACTGCGGCTGCCATGAAGAGGGAGCGGGGCTTTTGCGGCCGGCGCTGAATCATACGGTACGGATTTTTGTATACCTTTTTCTGTTTACTGTTATTTTAAATCTGTGCATTGATTTCTTCGGTATTCGTCAGCTTTCAGCGTTTTTGCTGGGGGATACTCCGATCCAGCCTCTGATCGCGGCGGTGATCGGGCTGATTCCTAACTGTGCGGCGTCAGTGATGCTGACGCAGCTTTACTTAAGCGGAGCGATTTCATTTGCCTCCGCAATGGCGGGATTATGCACGGGGGCAGGAATCGGTCTTGTTGTTTTGTTTAAGATGAACGAAAATAGGAAGGAAAATCTAAAAATTCTTCTTCTTTTGCTGCTGACAGGCGCCGCTGCGGGAATGATTTTGGAATTGTTGAATTTTTGACGAAATTATGAAGAAAAACAGCCGGTTTCCGGGCAAAATCATGGAATTTAAGGCGGAAAGTTGCATTTTGACCGAAAGGTGCTATAATAGTTCACAGCTAAAGCAGATAGCTTTAGAGGATTGAGGAGGAAATATCATGGCAACAAAAAAAGCAACATCAGAAGCAAAGAAAGCCGGCACTGTCAATACATCCTCAGCAAAGACAGAAACAATCAAGACAGAAACCCAGCAAAAGGCAGCGAAAGCTGAACCGGCTAAGACTTCTACTACAGAGAAAGCGGCAAAGACAACAACAGCGAAGAAGACGGCAGCAAAAAGGACGTCTGCGAAGAAGGACATAAAAGTAAAGGCAATCGTAGAGTATTATGGAAAGCAAGTAGAGGAAAAGGACATGATCGCCAGTGTAAAGAAGGCGTGGACAAAGTCCGGCAGGAAAGTAGGCGAGATCAAGACCATCGATCTCTACATAAAACCGGAAGAAGGAGCCGTTTCGTATGTGATCAACGGCAGCGATACTGGAGCGGTTGCGTTCTAACAGACAAAAGAGAAAAGGGCGTGTTTCCTAGAGAAGTTGGATTTTCAAAAGGACGCGCCTTTTTTGCTGCGGTGGATGATGAGTCTGAAAATTAAAAAATAATTTAAAAAAATATTGACAAATTTAAAAATGAGTGATAGTATTACGATATAAACAACAAAGCACATTAAAAAACAGATAAAATATTTGTTGAAGGTGTGGTTGTTGTTCATTTGAAAACCATCTGTAAAATAAAACTTTAAAAAGAGCGGACTTGATCGAAAAGCAATATTTTCTATTCAGAAAGCGGGATCTTTATAATCCGGTTCAAGATAAGTGGATCAAAAAGGAAGATTTCGGTGAAGGAATAGCGGTATTGGCGGAAGACAGGAACTGGTCTCTGAAAGAAGCAAAGGACTACGGACGGTGTTCAGAAATAGTTTAAGAAAGGAAGGTATGGACCACCAAAAAATTAAACTATGCAGCCGGTTGAAAACCGGGGAAAAATTACCAAAAGGAAGAGGTAAAAAATGATTGAAGAATCAAGGTGAGGATGGGTATCATTTATATTATATATTTGATGCCCATCCTTACTGTTTACTGTGGGGAAAATAGGAAACAATATTTTTAGAACTTAACAGAATGAGGGAAAGATGCTATAATTGCAGAGGAGAATAGGAAAAGAAAATAATTCAGTAAGGGGTAAAGGAGACAAAAGATATGGAACAAGTATTAAGCAGCGGAAGCAATGTGGTAACGAATGCTTCTGGAAACGCGAGACAGATTGCGGAACAGATAGGCGGTCAGCCCAGTTTAGAAGCGCTGATCGCGATGACAGTGGTAGGGCTTTTGATTTGTTTCTTTGGATTGAAGCTGGTCAAGATCCAGGTGGCTTTGGTAGGATTGTGTATCGGAGCTTTGATAGGAGTTGCGGTTTCCAGGGCTATGGATATCTCAGGGATTACGTTTGCGATCATTGTATTTGCCTGCGCGGCTCTTTTGGCGGCACTTTCCTTCTTCCTGTATCGATTTGGGGTGTTCTGCCTTGTGTTTTGTATTGCTGTTGGAATTGGAATCCAGTTTATCGATCTGCGGGAAACGCTCCAGCTGATCATTGTTCTGGCAGCAGCTTTGGTAATTTCAGTCGTTGCGGTTATTTTTGTGGAACCTATGGTCATTATATGCACAGCGATTTCTGGCGGGATTACGGCAGGAACCTCCATTGGTACGGCGGCCGGATTTGAGTCCGCGTGGATCGGATACGCCATTGGCGGCGTATTGCTGGCGGCAGGGATGGCTGTACAGTTTATGCTGCATTCCCGGAAGGTAGGGAAAAAGGAAAAGATTTATTCGGAACAGGTGAAAGAAAAGGATTCTGTAGAGTCGGAGGTGGAAAAGGCCAGGATGATTCTGGACGATTCGGAAGAAGAATAAGATCAAAGAGTGAAGGAGGCTTGACTTTGAAGCTGGATATGCATTGTCATGTGAAGGAAGGCTCCATTGACAGTAAAGTGGGTTTGGATGAATATATAACAAAGCTGAAGGAAAACGGTTTTGATGGGATGTTGGTTACAGACCACGATACTTACAAAGGTTACCGTCATTGGAAATACCAGATGAAGGGAAAAGTCCATGAAGACTTTGTCGTGCTTAAGGGCATCGAATATGATACCTGTGACGCGGGACATATTATTTGTATCATGCCGGAAGGGGTAAAGATGCGCCTCCTGGAGCTGAGAGGGCTTCCGGTTGCGGTATTGATCGATTTTGTACATCGGCATGGAGGGATTCTGGGCCCGGCTCATCCCTGCGGGGAAAAGTATCTTAGTTTTACGAATACAAAAAAGTTTTATAAGTCGCCGGAGATTATTAAGAGATTTGATTTTATAGAAGTGTTTAACGCCTGCGAGCCGGAGGAATCCAACGAAGGAGCGCTGAAGCTGGCATATAAGTATAAAAAGCCGGGCATTGGCGGCAGTGATGCCCACAGGCCGGATTGTGTAGGAATGGGATATACCATCCTTCCGGAATATGTAACCTGTGAGACAGAATTGATCTCGCTGATCCGGCAGAAGAAACCGACAGAAGCAGGCGGAAGTCTTTATAATAAGACAACGAAAGATAAGATAGGAAAGGCTAATAAACTTCTGGTCTATTCCTTTTGGATTTACAACAAAGGCGGGGAACTGCTGAAACGTCGTAAGCGGAAGAAGAAAGGAGAGATCGAGAACCCGGTAGACCCTATAGATCCTATTGAGCTGCAATATTGGCAGAATCGCCAGTGATCGCTGGAAGCAGATTATTGAGATGGAAAATGACAAGATAAAAGGGCATTTCCAAGAGAAATGCCCTTTTAACGCGCCTAAATAAGTTTACTCAATGGTAATGAGTTGTGGCTGATCCGCCTGCTTTTCTACTTCCTTTGGAAGCTGAAGACGGAGGACTCCATCTTTGAATGCGGCTTTGATATCTTCCTGAGTGATATCCTCGCCCACATAAAAACTTCTGTTGCAAGTGCCGGTGTACCGCTCTTTGTGGATACATTTGCCCCTGGCATCCTTTTCTTCTTTCGTTTCATTTTTGTGCGCGGTAATGGTAAGATATCCATCTTTCAAATCCGCTTTTATCTCTTCCTTTGCGTATCCGGGAAGTTCCATTTCAATGACATAGTTATTATCTTTCTCGTGGATATCTGTTTTCATGATCTGAGAAGAACCACGGTCATAAGAACGAGTGAAGAAAGGATCGTTAAACATGTCGTCAAATAAATTGTTGAAAGATCTGTTTGCAAGTAACATAACACATTCCTCCTTGAATATATGTGATTGAATTATTGTTTTATTTGTTATATTTATTATATAACACAAATTATTAGCAATGTCAAGAGGTGAGTGCTAAATTTTAAAAATTTCTGAGCATTTTGCGGCATTCGCTAATTGAAAAATGATTTCTGGTTTTCTTATTAGGGTTTTGTGCTAGAATCTTTCTTTCATACAATCCAGACAGAAAAACCAGTGGGAGGTAGTTTTTTAAAAACACTTGCATAATATACGGATAAGATGTATAATTATGCAAGTTCTTTCAATTAGGGACAGGGCATTTTTAATTTGGGCCGGGGGATTTTTAATTTTCCCCCGTCCCAAACTGGAAAGGAAGTAGGAAAATGATCAAAGCAGGTATTATCGGAGCTACTGGATATGCGGGCGCTGAGCTGGTCCGCATCCTTATGTGGCATAAAGAGGTGGAGATTGTCTGGTTTGGCTCTAGAAGTTACATAGATGAAAAATATGCAAATGTATACAGAAATATGTTTGAGATTGTAGACGCCCAATGTATGGATGACAATATAGGCGGGCTGGCGGATCAGGTGGATGTGATCTTTACAGCCACACCCCAGGGATTTCTGGCTTCTGTACTGACGGAGGAGATTCTTTCTAAGGTTAAGGTGATCGATCTGAGCGCGGATTTTAGGATCAAAGATGTGGATATCTATGAGAAATGGTATGGAATCCAGCATAAGAGTCCGCAGTTTATCCAGGAAGCGGTCTATGGCCTATGCGAGGTGAACCGCGAGCAGATCCCAAAGGCACGTCTGATCGCCAATCCGGGCTGTTATACTACCTGTTCTATTCTGACGGCTTATCCGTTGGCGAAAGAGGGATTGATCGATATGGATACTTTGATCGTGGACGCAAAGTCAGGGACTTCAGGAGCGGGACGGGGAGCCAAGGTACAAAACTTATTCTGTGAGGTCAATGAAAATATGAAAGCCTACGGGGTAGCCTCCCACCGGCACACTCCGGAGATCGAGGAGCAACTGGGCTATGCGTCCGGCCGGAAAGTGACGATCAGCTTCACTCCCCACCTGGTACCTATGAATCGGGGAATTCTGGCGACAGAATACGCGGCGCTGACAAAGGATGTGTCTTGGGAAGAGGTCAAGGCGGTTTATGACAAGTACTATAAAGAAGAGAAATTTGTCCGGGTTCTGGATCAGGGAGTGTTCCCAGAGACAAAATGGGTGGAAGGAAGTAACTATTTGGATATCGGCTTCCAGATCGATCCGAGGACGAACCGGATCATTTTGATGGGAGCGATCGACAATCTGGTAAAAGGCGCGGCCGGCCAGGCAGTCCAGAATATGAACCTGATATTTGGTCTCCCGGAAACGGAAGGACTGGAACTGGTACCCATGTTCCCATAACCGGATGAGGATAGAGGAGGTTTTCAGAAATGGAAGACAGCAAGACGGTGATCCGGGTGATGACCATTGACGATTACGATCAAATATACGCGCTCTGGCATCGGATCCGCGGATTCGGCCTGCGCAGCGTAGACGACTCCAGAGAAGGGATCCAGCGTTTTCTGAAGCGGAATCCGACCACCAGCGTGGTGGCTGTGATAGATGGAGATGTGGTGGGAGCGATCCTCTGCGGTCATGACGGAAGACGGGGGTGTCTGTACCATGTCTGTGTTGACGAGGCATATCGTATGCGCGGCATCGGCAAAGCCATGGTAGTAGCGGCTATGGAGGCGCTGAAGGAGGAAAAGATCAATAAGGTTTCTTTGATCGCGTTTACGAAAAATGATATCGGAAACGCCTTTTGGAAGGAAATTGGCTGGACAAAACGGCAGGATCTGAACTATTATGATTTTACGTTGAATGAAGAAAATATCACAGCCTTTATCCAATAGAAATCGGCTGAAAAAGAAGAACTTGGAAAAAGGTGGATGTGCAGAAAGGAAGGAAAAGTATGAAACAGATAAAAGGCGGCGTGACAGCGGCAAAAGGATATGAAGCGGCAAGTACGGCGGCGGGGATCAAATACCAGGACCGGACAGATATGGCGATGATCTACAGTAAAGTTCCCTGCAAAGCAGCGGGAACATTTACCACCAACGTGGTAAAAGCAGCACCGGTAAAATGGGACCGCCAGGTGATCGACAGCGGGGCTCCCGTACAGGCTGTGATTGTGAATTCAGGCATTGCCAACGCATGTACGGGAGAAGAAGGGATGGGATACTGTCAGGAGACGGCCCAGGCGGCGGCAGAGATGCTGGGAATCCCGGCAGAAAGTGTGACTATCGGTTCCACAGGTGTGATTGGTATGCAGCTTCCCATTGAGAAAGTGAAAGCTGGGATCCAGGTGATGGCGGGAGAGAAGAATGATTCTTTGGAAAATGGCACGGCGGCGGCAAAAGCCATCATGACGACGGACACCAGTGAGAAAGAGCTGGCGGTGGAGATCGAAGTGGGAGGGAAAACGGTAACCCTGGGCGGAATGGCGAAGGGATCCGGCATGATCCACCCTAACATGTGTACCATGCTGGCGTTTTTGACCACAGATGCGGTCATTTCCAAAGAAACACTGCAGAAAGCATTAAGTGAAGATATCCAGGATACTTATAATATGATCTCCGTAGATGGAGATACCTCTACCAATGATACCGTCCTTCTGCTGGCAAACGGGCTGGCGGAGAATGAAGAGATCGTCTGCGGAAGCGAAGCATATCAGAAATTCGTGGAGGCCCTCCACACAGTGAATGAGTACCTGGCCAAGAAGATCGCGGGCGACGGAGAAGGGGCGACCGCCCTGTTTGAAGTAAAGGCGGTAGGCTGTCAGAGCGTGGAACAGGCAAAACTGCTGGCAAAATCTATTGTATGCTCCAACCTTACCAAGACAGCAATCGCGGGCCATGATGCCAACTGGGGGAGGATCCTGTGCGCCATGGGCTATTCCGGAGCGCAGTTTGATCCGGAGAAGGTGGATCTGTTTTTTGAGAGCAAAGCAGGAAAGATTCAGATCATTGCGGACGGGACGGCAGTAGACTACAGTGAGAAAAAAGCGACGGAAATCCTGTCCCAGCCGGAAGTAACGGCGATCGCGGACGTGAAGATGGGATCGGAAACCGCTACAGCCTGGGGCTGTGATCTGACCCATGGATATATTGAGATCAATGCGGACTACAGAAGCTAAGAAAGCAAGATAAAGGAGTATAGAATCGAACAATAAGGGACAGAAGGGAGTGGATCACATGAACAAAGATATGGAAAAATATCTGGAGAAGGCGGAAGTCCTGATCGAGGCCCTGCCTTATATCCAGCGGTTCAACCGCAGAGTTATCGTGGTGAAATACGGCGGAAGCGCTATGGTGGATGAGAGACTAAAAGAACAGGTCATCAAGGATGTAACGCTTCTGAAGCTGGTAGGCTTTAAGCCTATCATTGTCCACGGAGGCGGAAAAGAGATCAGCCGCTGGGTTGGTAAAGTAGGGATGGAGCCGGAATTCAAAAACGGCCTGAGAGTGACGGACGAGGCGACCATGGAGCTTGCGGAGATGGTGCTGGGCCGGGTGAACAAAAGTCTGGTGCAGCTGGTAGAGAGCCTGGGGGTACGGGCGATTGGGATCAGCGGCAAAGACGGAAGACTCTTTTCTGTCAATAAGAAATACACCGGCGGAGAAGACATCGGCTTTGTAGGAGAGATCAAGAAAGTAAACGCCCAGGTATTATACGATCTGATCGAGAAAGACTTTCTTCCGATCGTGTGCCCGGTAGGATTGGATGACGATTACAACACGTATAACATCAACGCGGATGATGCGGCCTGCGCGATCGCCAAAGCAATGCGGGCGGAAAAGCTTGCCTTCCTGACCGATATTGAGGGTGTGTACCGAGATCCAGAAGATCCGGATACCTTGATCTCGGAACTGCGGGTTTCAGAGGCCAGAAAGCTGATGGGCGAGGGCGTGATCGGCGGAGGAATGCTTCCTAAGCTGAACAACTGCATCGATGCCATTGAGCATGGAGTTTCCAGAGTCCATATCCTGGACGGGCGGATCCCTCACTGTCTCCTTCTGGAGATATTTACCAATAAAGGAATCGGAACAGCAATTTTAAATGAAGGCGAACAGCAGTATTATTATGGAGAGTAAGACAATGAATCAATATATGGAAGATACCAATAACAGTCTGGTGCATACGTATAACCGCTTCCCAGTAGTCCTGGAACAGGGCGAGGGCGTATATCTTTACGATACGGATGGAAATAAATATCTGGATTTCGCGGCGGGGATCGCGGTATCAGGCCTGGGATACGGGAACCAGGAATTGAATAACGCTTTGAAATCCCAAATTGATAAGCTGATCCATTCTTCCAATCTGTATTACAATACCGCCTGCGGAAAAGCGGCAGAGGCATTGAAGCGGGTGACAGAGATGGATCGGGTCTTTTTTACCAACAGCGGGACCGAGGCTATTGAGGGGGCGCTGAAAGCCGCCAGAAAATACGCCTGGAAACAGGGGGACGGAAGGTATGAATTTATCGCTATGGAAAATTCTTTCCACGGAAGGAGTATGGGAGCCTTATCGGTGACAGAGCATGAGGCCTACCGGACGCCTTTTGAACCTTTGATCCCAGGAGTGAAATTTGCCCGGTTTAATGACCTGGACAGTGTGAAATCTCTGGTGACGGATAAGACCTGCGCCATTATCCTGGAACCCCTCCAGGGAGAAGGAGGCATCAACACGGCCAGCCAGGAGTTTATGGAAGGGATCCGGAAGCTGTGCGACCAGGAAGGCATATTGATGATCTGTGACGAGATCCAGTGCGGCATGGGACGGACTGGAACCATGTTCGCATGGCAGTCCTATGGAACCAGGCCGGATATCATGGCGATGGCCAAAGCCATCGGAAGCGGAGTGCCGGTAGGAGCATTTGCCATGACGGAGAAAGTGGCCAAGGACTCCCTGGAACCAGGCGATCACGGAACCACATACGGAGGAAATCCGCTGGTCTGCACTGCCGTGGAGAAAACCATAGAGATTTTTGAGAAAGAGCAGATCGTACGGCATGTACAGGAAGTGGGCGCGTATCTGGAAGAAAAATTGGAAGAACTGGTACAGTCCTGCGAGGGAGCGCTGGAAAGACGGGGCAGGGGACTGATCCAGGGACTGAAGGTCAGCCGGCCGGCCGGAGAGATCTGCCAGGCCGCGCTGAAAGAAGGACTGCTGGTGATCAGCGCCAGAAGCGATGTGGTCCGTCTGGTTCCCCCACTGGTCATCGAGAAAGAACATGTAGATGAGCTGGCGGAAAAATTAAGAAAAGTATTATAGACAAATCAGACATAAAAAACCAGTCATCGGATATACTATCTGGAAGCAGAGAGGAGGAATACCGATGATTGGTTTTTTTATTGCTCTTTTGTCTGGGGCGTTGATGAGTGTCCAGGGCGTTTTTAATACCCAGGTGACGAAGACGACGGGACTGTGGGTCAGCAACGGCTGGGTTCAGTTGAGCGCGTTCGCGGCCTGCTTCGCGGCTTGGCTTTTTGCGGGAAGAGACAATATCGGGACACTTTGGAAGGTGGAACCCAAATATGTTTTGCTGGGAGGTGTGATCGGGGCCGGGATC
>CABPCP010000040.1 GCA_902406105.1 uncultured Mordavella sp.
GCAGCCAGTTCCAGAGCCGCAGCCAGTTCCAGAGCCGCAGCCAGTTCCAGAGCCGCAGCCAGTTCCAGAGCCGGCGCCGACCCAGCAGTCAGGAGCGGTGTGTCCAAACTGCGGCGCGGAAGTAGGGGCAGGACAGGGATTCTGTATTATGTGCGGGACTCCATTAAAGAAAGAGCAAGCGGGAGACAATCCGGAAAGAGAAACCGCGCCGCCGCAGCCGGGGACTAAGATCTGTCCGACTTGCGGCAAAGTTTTGCCGGATCATTTGGCGTTTTGTACTGCCTGCGGAACGAAGCTGAGTTAAGCTTTAGGAGTACGAAAAGTGAATAAGGCAGGGAATTGGATATGGATATGAGATGCCCAAGATGTAAGGCCAAAATCGAACTGGGGGACGCATTCTGCGGCGAATGCGGCTGCCCGCTGCAGGATCCGTTTGGAGAACCGGAGGATAACGGAAGAGGAAATAAAAATAAGGCAGTCATTATTGTTTTGGCTGTTTTGATCGTAGCGGTCATCGCAGGGTTTGCCGGACTGTTTTTGTATAATTACCTGGAAGATAAGAGGGGGCAGGATACAGCCGATCGAATCCGGGAAGAGATCAGTGAGGATAGAGAGGAAAAAGAAGATACGCAGGAGCAGACAGAAGAGGGGGAAGAAACCGCTGAAACCCAGGAACCGTCTCAAGATCAGAGTAATAGTCAGATGGGAGGATCAACAGTCAGCCAGGATTATATTTTCCCAGACAGCGACTCGCGTTATCTGACAGATGCGGATGTGGCCGGACTGACGCTTCAAGAAATTAACTATGGAAAGAATGAGATCTATGCAAGGCATGGGAGAAAGTTCAAGTCTCAGGAGCTGACCAATTATTTTGAATCCAAGTCCTGGTACAATGGGATCTATGAACCAGATGATTTTGATGCTAATTACAGCGGCCTGCTGAATGAGTATGAAAAGAGGAACGCAGAGTTTTTAAGCGAGAAAGAGCATGAACGGGATGCCCAAGGTTATATTGAAGACGCGGATTAGAAGGGGCTTCGTTTTGAAAGAAATAGGGTAAAAGAGGAGGGAAAAATTATGTTTTGCAGTCGTTGCGGAAATGAGATCAAAGGAGATGGGAAATTCTGTCCTAAGTGCGGTGCGCCGGTGAAGCCGATCCAGAACCAGGGCCCGGAGATGTCCGGCGCAAATACGCAGAGAGGAAATGCTCAGACGTACAGTTACAGTCAGAACAATTACAGCCAAGGGGCAGTTCCGGCCGGAGGCGCCGCGGGAACCGGTGCGCCGGCAGCGAAGAAGCGCCCGCCTTATGTGGCCATTGGAGCCATTGTGCTGGCAGTGATCCTCTTGATCGTAGCAGTAAGGCTGATCTTTTTCAGAGATACATATAAGACGCCTATCAAAAATATGGTTAAGGTGATGGAAGATCGGGATGTGGATGCGGCAATGGATCTGATTCCGGAGAATTTCCTGGATGCGGCGGAAAGCCTGACCGGGATGGACAAAGAGGAAATGGCAGATATGCTGGAGGATGATTTGGTAGAAGCGTTTGACCAGTATATCGGCGAAATTGAGATTGATTATGAGATTGGGGACACAAGAGATCTGACCCAGTCAGAGTTAAATGACATTTCAGACGAATATATGGGAGTCCTGGGAAGCATCGAAGAAGGAAAAGAAGTAGAATTTTCTTATGAAATGTATGTGGACGGCGAATTGGAAGAAGAGTCTGGGGATGATGAGACGATCAATGTAGTCAAGATTGACGGAAAATGGTATATCAGTCCTGACGACTTATTCTAAACCCGGGAGAGCAAGAGAAGATGTTTTGCCAATATTGCGGAACAAAAAATCCAGAGGGAGCCAGGTTTTGTCAGAAATGTGGGAAACCGCTTGTGACGCGGCCTGACTATGAGACGAAAGATCAGACGGATTCCGAATGGGAGATTCGTTTGGATCAGGAAACGGACATAAAACCAAAGAAAAAAGGCGGCCGAAGGTGGCTCATAGCTGGGGCCGCCTTTCTTTTGGCGGCCTTTTGTGCTGCCGCTTTTTTGATCGTCAAGGGGCAGCAGGAACGGCGGGATTATGAAAATTATGTTGCCAGCGCGGAGAAATACTTGGAAGACTTAGACTACGAAAATGCGGAAGAGGCGTATCTGAAAGCTATTGAAATAGATCCAAAGAAGGCGGATGCGTATATTGGTCTGGCGGATACTTATTTAAAACAGGAAGACTTTGATAAAGCAGAGGCGATCCTGTCTCAGGGGAAGAAATCCGTGAGCAAAAAAGAAGCCGCTAAGATCAGTGATTCCGGCAGCCAGTCGTCTGAGGACCCTTCCAGTGGGACTAGCATGGACGATAAGATAGATTCTGTAAAAGTAGGACAGAATTATACCTGGGTAGTAGAACCCAAGGTGAAGGCGGATGATATTTACTATATCAAAGACGAAAATGCCCTTGATTACTGCCGAAACGATCTGAATCGGCAGATGGATACCGGGTATGCGGTCATGAAACAGGATGCTGCATACGGATTGATCGGCCTGGATGGGCAGATGGGAGCGGACCTGGAATATCAGGGAGTAGACGCGCTTGCCCAATATTATCTGCTGGAGAGGGAAGAGCCGGTCTACGAGTCTGAGTATCAGAGAGAAATGACGGAGTATTATTTTGTGGAGGAAGAAGAGGAAGTCAAACCGGCAGTGGCGGTGATTGGTGATGCGGGCGGATATTTAAGAGGAACCTTTTACTACCACGATGGACTGCGCAATACGGCAGAGTATTTTGCAGAACAGGGATATGGAATGACATATCAGCAGAAGCCGGACAGAACCATACCTGTAAAGCAGTCTGAAACTGTCTATGACGGTGAAAATGAACTGGATTGGTATGAAGATCTGGATGGCGGCTATGCGGTCTGCGGTATGGATGGGCAGTTGATGACGGACTTTATCTATGAAGAGTGCGGAAGTGTCTCCTCCGGCCTTCTTGCGGTGAAGCAAAATGGCAAATGGGGATATGTCAATGAACAGGGCGAGGAAGTGATTCCCTTGGAGTACGACGCATCCTGCAGTTATGAAACTTGTGTTTTCAGCTATAACACGGAGGAAGAACCAGAAATAGTGGAATATTGCTACGCGGCGTCCGATGGCTATGTTCCGCTCTGTAAAAATGGAGAATGGGAGCTTCGGGATACGTCTGGAAAACTTATCGTTCCTTCAGGTGTTTTCGACACGATCCGTCCGGTATATGATGGAAAATGCTGGGTTGAAAAAGACGGAAACTGGGGCGTGATCCAAGTTGGCGAAGAGGAAACACAGGCTGACAGCACGGAGAATGGAAAAGACAGCGGCGAAGAATCTTGGCGAACGGCCTATACCTCCTATATTGAGAGCATCCAGGCTGAAGGATGGGCAGGATATCGGCTGATCTATATCAATGACGACAACATTCCTGAATTATATATCACAGGAAGTAATACGGCCCAGGGAGATCAGATCTGCACGATGAAAGGATCCGAGATCAATGTGCTTAGCACAGGGATTTCCGGTCTGACTTATCTGGAACGCCAGAATCTGTTCTGTGAAAGCGGCGGCCGTATGGACTCTTATTACGATAATGTATATCAGATAGAAAATGGGGAGATGGTAAAGCTCCATGAAGGCTGGTATGGAGCGGAAGACAACACCAATGTCCAGTTTGACGCCCAAGGGAATCCGGTCTACCAGTATTTCTGGGATGGCGAAGAACTGTCCAAAGAAGAATACGAAGAAAGCTTGGAACAGGTATTCCATAGAGAAGGGGCGGTCTACGCGGCGGAGAAGACTCTTTCCGCCGGGGAGATTTTGAGACAGATCAAGAGTTATTAGGAATAAAAAGCAGGAATTAGAGAATATGAGTGAACATATCCTAACGATCATAGACACGAGGGGAAATTTAAGAGAAGTAGATCTGGATACCTTTCAGAAATCTGCGCTGACGCTGGGAAGGGATCGGGAACAGTGCGATATTGTGATCCCTGACCAGATCGTATCAAAGCTCCATGGAAGACTGCACATCAGCGGAGACAGGGTCCGCTATCAGGACCTGGACAGCCGGAACGGAACCTTCCTTGGTCTGGGAGCCGGGCGGCAGCTTCTTGGGAAGGCAGACGGATGGGCGGAGGTATTTGATAAGACGGTCCTTTGTATCGGGAATCTTGAGCAGGCAGAGAATATGGTATTGCTGCTCTATTCTGCCAGCGCTGAACGAGAGCTGTGGAAACGGGAACCATTGGAACGGCAGATCACAGAGATCGGACGGGACAGCGGGAATCAGATCTGCCTTCCCGGCCCTGGAGTATCGAAGATCCATTGCCGGATCTGCCGGCAGGAGACAGGATTTGTGCTGCAAGATAACCGCAGTACCAATGGAGTCCTGGTCAATGGAGGATATGTCAGAGGAGCCCAGGCCCTGAGAGATAAGGATGTGATCCAGATCCTGGGATTCCAGCTTGTCTTCTGCCAGGGGTGTATTTATTACAAATCGGCGGCCAAAGGAATTTCCCTGCAGGTACAGGGGATTACGAAGGTTGTTGGAAAGGGAAAGAAGAAAAAGAAGATTCTAAATGATGTAAGCTGTGAAATCCAGGGGAATGAATTTGTAGCGATCATCGGAGGTTCCGGGGCTGGGAAAACGACGCTGATGAACGCGATCAGCGGGTTTGAACCGGATTTTGAGGGAAAAGTTTTCTGCAACGGCACGGATCTTGTGGAAAATTTCCAGGCGTTGAAAAGCGTGATCGGCTTCGTTCCTCAGCAGGATATCATATATGAAAATCTGACGTTAAAGAAGATGCTGTATTACTCGGCCAAAATCCGGATGCCAAAGGATACCCGGCCGGACGAGATCCAGAAAAGGATCGAGGATGTGCTGGAAATGGTGGACCTAAAAGCTCACCAGGGAACGTATATCCGCAAATTATCCGGCGGCCAGAAGAAGCGTGCCAGCATCGCGGTGGAGCTGCTGGCGGATCCGAAGCTGTTTTTCCTGGATGAACCCACTTCCGGTCTGGACCCAGGGACAGAGAAGAACCTGATGATGAGTCTGAAAACGCTTGCAAGAGAGCAGAATAAAACCATTATTATGGTGACGCATACAACGGCAAACCTGCATCTGTGCGATAAGATCATTTTCATGGGGCCTGGCGGAAGGCTCTGTTTCTGCGGAAATGTGGAAGAAGCAAAGCGTTTCTATGAGACAGACGACCTGGTAAATATCTATAATATGATCGCTGCCGCTCCGGGAGAGTGGGAACAGCGGTACCGGAGATACCGGAGCCGGGAAGAACAGATCCCAAAGCAGAACCGGGGAAGGGAGAATCTGGCTAAGTCTGGAGAGAAATCCGGTTTCCGACAGTTCCTGGTGCTGCTGCGGCGATACGGGGAATTGATGGGAAACGACCGGCAGCGGCTGATGGTACTTCTGCTGCAGCCGTGTTTGATCGCGGTTCTCTTACATATAGTAGCGGATGAAAATATTTTTACGATTTATGAAAGCACGAAATCTATGCTGTTCGCCTTAAGTTGTTCTGGAATCTGGATCGGGCTGTTCAATTCGATCCAGGAGATCTGTAAGGAACGGACGATCGTCAAACGAGAATATATGGCGAATCTTAAGCTCCCCGGATACGTGCTGTCCAAATTTACGTTCCAGTTTGTCTTGGGCGGAGTCCAGGCCGCGTTTTTAGCCATGATCTTCCTGGAACTTACAAATAAGGACAGAGAAGGCATTTTCCTGGAGCATTTTTCCTGGGAGATGTTCCTGACCGTATGGCTGACAGTGCTGGCCTCTATTGCTCTTGGGTTTGTCATATCGGCTATGGTGCGGACGGGCGATAAGGCTATGGCTGTAGCGCCCTTTGTGCTGATCATCCAGCTTTTGTTTTCTGGGATTCTTTTTACCCTGGAGGGAGCGGGAAAGATCATTTCGTATGTAACGATCAGCAGATGGTCGGTGGAAGCGCTTGGGAGTATTGCCAAGCTGAATCGGCTGGACCTGAAGCTTCAGGCGGACTACCCGATGCTGGAACATGAAGCGGAAGCATTCTTTAAAGCGACCAAAGTCCATGCGGCGCAGTGCTGGGGTATCCTGCTTTTTATGACAGCGCTGTTTCTTGCGCTGAGCGTGCTGTTTCTGAAAAGGATCGCCAGGGATACCAGATAGAAGAATGGCTGACACAGGAGGAAAGACTATGAAAGATTATCTCAAAGGTTGGAAGGATGAGCAGACGGCAGAGATTCCGCCGATACCGGAGACTGAGGAAGAACTAGTTGTGATCCGTCAGTATGTTCCTCCGCTGGAGCGGGAGGACGAGGAAGCTACAACACCGCTGCTTTCGGAAGCGGCAGCGGAGCCTGAAGGGGACGATGAGCCCACGACTCTGTTGGAACGCAATGTAAAAGTCTTGGTCACCCTGCAGAGAATGAAGACGGGAGAGACGGTGGATGTATCTGAGGATCCGTTTGTCCTGGGAAAGGGATCAGACTGTGATTATATCATCAGAGAGAATTCTTCGATCAGCCGGCGCCATGGGGAAATCTTCCAGAAGGAAGGCGCCTGGTTCTATCGGGATCTGGATTCTTTGAACCACAGCTTTATGGAGGAACAGCAGATCACGGAAGACCTTAAACTGGAAGACGGAATGAAGCTTCTGCTGTCAGACGAGGAATTTTTGGTGAGGATAGAGATAAGGAAGTAAGCAATGGATCGATTTGAAGAATTTACAAGTACATATCAGCTCCTGGAGAAGCTGGGAGAGGGCAGCGGGGGCGTTGTCTATCGGGCCTATCATAAAAGGCTTCAGAAGGAAGTGGTGCTCAAGCAGATCAAGAGCAAAGGGCTTTCGATGGCGGATAAGCGGCAGGAAGTGGATATCCTGAAGAATCTGAATCATATGTATCTGCCTCAGGTGCTGGATTTCCTGGTGTATGACGATGAAGTGTATACCGTTATGAGTTATATTCCGGGAAAATCTTTCCGACAGTTGATGAGAGAGCATGCTTCCTTTTCCCTGGGACAACTGACCCGGTGGGGGATGCAGATCTGCAGCGCCCTCAATTATCTGCACAGCCAGAATCCGCCGGTGATCCATGGAGATATCAAACCGTCCAATATCATGCTGACACCGCAGGGAAATATCTGTCTGATCGATTTTAATATTTCTTTTTATCTGGATGAGAACTCAATCCTTGGATATACAGACGGGTACACATCGCCGGAACAGTATATCATCGCTTTAGACAGTGAATCAGACCGGCCCATCGGCCGCTATTCTAAGGTGGACGAAAAAGCGGATATCTACAGTCTGGGAGCCACCCTCTATCACTTGGCCACAGGGAGGAAGCTTCAGAATTATCGGGATCGGATCGACCGGGAATATCTGGCGGAACGCACCAGCGAGGCATTTGCCCAGATCATTGAAAAAGCGGTGGAGATTGAGCCGGGGAAAAGATATCAGAGCGCCTTTGAGATGTTCCAGGCGTTTCAGAATGTGGGAAAGAAGGATTGGAGATACCAGGCGCTCCTGCGCAGGCAGACGGCTGTCCGGGCAGGACTTGTGGCGGCGATGGCTGGATTCATTGTGCTTGGCGGCTATGGGATCCATACGATCCAGGGAGAACGGACAGACGCCTACAATGAACTGGTGGCGGAACAGGAAGAATACCGGGAGAGCAGGGATTATGAGAAGCAGGAGGAAACCTTTGCGGAAGCGGTGGAGATCCTTCCCTCATCTCTGGAAAGCTACTATCAGAATGCCTGCGCCCTATATGAGCAGGAAGAATACCAGGATTGCATTTCTTTCGTAGAATACGATGTGGAGCAAAATGAGAAGCTGGATCTTCTGGCTCCCAGGATGGCGGACATTTATTATCTGGAAGCAGAAAGCCATATGGCTCTGGAAGAATACGAAGAGGCGGTCAGCACCTTTGAGAAGCTGTTCCAGATCGGCGGGTTTGATCAGGAATATTACCGGGATTACGCCATTGCCCTGGCCTATGACCAGGAACCGGAGAAGGCCCAGGACGCCCTGGATGAAGCCATCGAACTTGGTCTGAAAGAAGATTCTGTCTATTATACCAGGGGCGAGATCAAGAAGTCTCAGCAGGAATTGGATCAGGCGCTGAATGATTTTAAGAGCTGTATCCAGATTTCAGAAGATAATGAACTAAAAGCCAGGGCCTATATTGTGATGAGTGATATTTACGAGGAACAAGGAAGGGACCAGGATCAAAGGGAGATCCTGCTGGAAGCGAGAGAGGCGCTTCCGATAGAGAACCAGATGATCTTGCTGCAGAGGCTGATCCAGGCAGACATGGATCTGGCGGAGCGAAGCGGGAATGACAGCTACCGGGAGGAAGCGGCCGTTCTTTTGAACCAGGTGATCGAGCAGGGATGGGATACTTACGAGACTTATAATAACCTGGTAATCCTCAGCGAAAAGCAGGGGCGCCTTCAGGAAGCGGAACAATATCTGAACCAGATGGCGCAGAAGTTTGGAGAAGATTATAATATTTATAAAAGGCTGGCGTTCCTGGAGATCGATAAACAGGAACAGAAAAGCAACAGCCAGAGGGATTACAGCGCGTTTGCCGGCTATTATCAGAAAGCAAATGAAATGTACCAGGAACAATTGGAAGGAAATGATACAGACGCAGAAATGCAGCTGCTGGATAATGTGTATCAGCAGGTGCTGGCAGGAGGGTGGTTATCATCATGGGATTAACGGCAGGATGGATCTTTACGGGGATCAGTGTGATTGGGATCATCGGCTGCGCGGCGGGACTGATCGCAACGATTAAAAGTTTTCCCAGACAGCGCAGAAGGCTTCTGGAAGAGATTGAGGACGAGCAGGAGGGAAGAAGATGAAAAAGTATCTGAGATATGTGGCGGGGGGCCTGTTTGCCGCGGCCTTATTGATCCTGCTGTTTGCTCCGCTGATCGATGTGGCTGTGATGGAGCTTTCTCTGGCGGATGTGATGAAGCTGGGCAGTGGAATTGGAAGTTCCAACGCCTGGGGAGGATTTGAAGATGTGCTGAGAGAATATATGAAGCCCTATTTCTTTGTGATCCTATTTTTGATCCTATTAGTGATCGCAAGCGTTCTGGGCTGTGTGCTGCTCAGCTGGAGAAGCGCCTATGTGGCGGCACTTGCGGGAGTGGCGGCGACCAATATTGTGACAGTCATCAGTGTGTGGACCCTTTATTCCAAGACCAAAGAACTGCGGCAGGGGTTAAGCTTCTTTGGAATGGAAGGGCTGATCCGCCTTCACAAGGGACCGATTATTTTGTGGTTTCTGCTTTGCGCCGGGATTCTTGCGATCAGTGTATGGGGGATCATACAGGCAGCTAAGATGCCGGAGCGGGAAAGAGTAAGGGATATCCTGCCAGAGAGCTTTAACGGCAGGAAGAATCCCTGGGAGGACCATCGAGATCTGACAGCTCAGGTGGGACGGGAAGATTATCTGAACCGGATCAATGAGCTGGAACAGGAGAAACAGCGCAGAGAAATGTTCCAGGAGATCGTTCATGAGAAGCAGGAAGAGAAACGGCAACAGGAGAGAATGGCGCATTTCCACGGAGCATTAAAAGGATTAGAGGGAATATATGATAAGAAAGTATATGCCCTGGAAGAAAAGCTGCCGGTTTATTTTGTGCGGGACGGGGAGCAAGTCTTCGTTTCTGAGAAAAAAGAAGAAGACACGCTGGCAGAAGTCTATTATATCAGTGAGTATGGAGAGTACTGCCTGACGCCAAAGAAGAGGCGGGCTTGTATTCTGGAAAGCGGCCAGCCTTTAGGCCCGGACCGGCATTATTATCTGAAGCGGGGGACACGGATCGGAGTAAACGGTCTGTCGTTTCTGCTGGCGTAGCAAGGAGGGAAAAATGCGGTGCAGTCATTGTAATATGGACAATCCGCCGGGATCCAGATTCTGTGGGAACTGCGGACGGCCCCTTAAGGCAGACGGGGATCAGGCGCTCAGAGAGAGCGGCCGGGCGGAAGAAAAGGGCCATAGAAAAGGTCCTGGGAAAGGAGTCTGGATCGGGGCCATATGTATCATTTTGGTCATTGCGGCAGCGGCGGTGGGATTTCTGATCTTTGGCTCAGGGAAGAACGCGAAAGAGATGGATCAGCTGCTGGCCAAAGGAGATCAATATCTGGAAGAGCTGGATTATGAGGAAGCGGAAGCTCAGTATCTGGAAGCGATCGCGGTGGATCCAAAGGAAGAAGAGCCTTATTTGAAGCTGGCAGAACTCTATACAAAGCAGAATCAGCCTGGAAAGGCGGCCAAAATCCTGGAAGAGGGAAAGAAGAATACGGAAAGTGAAGCAATCACAGAGCGGTATACGCTATATTCCTATGTGGATCAGGCGCTGATCCCCAAGATCGGAGCGTGCCGGGAAGGGGAATATATCTGTGGATATAAGCATGTTAATGGATTTGCGGGAGTGGACGGCGTCCATGATCAGAAAGGTGTCCTGACTTCCAGGATCAGGGATTTTGACGGGGACGGCGAAGAAGAACTGCTGGTGCTGGTACTGGATAATGAGGCCGATCTGGATGAGACGTCTCTTGGTTATGTGTCAGAAGGCGAGAAGGTTAATCAAATGCTTCTTCAAATGTATGAACTGGAAGAAGAAGAGGTGATCTTGAAGGATGAATACCAAGGGTTATGCCCCGTGCTGGGATATGGAGATGAAGAATCATCCGGCGTTTTCCTGAAGGAGAAAGATGGCAGGCTATATATTTGCGGAAGTCTCCACCAGATGATGCGAGTCAGTTATTCCGGCGGGAACGCCGTGCAGCTATTCGTACTGATCTATGACGGAGAAGAATTTGTGTTCCAAGCGGGACAGCGGGAAGTGACGGTAGGCACAGATTTTGAAGGAGAACGGGAGAGCGCCATGGAGACAGCTGACTTTCTGAAGGAAATCGGACTGCCCAAGGAGGCGGCTCAGATACGGGAGTCCTATATAGAGAAATTTGATTTTGCAGATGAAATGGATGATGTACTGCTTCGGATCACAGGAGAGGAAGATGGAAACAGCGATAGAGACGCCTTCTGGGATTCGGGCGGAAGAAATCTGGAATATCTTGGAAATGTAGTGATCCGCCTGCGGATGACATGGGAAGAAGGAGAATCTGCGGCCAGCCAGGAGAAAGCGGCAGAAACAGCAGGGCAGGCGCCGGAGATTTATGAAGAAGGAACGGTGGAGATGACGGGAACTGTTGAGGAGGTGGAATTCTCCCATCCCAATGGTTCTGCCTTGACAGCCATGGTTTTAAAGTTGGATGAGCCGGCGGATCTTAAGATCACTCATGATGGAGGGCCCATGGTTTATGAAGACTGTGAGCAGATCCAGCTTGGAAGCGGTGAGGGGATCGATCCCTCCTGGAGAGGAAAGCGGGTGAAGGTGACTGGAGAACTTCGAGAAAGCCCCCTGACAGCCTATTATCTAGATACCTACGTGATCTGGGATCCTGTTTTGGAAGAAATCAGTGAATAGAGGAAGGAGAGGTCAGAAATGGAAAATCGCGATGAAACAGTATTTGTCAATTACGAGAAGCTGGGACAGGGGCAAAATCTGACGTCTGCTGAAGGTAAGAGAACAGAAAGCAGGCCAAAGGAAGGCAGAAAGCCGGCAGACCAACTGGAACAGGCTTATCGGGATCTGGGGAAGGCATACTATGAAGGCGGGTTCGAGGATCCGCTTCCGCAGCTTCTGCCCTTGTTTGATAAGATCACCAGACTGAAAAAGGAAGAGGAGCGGCAGAAAGGGCTTTGCCCCGGATGTGGGAATCCGGTAGAGAAAAACGCGGTGTTCTGTGGAAAATGCGGATACCGGCTGAAGTAAACCTTTTGAAAAAATAGAAAACCAGGAGGAAAAAGGAATGAGATGTCCAAATTGTGGTTATGAAAACGAACATGGCTCCCAGTTCTGCGGAAATTGCGGGGCGGCGCTTCCGCCGTCAGGGCCGGCCGGCCAGGATCCGATGGAAATGAGGCCGGAGGGACAGAAAGGCAGGAAGAAGCCGAAAACAGCGCTGATCATTATCATAGCGGTCATAGCGGCGGCACTGCTGGCCGGTGTGATCGGATTTGCGGTCTATCACCAGTTTGCGGAGCGCAGAAGGCAGGAAGAGATCCAGGAAGAGCAAAGAGAAGCGGAGCAAGAGCGCCAGGAAGAAGAACAGGAAGCCAAGGAGGAACAAGAAGAGCAGGAGATGGAGCAGACGGCTCCGCCGCAGGAAGAGGAGGACGGCATCTGGACAGCCTATTCTTCATCGGCTCCGGCCAGCCTGGGAGAGAGCTATAAGCTTCCGGTCAGCCAGGCCACAGCCACTTCTGTGATCGATCAGGAAGGGCATGACAACAGCGCGGCCATGGTGCTGGACGGGAAAGACGAGACTTCCTGGCAGGAAGGTGTAGATGGACCGGGAATTGGAGAGAGACTTACCTTCTCTTTGGATCGGACATATGAGATCGAGTATCTGTCATTCAAGCTGGGAAATTGGCGCTCTGATGAGTTTTACTATGAAAATCACCGGCCTATGACGCTGAAAGTCGTCATAGGAGGGCAGGAGACACTGGTGGATTTCGCGGATGAGAAGACGGAGCAATGGGTGAAAGTAGACGGAGACTGTGAGGCTTCAGAGATCCAGATCGAGATTGTGGATGTCTATCAAGGGACCAGCAGCGTTTGGGACGATACCTGTATCGCGGAGATCGGGATCTACGGAGAGGATGCGGATTAAATGAAGAGCTTCAGAAAGAAAGGGAATCTTTGGATAAGGGCAGGCATAGGGTGTCTTGCCCTTTCCTTGATGGCTGGTATTGCCGGCTGCGGCCAGTTGGGCGTAAAGTTTGAGAAACAGGAAGATATATCCCGGAAAACCAAGAAAGAGCAGAGCGGACTTCCGGTCCAACTGGAAACAGTGGAAAACTTAAAGGCGGGAGAGGTCGTACCCGCCGATTGGCTGGATTTTGAACACCTGGAACAGTATTTTCAGGTGCTTGAGATCAGCGAAGCTGTATATCAGGAAATGAATGGGCAATCCTATGTAGCAAATGACCATATTCAGATCGAGGATCTGCGGTATTTGAAGGTGCTCCATTACAACTATGATCATGAGATCCAGGTGGGAGAACTGGTGGTCAATCGGGCGATCGCGGAAGACGTGAAAAATGTTTTCTACGAATTGTTTCAGGAAGAGTATGAAATCTCATCCATGTATCTGATCGATAAATACTGGACGGGAAACGGCGTGGATTCAGACACAAATTCGATCGAACACAATAATACGTCCGCGTTTAACTACCGGGTGGTTCCGGGAACGGATCATTTGTCCAATCATGCGGAAGGGTATGCCATCGATATCAATCCCATAGAGAATCCCTACGTGCAGTACACAGCAGACGGGGAATTTGCAAAATATTATCAGGATATGGAGAAATATCTGGATCGGGATTCAGGGAAACCTCACATGATCACACATGAAGACGCTGCATACAAGGTGTTTACAAAGTATAGCTTCACTTGGGGAGGAGACTGGGTAAATACAAAAGATTATCAGCATTTTGAGAAAAGACCCTGATAATCAACAAGGAATTTCCAATGGCGCTCTGGTATTGATAGCCGGCATATGATAAAATCATAGCAGCATAAGGAGAAAGAATAAGGAGGAAGATAAAATGGGATTTCGAGAGATAGATATCCAGAGTTTACAGTTCAATCCATTTGATAAGATCAGCAAACAGTGGATGCTGGTGACAGCCGGGGATGAGGAAGGATCCAATACCATGACGGCAAGCTGGGGAGGTGTTGGGATCATGTGGGGGAAACCGGTAGCGACAGCTTACATCCGTCCCCAGAGGTACACAAGAGAGTTTGTGGAGAAGTCCGATCGCTTCACGCTGGCGTTTCTGCCGGAGGAATACCGGGAGGCGCTGAAGATCTGCGGCAGCGTATCGGGAAGAGACGTGGAAAATAAGTGGGAATCAGCGGGACTGCATCCTTGCTGCATAGAAGGGACGGCCCTGCCCCAGGAGGCTGAGCTGGCGTTTGTGTGCAGAAAGCTGTATGTCCAGGAGATGAAGCCGGAATGTTTCACCGACAGCGAGTGCGATATTAAGTGGTATCCGCAGAAGGACTATCATATCATGTATATGGCGGAGATTGAGAAAGTTTTGGTGAAGGAATAGGCAGATGCCCTGACGGGATCGAAACGGTGAACTCCTTTCTGAGTAAGCGTATATTACGTGAAAACCGCTTACTTTAGGAAGGAGTTTTTTATTTTTGATAGAAATGCCGGCCGGTTATACGAAGTAAAAGACAAAGGAGAGCGTTTTCCTTAACAGGGGGAAGAAAAGAATGAAATTGACAGAGGAAAATTTTATCAGCGAATTAAAAAGGGGAAATGAGAAAGCGCTGGTTTATGTGGTCGATCAGTACGGGAGCCTTTTGTGCGGGATAATACGCCGAAAACTTTGTCTTTTAAAAGAATACCAGGAAGAATGTCTGAATGATGTGTTTTTCAGTATCTGGCAGAATATCAGCTATTATGATGCAGACAAAAACAGTTTTGCTAATTGGGCTTCAGGTATCGCGCGTTATAAAGCGATCGATTATCTCAGGAGATATTATAAAAAGATTCCCACAGCCAGTCTTGAAGAACTGGAGCTTTCAGAGCCGGATCAAAATCTGGAAGATCTGATAGAATGTGAGATCTCGGAGGAACTGGAAGAAATGTTAAGCTGCCTGAAAGAGCAGGACCGGGAATTGTTTCTGCAGATTTACGTCCAGGAAAAGGAAGTAGGGCAGGTCAGCCAGGAGACGGGGATTTCCAGAGAGGTAATCTATAACAGATTGTCCAGAGGAAAGAAAAAGATCCGAAAACGGTATGCGCCGGGAAGGGAGAATGAATATGAAGACGATCTATGATCTTTTGAATGACGTTAAGACGGATACGGAAGAATACTGTGCGGAAGAAGTATCTGTGCTGGAAAAGCAAAGATGGAAACGAGCGGTTCTGCGCAAAGCCGGGAAGAACAGAAAGGCAAGAGCAATCAAAATTGCGGCTTGCATAGCGGTCTGTATCCTAGCTCTGGCAGGAGGGCCGCTTCGAGGTCAGGTGACGGCGGCAATGGATTCCGTGGCGGAAGCCATAGGCGGATGGCTCTCCTGGGGCACGGGAGAGAGGGAAGTAGCCCAGTATGAAGAGGTGATCAATACCAATCAAGAAAGCGATGGGATTGAAATGAAGCTGGAGTCTGTTTTCCTGGATGACCGGGAGATTGTCGTATCTACCCTGCAGACTTACCCGGATGACAGAGAGGACCTGGCCGAGCCTGTGAAAGATATGCAGGAAGGAATGACTCCGATATGGTCTATCGAACCGTTTGAAGATTTTGACAATGTCAGGGAGGAACTGAAAGCGTCAAAAGAGGAAACGGAATACCCGTGTATTGCTTCGAATGTGACGATCAACGGGCAGAAGGTAAAGGTAAGGCAGTTCATTGATGTGATGGGCGGCGATGAAGACGGGATCCGGGTGATCTATCAGTACTTTTTAGACGGCAGGGCAAAACTGGATCTGGCGGAAAGGTCTGAGATTCAAGTGGAATTCCAGGAAGTGGCAGGATTCAGTGATGGGAAATGGGAATTTGATTTTACCGCGGATGATGAAGAGCTGAAGCAAGATACCCTGATCGTGCCTTTGGATCAAAAAGTACAGCTTTCAGACGGAAGTGAGATCGTGCTGACAGAGTATAAGTGTAATAAGCTGGGAACGTATATTTATTACGAAGGTGAGACGCCGTCGGGCAATCCTGTACAGCTGAGAGGAGTCAATGACAAAAACGAGATCGTTTGGTTCCTGGATTATGGAGATATAGATAAAGAAGGCAGGTTTGGGCTATACAATTTGAACCAAATGAGAGCGGAAGACGCGGAAAGTATGACGTTGACGGTATACCAGAAAACGGATGTGGAAAAAGAAGAGTATAAACCCTACGGGGAATCCTTTACAATTCCAACAGCGAACTAAAGGAATTCCCAAGCGCTCCGGTATGGAAAAGATATTCCATACCGGAGTATTTCATTTTTTAGGACTCCATTTTTAAATACAGAACACTGTAAGGGGGGAGTTCTATCTGGCCGTTCAAAGACAGATGTGCGCCGCTTAGAAGATCGAGAGCATCCCCGTTTAAGTCCCCATGGCTGGCGGTATACGCGTTTTCGGAAGCGTTTACGGCGACAAGGATGCGTTCCTGTTCCGCGGTCCGCCTAAAGATCAGTTGGTGATTGGTAATCACTATATTTTGATAGGACCCGCTGCACAAAGCATCGCTATTTTGACGGAGATGAATTAATTTTTTTATAAATTCCGTTAATTCATTTGGTTTTGGGGTTTCAAAATAAGGACGCAGGGCATAATCGTTATCCGGAGCCTTTTCTCCCAGTTCTCCCCATTCGCTTCCGTAGTACAGGCAGGGGATGCCGGGCATACCAAAGAGAAGGCCGTAGGCAAGAGGGATATGCTCCTTGTTGGTCAAAATACTGGCAAGTCTTGTAACGTCATGGTTGTCCGCAAAGGTCATCAGGTGTTTTCCGCGGTAAATGCACCAGGGGTCCGGGCCGAACTGCCGATGCAGGGAGTGGGCGATCTCGAAGAGGTTCATGGAGTTGAAGCTGGAATACAGCCCTTTATAACATTCATAGTTCGTGCAGCTGTGCAGCATATCATCATTGACGATCTGATTGTAGTCTCCAAACAGCACTTCCCCGATCAAAGCGAAATCAGGTTTTAATCCGTTGGTGAAAGAACGGAGTCTGCGCATAAAATTGTGATCCAGGCTATAAGCCACATCCAGCCTGAGCCCATCGATATCAAAAGTATCCACCCAGAACCGGACACATTCCAGAAGGTAGTCCGCAACTGCCGGATTCTGAAGATTCAGTTTGACCAGTTCAAAATGTCCTTCCCAGCCTTCGTACCAGAAACCATCATTGTACGCGCTCTTTCCATCAAAATTAATGTAAAACCAGTCCTTATAAGGTGAATCCCATTTTTTCTCCAGCACATCCTGAAAAGCCCAGAATCCGCGGCCTACATGATTGAAAACACCATCTAGAACAATCTTGATGCCATGGCCATGTAAAGTGCGGCAGACCTGGACGAAATCTTCGTTGGTTCCCAGACGGCAGTCGATCCGTTTGAAATCACGGGTATCGTAGCCGTGGTTGTCCGACTCGAAAATAGGATTTAATAAGACCGCATCCACGCCCAGTTCCTGGAGATAGTCGGCCCAGGCCGCCAGATGACGGATACGGGGAGCGCATTGGCCGTCATTATGTACCGGAGCGCTGCAGAACCCGATGGGATAAATCTGATAAAAAATACTGTGATAAGCCCACATATCTTAAACCTCGCTTTTCAAAATTTAATAAAGACATTATATCAGAAAAATCAAGAGTTTAACATAGTTTTGATAGACAGGGCGCAAGGAGGGGGATATAATAGAAGTATCAAAATCAAAGGGGGACATTTTTATGAAGAAAGTTCTAAGTTTTGTGCTGATCTGCTGTATGGCGTTTGGGCTTGCGGCGTGCGGAGCGGAAGAGAAAGAAGACGCGCTGGTCTGCACCATGGAGCAGAGTGGGATGACCTTTACCATGCGTATGGACGCGAAAGGAGATAAGATCACTAATGTAGAGCAGGAAACGGTAGTAAGTACAGAAGGCTTTACTGAAGACCAGATCGCGCAGCTTCAGACAGCGATCGAGGATGCGGCAGCTGCCTATGAGGAAGTAGAAGGAACAGAATACTCTACTGAGGAAGGCGATGGAGAGATCCGCGAAGTGATCTCGATTCCAGTAGAGGATGAAGATGTTCTGAAAGCAGTGATCGATAAAGGACTGCTTCCAGTAGATGGAGAAAATGTGACAGAACTTTCTCTGGAACAGACGAGGGAAAGTCTGGAAGCCAGCGGATGGACGATCGAAGAATAAATAACCAGGGTTTAGGAAAAACTATATAAAATGAATAGAAAAGCACTGTAGAAACGGAAATATTCTGGAGTTCCATTCACAGTGCTTTTTTACGTACAACTATTCTTTCTTCAAAGCCGCGGAGAAAATGTGAGGGCCATTCTCCGGTTTGGTTTCCCGGCGCAGGAAGAGAAGAAACCAGATGAGAAGAAGGACACCCTTAAGGATACTGGAAATGGTAATACTCCACCAGATTCCATTTAAGCCAAGGGCAGTATCAGTGAGCAAAACCGCAAGGGGAATCCGCAGCGCCGTAAAAAAGATTCCGATCACGGAAGGCGGGATGGTCCGCCCGAATCCAGAGAAAGCCCCGGCCGTGGTGATCTCTGTGCTCATAAAAAGCTGAGAAACTCCCAGGATGATCAAGTAATCTACACCCATAGGAAGCAGTTCCGGTTCTGTAATGAAGACGCGAAAGACCGGAGCCGGACAGAGCATCAGAAGAAGTGTGCAGAACACACCCCAGATCAGAACAATGCCCATAGCGCAGCGGTAGCCCTTCCGGATTCTGGCGCGGTTCCCAGCGCCGTGATTCTGGGCGATAAAGGAATTTACAGCCGCGGCAAAACCGTCCGCCGTCATCCAGGAAATAGACTCGATCTGGGATCCAACTTTCTGTACGGCGACAGCGCCGTCACCGTAACTGGCGACAAAACGGGCAATGATCATAGAAATGCCGGTGAAAAGCATATTCTGGATGGATGTGGGAAACCCGATCCGCGCGATAGATTTTAAGGAAGCGGCCGCCGGGACCGATTTCCAGTTTATATAAGGGAAGAGGGTCGTGTCTCTAAGGGCGGAAGCTAGGAACATTAATGTAACGATAGCCTGAGCCAGCACTGTGGCGATGGCGGCGCCCATAACCCCTAACTTTGGAAATGGCCCCACGCCGAAGATCAATACAGGGTCCATAATGATATTTACGAATAATCCGGTGGTAGTAGCCAAAAAAGCGGCCTTGCTGTTCCCGATAGCGGTAAAGATCCCGGTAAACGTCTGATTGAAAAACGAAAAGATCACAAGGCCGCAGGTAATCTGCAGATAGATCTTGGCGTCTGCAATGACCTTAGGACTGTTCAGTTTAAAGAAATCAATCAGAGGATCCGCAAAAACAGCGCAGCCAACGCCAAAGAGGATTCCCAGGAGCGCGCAGAGCCAGAGCGCGGCAAAAGCGTACTCTCCTGCGGATTTAGGACGCCCCGAGCCAAGAGCGTGTCCTACATTGACTTGTCCGCCCATTTTCGACAGGGCAACAAGACCATTGGAAAGCCACATATACATTCCGGCGGCGCCTACAGCGGCAACGGCATCGCTTCCCACCCTGCCGATCCAGATCATGTCCGTAAGATTGTAGGCCATCTGGATCAGAGAAGTGGCCATGATCGGGACAGCCAGTTTAGTGAGAGATGGAAGCACAGGACCATGGAGCAAGTCCACATTTTTCTGCATTGCGAAAACCTCCGTAAATAGCAAGATAAACGCGCCCGGCAAGAGCGCGGGCACTATTATAGCACAGTATATAGGAAAAAGATAGATACAGAGCATAAATCCCGCCGTGAAGGCGGAAAAAACCCTGAAAAAATCACGGAAAATGGTTGACACGCCAGGAAGCGTATAATATAATAATGCAGTATGACAAAAGGAGAAACGGCAAGAAACCATAGCCCCGGAGTCTTGTTGATTTCGATAAATGATCATGGAAAATGGAAATGATTTACAGGAGGTAAACCAATGAAAACTTATATGGCGAATCCAGATAAGATCGAAAGAAAATGGTATGTAGTTGACGCTGCAGGATATACATTAGGCCGTCTGGCTTCTGAAGTGGCTAAGGTTTTAAGAGGAAAGAACAAACCGGAGTTCACTCCACACATTGACACAGGTGACTATGTGATCGTAGTCAACGCAAAAGACATCAAAGTGACAGGCAAGAAGATGGATCAGAAGATCTACTATCGTCACTCTGAATATGTTGGAGGTATGAAAGAGACAACATTGGCTGAGATGATGGAGAAGAAGCCTGAGAAAGTTGTTGAGCTGGCCGTAAAAGGTATGCTTCCGAAGGGACCTTTAGGAAGAGCAATGATCAAGAAGCTCCGTGTATATGCCGGACCAGAGCATGAACAGCAGGCTCAGAAACCGGAAGAGCTGAAGTTTTAAGGAAAGGTTTTGAAAGGAGGATATGACAGTGGCAAAAGCAAAATTCTACGGAACAGGAAGAAGAAAAAAATCAGTTGCGAGAGTATATTTAGTACCAGGAACAGGCAATATTACAATAAATAAGAGAGACATCGACGAGTATCTTGGTCTGGAGACTTTGAAAGTGGTTGTTCGTCAGCCGCTGGTAGCGACAGAGACAGATGGAAAGTTTGATGTGATCGTAAACGTAAAGGGCGGCGGTTATACCGGACAGGCTGGAGCAATCCGCCACGGAATCGCAAGAGCGCTTCTTGAGGCAGACCCGGATTACAGACCGGTTCTTAAGAAAGCTGGATTCCTGACACGTGATCCGAGAATGAAAGAGCGTAAGAAATACGGCCTCAAGGCTGCCCGTCGCGCTCCGCAGTTCAGCAAGCGCTAAACTTTATCAAAAGTGGTCAAAAACCCCGGAACTACGCGGTTTCCGGGGTTTTTCCTTTTCAAATGGTTTGACGCAATTTGACAGAACGAAGCCTCTTTTAACCCGTTTTCTATGGGTTAAATGGTGGACAACCACCCCAAAAAGAGGGCTTATGGGTTAAAAAATAGGACAACCGAGACGCGATTTTGGGATGCCAAGGGGATGTTTATTTATACATCTCCAAGAGACCTTTTTCGTGAAAACGGTTTGTCTGAATTTGACCTAATTTGAACAAAAGAGAATAAATCTAATCGCCAAGCGCTCAGTATTTTCTACTGGGCGCTTTTTGCGTTTCCGGGGAATTTCATTCCGGGATAAGAAAAGGCCGTCACTTTCAATTTTTGAAGTGGCGGCTTTTTCTATTTCCAGAAGCCATAGAACAATTCAGAAATGAGGTGAAGTCATTGAACACGCAAATCATCGCCATCGCCAACCAGAAAGGCGGCGTTGGCAAGACAACCACCTGCGCGAACCTGGGGATTGGGCTGGCGCAGGCCGGAAAGAAAGTGCTGCTGATCGACGGGGACCCGCAAGGCAGCCTGACCATCAGCCTGGGCCACCCCCAGCCGGACAAGCTGCCCTTTACCCTGTCCGACGCGATGGGCCGTATCCTGATGGACGAGCCGCTGCGCCCCGGCGAGGGTATCCTGCACCACCCGGAGGGCGTTGACCTGATGCCCGCAGACATCCAGCTCTCCGGCATGGAGGTCTCCCTGGTGAACGCCATGAGCCGAGAGACCATCCTGCGGCAGTATCTGGACACGCTCAAGGGACAGTATTCCCATATCCTGATTGACTGCCAGCCATCCCTGGGTATGCTCACGGTCAACGCCCTGGCCGCCGCCAACAGGGTCATAATCCCCGTTCAGGCGGAGTACCTGCCCGCCAAGGGCCTGGAACAGCTGCTCCAGACCGTAAACAAGGTGAAGCGGCAGATCAACCCCAAGCTCCAGATCGACGGCATATTGCTGACGATGGTGGACAACCGCACCAACTTCGCCAAGGAGATTGCCGCCCTGCTGCGGGAGACCTATGGCAGCAAAATCAAGGTGTTCGGCACCGAGATTCCCCATTCTGTCCGGGCAAAGGAGATCAGCGCCGAGGGCAAAAGCATTTTTGCCCATGACCCTAATGGCAAGGTGGCCGAGGGCTATAAGAATCTGACCAAGGAGGTGATAAAACTTGAAAAGCAGCGCGAAAAAAGTAGAGCTGGCTCCATACGATGATTTGTTTTCCACCGAGGAAAGCCGCCAGGATGCCAAGCTGGAGAAGATACAGGAAATTCCGCTGTCTGAGCTGCACCCATTTAAGGGGCATCCCTTCAAAGTCAAGGATGACGAGGCCATGATGGAGACCGCCGACAGCGTTCGGCAGTATGGTGTTCTGGTTCCGGCGATCGCCCGCCCGGACCCGGAGGGCGGCTATGAGCTGGTTGCCGGTCACAGGCGGCACCGGGCCAGTGAGCTGGCCGAGAAAGAAACCATGCCTGTCATTGTCCGAGACCTGGACGATGATGCTGCCACTATCATCATGGTGGACAGCAACTTACAACGTGAAAGCCTGCTCCCCAGCGAAAGGGCCTTTGCTTACAAGATGAAGCTGGAGGCTATGAAACACCAAGGCGCACGGGGGGACTTAACTTCGTCCCAACTTGGGACGAAGTTGCGTGCAGATGAATTGTTGGCGCAGCAGGCTGGTTCGAGTAGGAACCAGGTGCAGCGCTATATCCGCCTGACGGAGCTGATTCCCGAACTGCTGGATATGGTCGATGAAAAGAAAATCGCCCTCAATCCGGCTTATGAGCTGTCCTTTCTCAAAAAAGAAGAACAGCGGGATTTGCTGGACGCGATGGACAGCGAACAGGCTACCCCCTCTCTCTCCCAGGCTCAGCGACTCAAGAAATACAGCCAGGAGGGACATCTGACCCTCGATATGATGCGCGTCATCATGGGTGAGGAAAAGAAAAGTGATCTCGACAAAGTGACTTTCACCTCCGACACCCTGCGGAAGTATTTCCCCAAAAGCTATACGCCCCAGCGGATGCAGGAAACCATTATCAAACTGCTGGAGGCGTGGCAGAAGAAGCGCCAGAGAGACCAGGAACGATGAAAGGAGCCGCCTATGAGGGATATTTCAGCCCGTGAGCTGAAAGGACACAACATTCTCGCCGTAGAGAGGTTTGGGGATGACACACGCTGGATGATTGAGTTTTCCGTCCTGCGTCCCAGCGCAGCTTACGGCAGTCCCGGAGAGGAAATGCGGCTGTTTTTGACCGAGGACGGGTATCAGGCCGCTCTGCAAAGCCAGCAGCGCCGGGAGATCAAGATCAAGCGTTACGCTCGTGTGATTGAGGGACATATCCTCGATTTCAAACCGGGAAAACGCCGCCGCTCATAAACCCATACAACGAAAGGAAAGGAATGACTATGTGTACGGTAAAGGAAATTCAAGAAGCAATCCGGGAAGATTGCAAATCTCAGCATGACATGGATACAACGGATATTGACCGCGTGTTGCAAACACTTCCTTTCGCCCAGGAGGAGCCATTTGCAGAGGCGCGTCTTCAAAAGCCGCTGTTTTGGTTCTATGCAAGAAAATTTGAAAAGTGTTGAACACCGCAATTCTTTGGAATGAGGATTGCGGTTTTTTGTACCCAAAATTCGGAAGGAGTGAGGTCGATGGCCGTTTTTCGCATTGAACGGACCCGTGATTATACCGTGATGAGCAATCATCATTTACGAAATGCAAATCTGTCGTTAAAAGCCAAGGGGCTGCTTTCCATGATGCTGTCTTTGCCAGAGGACTGGAATTACACCACCCGTGGTCTTGCAAAGATTTGTAAGGAGGGCGTGGATGCCATAGGCGCTGCGTTGCGGGAATTGGAGGCTGCCGGTTACATTGTGCGGCACAAACTGCGTGACCGCCAGGGACGCATCAGTGATACGGAGTATGTCATATATGAGCAGCCACAGCCGAAGAACCCGGATACGCCCCAGCCGGATATGGCTTCACCAGATACGGAAAACCCGGATATGGTAAAACCGGATACGGAAAAGCCCGCAGAATTAAATATAGAGAAATCAAATACAGAAAAAACAATTACTTATGGATCAAGTACCGATTCTATTCCCTTCCGGGAGCCAGCGGCAGCACAGCTGCCGGAACGGAAAGGAAGGGATGCGATGTCTGTCTCAGAGATAGAAAATTATCGGGAATTGATTCTGGAGAACATCGAGTATGACTATCTGTGCAGAGAGTTTTCGACCTACCGTGAGGACCTGGACGAGATTGTGGAGCTGATGGTGGAGACCGTTTGTGCCAAACGTAAAACCACTCGGATCGCTGGCAGCGACTTTCCCCATGAAGTCGTGCGCTCCCGGTTCTTGAAGCTGGATAGCGAGCATATCCGATTTGTCATGGACGGTATGCAGAAAAACACCACGGAGGTCCGCAATATGAAACAGTATTTGCTTGCAGTGCTGTTCAACGCGCCCACCACGATCAGCAATCACTACACCGTACAAGTCAATCACGATATGAACACAGGCGGCTGGTAAACAGCCGCTTTTCTGTTGCCCGGCAATACCGGGAGAAAGGATTTTGCCATGAAACGACCTCTTGCCTACATTACGGCTCCCTGGAGCAACAACCAGTATGAGAACGCCGAGAACGCTGCCACCTACTGCCGCCAGGTGTACGACGCCGGGTATTCGCCCATCTGCCCGGTTCTGTTCTTGTCCACCTTCCTCAAGGACGAGATTCCCCAGGAACACAAGGACGGGCTGGATATGGTGCGAGACTATCTGCGCCGGTCCCATGTGCTGGTGGTCTGCGGCCACGGCATCGACGAGACCGTGAAGAATGACATCGCCACCGCTGAGCGCCTGCGGATCACCGCTACCACCCTGGACGGTATCCTGACTGTGAAAGGCCAGGGACGCGGGAAAGGAGGTGCGCGCCATGCCTGAGCGTAAGACCGTGGGCCAGCTGATGGAGGAAATGCGGCTCAAGGCCGGGGCGCAGAACTACCACGGCCATGAGTACATGGATTTGGAGCGGTTTGCCGAGGACACCCGGCACATGATTATCTTCGATGTGCTGACCCACGATTCGCCGGTGGGCTGGAAAGGCGAACGGACCCGCCTGTTTCTGACGGAGGCCGGATACCAGAAAAGCCTGGAGAACCAGGAAAAGGGCCACATCAAGATTCTCAGCCATGCCAAGGTGCGCCAGGGACATCTGTACTATGACCGCTCCGATCAGCTGCGTTGAAAGGAGCCTGCCATGATGAAATACCTGCTGCGGCGGCTGGTGGTCCCGCCTTAGTATCAAGCGCCACCCCTGCAAAATCCGTGGAAAGGAGGCGATGACCTATGCAGGAGGAAGTGGAAAACAGGACTTTGACGCTGGTAGTCAGCGGAACAAAGTTTACCGGGCGGCTGTTTAAGGCCGCCATCACCAAGTACCTTGCCCACCGCAAGGAAAAGAAGCTGCAAAAGCAGAAAAGCCGGGATACCCCCGTGATTCCCCACGGCAAACAGACGGTGAAGCAGCTGATCGGCCAGAATCAGGGCGTTTCCAACATCGAGATCACCGACCCCTCCATCAAGGAGTTTGAAAAGATCGCCCGGAAATACGGCGTTGACTATGCGGTGAAGAAGGACCGCAGCAGCTCCCCGCCCAAGTACCTGATCTTTTTCAAAGGCCGCGATGCGGATGCCCTGACCGCTGCCTTTACCGAGTACACCGGCAAGAAGGTCAGAAAGGCGCAGAAAACAGAGCGTCCGTCCGTGCTGGCAAAGCTGAGCCAGTTCAAAGAGCTGGTGAAACACGCCGTTGTGGACCGGAACAAGCGGAAGGAGCTGGAACGATGAAGATGAAAAAGCAACTTGACATCAAAAAGCTCCTTTTGCTGAATATGCCCTATATCCTGATGGGGCTGTTCGCAACCAACTTCGGTGAAGGATGGCGGATGGCCGTGGGTGCGGACGCTTCGGCAAAAATGCTTTCGTTCTTCTCCACGCTGCCGGTGGCGCTGGCCAGCTGGTGGCCCAGCCTGCACCCTTTGGACCTGCTGGTGGGGCTGTGCTGCGGCGCTGGCCTGCGATTGGCCGTGTATCTCAAAAGCAAGAACGCCAAGAAGTACCGGCACGGTATGGAGTATGGCAGCGCCCGCTGGAGTGCATAATTTTAAGTGTAAAGGAAGCCTATATGGACGCACAGGAGGTTATGCACATGACTGATTATAGTAAAATTACAGCCCTTTACTCCCGCCTTTCCG
>CABPCP010000041.1 GCA_902406105.1 uncultured Mordavella sp.
CCATGGCGACTCCAGTGGTGGCGGGAGCGGGAGCTATGCTGCTGTCCAAATATCCAGACATGAGCAATGTGGAAATAAAACTAAAACTGCGGGAAAGCTGCCGGAGGACTGGAAGCGGAGACGGATGGGGCCTTCTGGATGTAGAACGTTTATTGGGGCCGGGGGATTTTTAAAAATCCCCCGGCCCCAATTAAAAAAGCTGTCAAGAAAAAATACTTGACACCCCATTCTTTTTCGTGTATGATACCACTCAGGTGATAAGAATGAATGAGATTCTTAAGCAGGCGCTGCTTTTTGATTTTTATGGAGAACTGCTCACAGATCACCAGAAAGAGATCTACGGAAGATTTATCCTGGATGATCTTTCTTCTGCTGAGATCGCCAAGGAAGCCGGAATCAGCCGGCAAGGGGTGCACGATTTGATCCGCAGATGTACCCAGACGCTGGATGGCTATGAGGGAAAGCTGCATCTGGTAGAGCGGTTCCTGGCGGTAAAAAATAAGGTGAAGCAGATTGACGAACTGCTGGATCGGTACGAGGCGGGGAAAGACAGGAAAGCCCTGGAAGAGATCCGGCGCATTTCCGGAGAGATCATAGAGGAATTGTAGTGCCGCGGGAGATATAGAAGATACAGGAGTTATAGGAATGGCATTTGACAGTCTGACAGAAAAACTTCAGAATATATTTAAAAGCTTAAGAGGCAAGGGACGGCTGACAGAAGACGACGTAAAGGAGGCCATGAAGGAGATCAAGCGGGCGCTTCTGGCCGCTGACGTCAACTTCAAAGTGGTCAAGGACTTTATCAAAAATGTCCAGGAACGGGCGGTCGGCCAGGATGTGATGAATGGTCTGAATCCGGGTCAGATGGTGATCAAGATTGTTAATGAAGAACTGATCAAATTGATGGGATCTGAGACGACTGAGATCCAGCTCCAGCCGGGAAGCGCGGCGACCGTGATCCTGATGGCGGGACTCCAAGGCGCTGGTAAGACCACTACCGCGGCCAAACTGGCGGGAAAGTTTAAGCTAAAAGGGAAAAAGCCCCTTTTGGTAGCCTGCGACGTTTACCGTCCGGCAGCCATCAAACAATTGCAGGTCAACGGGGAAAAGCAGGGGGTGGAGGTCTTCTCCATGGGAGAGAACCATAAGCCTGCCAATATCGCTAAGGCGGCCCTGGAACACGCGCAGAAAAACGGGAACAACATCATTATTTTGGATACAGCCGGACGGCTTCATATCGATGAAGATATGATGAAAGAGCTTCAGGAGATCAAAGAAGCCGTGACGGTCCATCAGACGATCTTGGTGATCGACGCCATGACCGGCCAGGACGCGGTTAATGTGGCAAAGGAATTTAATGAGAAGGCCGGTGTTGACGGCGTTATCATTACAAAATTAGACGGCGATACCAGAGGCGGCGCGGCTTTGTCTGTAAAAGCGGTGACTGGCAAGCCGATCTTATACGCTGGAATGGGTGAGAAGCTTTCTGACCTGGAACAGTTCCACCCGGATCGAATGGCTTCTAGAATCTTGGGAATGGGCGATGTACTTACCTTGATTGAGAAGGCGGAAGCTGAGATCGATGAAGAAAAAGCTAAGGAAATGAGCAAGAAGCTCAAGAAAGCCCAGTTTGATTTTGAAGATTACCTGGAGAGCATGAAGCAGATGAAGAAAATGGGCGGTTTGGGCAGTATCATGAGCATGATGCCGGGCCTTGGCGGTATGGGAGGCATGGGCGGCCTTGGGAAGAAAGGTATCACCGAAGAACAGACGGCCCAGGCGGAAAAGAGCATGGCCCGCATGGAAGCCATGATCTACTCTATGACGATAGAAGAGAGAAGGAATCCAGATCTTCTGAATCCGTCCAGGAAACACCGCATCGCCAGAGGGGCGGGCGTGGATATCAGCGAAGTCAACCGGATGGTGAAACAGTTTGCTGAGATGAAGAAGATGATGAAAATGCTGGGAAAAGGCGGCAGGAAAAATCGATTCCGGATGCCTTTCTAACAGGATATACCGCATAATTTATGCGTTTTATATCATAAAAAATAAACGAAATTTACGGAGGTGAAACAAATGGCAGTAAAGATCAGATTGAGAAGAATGGGACAGAAGAAGGCTCCTTTCTATAGAATCGTAGTGGCTGATTCCAGATCTCCAAGAGACGGAAGATTCATCGATGAGATCGGTACCTACGATCCGAACTGTGAACCGAGCGCGATTTCCGTTGACGAGGAAGCAGCTAAGAAATGGCTGAACACAGGTGCACAGCCGACAGAGACGGTCAGCAAGATTTTCAAGGCGGCAGGCATTGAGAAATAAGCAAAGTCCTGGGGGTGTACGAAATGAAAGAACTGGTGGAAGTGATCGCGAAATCTTTGGTGGACGATCCTGACAGCGTTGTAGTGACGGAGAGGGAAGAGAAGAAGACCACGATCCTGGAAGTACGGGTGGCAGATTCTGATATGGGAAAAGTCATTGGAAAACAGGGGCGTATCGCAAAGGCGATCCGTGCGGTGGTCAAAGCGGCAGCAGCCAAAGAAGATAAGAAAGTGATCGTAGACATTATGGATTAAGGGAGTTCCCTTCATGGAGGGGCAGGCCTGAAGCATTCAGGTCTGTCCCGATTCTGTATAGAAGGAGATAAATATGGAAGAGATATTTCAGGTGGGAGTGATCACATCTACCCACGGGATCCGGGGAGAAGTAAAAGTTTTTCCAACAACAGATGATCCGGCTCGTTTTCAGGATCTGACGGAGGTATTGCTGGATACGGGGAAAGAGAAGATCCTATTGGAGGTCCAGAACGTCCGATTTTTCAAACAATTTGTGATCCTGAAATTTAAGGGATTGGATAATATTAACGATGTGGAGCGCTACCGCAGGTGTCCCCTTCTGATAGAACGAAAAGATGCGGTCCCGCTGGAAGAGGATGAATATTTTATCGCCGATATGCTTGGCATGGAAGTGGCGGAAGAAGACGGCCGCCGGTTCGGCACCCTGAAGGATGTGATCCAGACGGGGGCCAATGACGTCTATGTGATCGACAGTCTGGAACATGGAGAAGTGCTGGTTCCGGCTATCAAAGAATGTATCCTGGAAGTAGATATTCCGAAAGGCCGGATGAAGATCCGTGTTATGGACGGACTGATCGGATAAAGGAGCGGGAGAATATGCGTTTTCATATTATGACATTATTTCCGGACATGGTCATGAACGGATTAAATACCAGCATCACAGGGCGGGCGATCCAGAAAGGCCTGCTCAGTGTAGAAGCGGTAAACATCCGTGATTATGCCTTTAATAAGCACAACAGTGTGGACGACTATCCCTATGGCGGCGGCGCGGGGATGCTGATGCAGGCGGAACCGGTATACCAGTGCTATCATGCCCTGGAAGAAAAAATCGGAAAGCGGCCAAGAGTCGTATATCTGTCGCCGCAAGGCCAGACCTTCCATCAGAAAATGGCGGAAGAATTCGCCCAGGAGGAAGAACTGGTATTTTTGTGCGGCCATTATGAAGGCATTGACGAGAGAGTATTAGAAGAAATTGTGACGGACTATGTTTCCATCGGAGACTATATCCTGACGGGAGGGGAACTTCCTGCTATGATCATGGTAGATGCCATATCCAGACTTGTGCCAGGTGTTCTGCATAACGATGTTTCCGCGGAATTTGAGAGTTTTCAGGATCATCTGCTGGAATATCCTCAGTATTCCCGCCCGGAGATATGGCACGGGAAACAGGTGCCGGAAGTGCTGCTGTCCGGCCATCACGCGAATATTGAGAAATGGAGGAGAAGACAGTCTGTCCTGCGCACGGCCAGGAACCGGCCGGATCTTCTCGAAGAAGCAGAATTGACAGAGGAAGAACAGGAACTGGTGAAAGAAATCCTTGCTTTTTTGTGAGGGGTATGCTAAAATATAGCATGTTGTGAAGAAATATGGATGGTCCTCTGGTACGTATGGTATTAAGAACGTCTGATGAATTAAGGAGGTCACACATTATGAATGAAATTATCAAGAATCTGGAAGCTGAACAGCTGAAGGAAAACGCGCCGGAGTTTTGTGTCGGCGACACAGTAAAAGTGTATGGAAAGATCAAAGAGGGAAACCGTGAGAGAATCCAGGTTTTCGAAGGAACCGTTCTTAAAAAACAGGGCGGCGGAGCAAGAACTACCTTTACCGTAAGAAAGAATTCTAACGGGATCGGCGTAGAGAAGACATGGCCGCTTCACTCACCAAATGTAGAAAAGGTAGAAGTAGTCAGAAGAGGTAAGGTAAGAAGAGCAAAACTGAACTACTTAAGAAACCGCGTTGGAAAGAGAGCGAAGGTAAAGGAATTAGTAAAATAAGAGGAATTGGGAAAAGGACAATTACAGAGCGTAGATTGTCCTTTTCTTTATAAGAGGACATTATGAAAAGAAGGAACCAACTTGGCTTTAGCAGAAGGAGAAGAAGGAGAAGACCCAGGAGATTCCATTTGAATCTGGAATATCTTCCGCAGATTGGGGCGTGGGCTTTCAAAATCGGCGTCGTCTGCCTTTTTGCCTTTGTGGCGGTGTGGTATTTTGGACAGCGGGTCAGTACTGTGGGAGATTCTATGAAGCCGATACTGGAAAATGGCGATGTGGTGCTTGTCAATCGGATCGTGTACAACGCCACCACACCTAAGCGGGGGGATATTATTGTATTCCGGCCTAAGGGGAATGAGAACAGCCATTATTATATCAAACGGATCATCGGACTTCCGGGAGAAACGGTGGAGATCATTGAGAACCGGATCTATATCAACGGAGAGAAGATCGAAGAAGACTATAAGACTTCAGATATTGATGATGTGGGAATCTTATCAGAACCGATGACGCTTGGCTCAGACGAATATTTCGTGCTGGGCGATGACAGGGAAAACAGCGAGGACAGCCGGAACGCGGACGTGGGAAATGTAAAACGGAGCCATATTTATGGAAAAGCCTGGTTTGTCATTTCTCCATGGAAGAATTTCGGGCCGATTTAAATAAAGGAGCAAAAGTATGCATTTTCAATGGTATCCGGGACATATGACAAAAGCGAAGCGCATGATGCAGGAAAACCTGAAGCTGGTGGATCTGATCATTGAGCTTCTAGATGCCAGAGTACCGGAAAGCAGCAGGAATCCGGACATTGATGAACTGGCGAAAAACAAAGCAAGGATGGTGCTTTTAAACAAGGCGGATCTTGCGGAAGAGCGCTGGAACGATGCTTGGATCGAATTTTTTAAAAGAAAAGGATTTGAGGCGGTCAAAGTCAATTCCAAGAAAGGCGGAGGCATCAAATCCATCCAAAATGTGATCCAATCCGCCTGCCGGGAAAAAATGGAACGGGACCGGAAACGGGGGATTTTAAACCGTCCGGTCCGGGCAATGGTGGTAGGGATCCCCAATGTTGGGAAGTCTACATTTATCAATACACTGGCGGGAAAAGCCTGCGCCAAGACCGGCAACAAACCGGGAGTAACAAAGGGAAAACAGTGGATCCGCCTAAATAAGCAGGTGGAGCTTTTGGATACGCCGGGCATACTCTGGCCTAAATTCGAGGATCAGAAAGTGGGACGGCAGCTGGCTTTTATCGGTTCCATCAAAGACGAACTCTTGAACCAGGAGGAATTGGCGCTGGAATTGGCTGGATTCCTTCAGGAACACTATCCGGGAGCGCTGGAAGAAAAATACCAGCTGACAGAAGGGCTTAAGGGAATGGAACTGCTGATGGAGACCGCCAGGAACCGACAGTGTGTCGGAAAGGGAGGCCAACTGGATACGGAAAAAGCGGCCAGGCTCCTGCTGGATGATTTCCGAGACGGAAGACTGGGAAGGATCACACTGGAATATCCAGACGAAATGTGGTAGAATCGAAAAAGATTCAGGAAAGGGACGGAAAAAGATTATGGCAAGACGCAGACGGAAAGGCCAGTCGGGGAGTGTTTTGAAAGAGCTTTTTGGCTGGATCGTATACATACTGATCATTGCGGGACTCAGCTTCCTGATCATTACTTATGTGGGGCAGAGGACGCGCGTAAGCGGTTCTTCTATGGAGACAACGCTGAGTGATGGGGATAATCTGATCGTGGATAAGATTTCTTATCGATTCCAGGATCCCCGCCGCTAAGATATCGTTGTATTTCCCTACCGTTATGAGGAAAATACTTACTATATTAAAAGGATCATCGGGCTGCCGGGAGAGACGGTCCAAGTATCCGGAGGTTATGTTTATATCAATGGAGAACAGCTGACCAGCGACATTTACGGGCTGGAGCCAATGGAAACGGCTGGAGAGGCGGCGGAACCGATCACCTTGGGAGAAAATGAATATTTTGTGCTGGGCGATAACCGGAACCACAGCTCAGACAGCCGGGATCCAAGCGTTGGCGTGCTGAAGAGGAACGAACTGGTTGGAAAAGCCTGGGTACGAATCTATCCGTTTGACAAGATGGGAGTCATCAAGCATGAATAAACGGGAAGAAGAGCGGAAACGGCGGCAGCGGGAGAAACTCGAAAAAGAATTGGAGCGTCTGGCCGCCATGAGCGTTTATGAAAAGGAATATGAAGAGGCTTCCTATATCTGCGGGATTGACGAAGCGGGAAGAGGCCCCTTGGCCGGTCCGGTGGTTGCGGGAGCTGTGATTCTGCCTAAAGATGAGACGATCCTGTATCTCAATGATTCCAAGAAGCTGTCACCTAAGAAAAGGGACAGTCTTTATGATGAGATTATGGAAAAGGCGGTGGCCGTGGGGATTGGAATGGCCTCCCCGGCAAGGATCGATGAGATCAATATCCTTCAGGCTACTTATGAGGCTATGCGGGAGGCGGTGGGGAAGCTGGCTGTGAACCCGGACATCCTGCTTAACGACGCGGTTACGATACCGGGCGTGGAGATCCCTCAGGTACCGATCATAAAGGGAGATGCGAAAAGTATCTCCATTGCGGCGGCCAGTATTGTGGCAAAAGTGACCAGAGACAGGCTGATGGAAGAGTATGATCAGGTTCTTCCAGGATATGGATTCGCAAAGCATAAAGGATATGGCACGAAGGAGCATATTCAGGCGCTGAAAAACCTGGGGCCGACTCCGATCCACCGGCAGAGCTTTATCGAGAACTTTGTGCGCCGGTAAAGTGGAGAAGAGACTGTGTATGAGACAAAACAAACGAGAAACAGGCAGGTTCTATGAGCAGAAAGCGGCTGCCTGTCTAAAGCGCCGGGGTTATGAAATCCTGGAGATAAATTACCGCAGCAGGCAGGGAGAGATCGATCTGATCGCAAAAGATGGAGAAACTTTGGTATTTGTGGAAGTTAAGTTTCGTTTCCGGACAGGAAGCGGTCATCCTTCTGAGGCGGTGGATCAAAAGAAGCAAAAGAGAATCTCCCGGTGCGCCCTCCATTATCTCACAAGCAGGAATCTGACGGATGTGCCGTGCCGGTTTGACGTGGTGTGCATATGCGGGGAAGAGGGAGAGCCGCTGCTTTACCAGAACGCATTTGATTATCAAGAGTAAAAGAGGAAACAATCTATGCAATTAGGATTGGTTTATAAAAATCAGGAAATAATTCTAGAAGAAAGAGAAGCCTTTGGAGTTCCCTATCTGGCCTATCCCCTGCTGGAACAGACTGGAATCGTACGGCATGGATTTTCCACCAGGCTTGGCGGCGTAAGCCAGGGACCCTGGGCGTCCATGAACCTGAGCAGTACCAGGGGAGATGACCCGGAAGCGGTGGAGGAGAATAAGCGGCGGATGGCCAAAGCCCTGGGAGTGAGGCCAGAGGACATGACCTATACCCATCAGACCCACACCACAAATGTGGCGGTGGTGAAAGAAGAAGACAGAGGGACTCGATTCATGGAAACAGATGGAATGGTCACTAACGTACCGGGCATCTGTCTGGTCACTTTCTATGCGGACTGCGTGCCGCTGTATTTTGTGGATCCGGTGAAAAAAGCCATTGGTCTTAGCCATTCGGGATGGCGGGGGACCGTGGGAAAGATAGGCAGGGAGACGGTAGAACAGATGCGGGAGGCATACGGAAGCGATCCCAAAGATATAGTAGCCGCGATCGGACCTTCGATCTGCCAGGACTGCTATGAAGTCAGTGAAGACGTGATATCAGAATTCCAGAAAGCATTTGCCAAAAAGATTTGGGACCGGCTGTTCTACCGGAAAGGGAATGGAAAGTATCAATTGAATCTGTGGGCGGCCAACGAGGCGGTGCTGATGGAAGCCGGAATTCCAAAAGAACAGATCGCGGTGACTAATCTGTGTACCCATTGCAACCCGAAGATCTTGTTTTCTCACCGGGCACAAGGGGAGAAAAGAGGAAATTTAAGCGCGTTTCTTGCGTTAAAGGAGTAAAAATGCTGACATTATTAGCAAGTGCGGAAGAAAATAATTTGGAACTGGCAGAAGGGACGGAGACGGTAAAGGAAGCCGCGGAAAGTGTGGGTCAGATTCCAGGCTTTATCCAGGACCAGCTTCCTTCCTTGATTCAGTTTGGGCTCAAAGTGGTTTTTGCCCTGGTAGTCTTTTTTATAGGAAGATTTTTGATCCAGTGGCTGCGCAAAGTAGTGCGGAAATCCCTGGAGCGTTCTAAGGCAGACCAGGGAGTGCGGCAGTTTGTAGATTCCCTGTTGAAATTCGTGCTTTATATCCTGCTGCTTTTTTCCATCGCGACAAACTTTGGACTGGATACGGCCACTGTGGCGGCTGCTGTGGCATCCTGCGGGGTAGCCATCGGTCTTGCCCTGCAGGGAAGCCTTTCTAACTTCGCGGGCGGCGTGCTGATCCTGATCTTAAAGCCGTTTGAGGTAGGGGATTATATCATCGAGGATACGAACAAGAACGAAGGAACTGTCAAGGAAATCCAGATCTTCTATACGAAGCTGAGCACTATTGACAACAAGACGATCGTGATTCCCAACGGAATCCTGACCAACAACAGTCTGACCAATGCTACGGCAAAAGAAGAACGCCGGCTGGATTTGAAAGTAGACATTTCCTATGAGGCCGATCTGAAGAAGGCCAAGATGCTGGTCGAACAGCTTCTGATGGAAGACGCGAGCATTTTGAAAGAAGAAGATGTCAGCGTATTTGTGGACAGCTTGGGAGAGAGCGCCGTGGTCCTTGGAGCTAGAGCCTGGGTGAAAAACGAAGAATTCTGGCCCGCCCGGTGGCGGCTGCTGGAGAAGATCAAGCTCACCTTCGATGAAAACGGGATTGAGATACCTTACCGGCAGGTGGTTGTGCATACAGCGGATTGAAAGTTAATTGGGGACGTAGTATTTTTGCATTTTACTACGTCCCCAATTGACTTTTGCCCTGTACCAAAATGGCGAAGGGGGTGTACCTAAATAGACATGACATGTTTGACATGGAAAATTCTAAATGGTATAATTAATAAGACATATACAATTTGCATAAGATTTTGACTAAAGAGGCTATCAATCTCCCAAATGTGCTGAATTTTTGTGGGGGGGGGTAGTCTTTTTATATCACGGAAGAGAGGATCTGTCTTTTTTTGAAGGCGGAGAGTTTAGGAGTATCCGGTTGGAGAGTGAAACCGGATGCAAGAATTGGTCAGAAACAGACCTGTTGAAAATTATCATAGAAAGAGGAGGGCAACGTATGAAGAGAGGGAAACCATGGACAAGATTTCTTGCGATCCTTCTGGCGGCAGCTATGCTGATAACAAGTCAAAGCATGGCATCTGCGGCAGACACTGTACAAAGTTTGTTTGAGGAAGGAGCGGCTGGAGAGAATGATTCTGGCAAAGAGGCTCAGCCATCCGGTCAGGAAGCGGAGGCATCAGATACGGAGTCTGCCGGAACGGATAGTTCTGGAGCAGATACAGATTCTGGCCAGGATAAAAATAAGGGAACTTCGTCGGCCGGCGAGACAAAAGACAATGGAGGAACACGGGAAAATGGAAGCCAGACGCCGAAGACCGATACAGACTCCAACGAGGGGCGGAAACAAAACGATTCTGCCAGTGAAACAGATCAGGAGAAGACGCTTACCGATCAGGAAAGCGGCGTGAAACTGGTCTATTTGTCGAGTCAGCTTCCGGAGAATGTGAAGCTTGAGGCAGAAGAGAAGAAGGCAGAGGAAAAGGATTACCCGGAGGCGGCAGAGAAAACCATCACGGACAAGCTTGCCCAAGAAGGCCTCATGCTGGACCGGATCGCTTTTTATGATATTGACCTGGGAGGAAGCCAGCCGGATGGGAAAATTGAAGTGAAACTCCCTGTGCCGGAGGACTGGAGCGGCCAGCTTCATGCCTGGTATATTGATGATAACGGATTAGTCACTTATATGGAAAGGGAGGCTGAGGATACAGAAGGATATTATACTTTCCTGACGGATCACTTCAGCCTGTACGCGGTGAGCGTAAGCGAGCCGAAGAAGGAAGAGTCAGATAATAAGATAGAAGAAACACAGCCGGGGGGTGAACCCAAGGTTCTGCGGATTGGAGAGGATAAAGCCGCAGACTTTGCTTCTGTAGAAGAAATGGCAGAAGCATACTACGGGAAGAATGCGACCAACCCGCAGACCGTAGGAAGTGTTACCATCAGCACATCTCATACGGGAGAAACAGTGATGGCCGGGGATGAACTCAGCTTCACGCTGTCTTATACCATGAATCCGGCTCCTCTCTATAATTATGGAGAGCAGACCAAGCCGCTCTTTGATACCTACGACAATACCACGATCCGATTCAAGCTGCCGGACGGCATGAAACTGGTAGAAGAAGACAAGATTGCCGGCGCATCGGCTTCCTATGACGAAGAGACCGGGGAGTGGGTCTTTACACTGGATAATACTGCGATCGATGCCGGCGCGTCCAGCACTGGGTCTTTCAGCATCCGTGTGCTGGTGGATAAGAACGGAGCGCTTGAGATCGGGAAAAAATTTGACTTTGATATTCAGAACAACCTGTCCATGACGACAAAATTTACCGTATATGATAAGACAGACAGCGGGAATCCCGTAAAGGTAAAGGAATACCCGCAGACCAATCAGACGATCACACAGAGTCTTCCCACTCTTACATCTGTGAGTCCGGATCAGTGGGGGCTGTCGAAAAATCATGTAAGCAATATCGTCACGGAAGACAAGAAAACCGTCACCGTGCGGTGGGAGCTGGCCTTTGGCCTTCGCACTGCCGAAGGTGATGATATGGTGACTAATGAGGCTTCCTATTACCAAGCCCACGGACGCGCGCCCTTCCAAGATGGAAAGATTACCCTTGGCGAGGTTCTGGCAGTAGACGGGAAGGAGGATCTCCAGCCAAAATCGATTACGATCACGGAACAGTTTGGAAGTAACAAGACATATTCTGTTGTCAATGGTGAGGCAGAAGTAAATACTGATACCTGCGGCGCTCATCAGGTAACCGGAATTGACGGGAACGCGCCTTATTATTCGGAGTACTATGTAGATGTTGTCTATGATTACCAGGAGTTTATCAAAGACTATGAAGAGACAGGCAGCGACCAGATTCCAGTGACGAATACGGCAAAGGCGACCTATCAGCTGAAAGGTGCAGAGTCTCCGGTGACAGTGGAAGATACAGCCAATACAGCGATCGGTGAGAGAACCAGGCCTGCGGAATTGGTCATCGAGAAATGGATCCAGGATTATGACAGCGCCGGTTCCCGGCTGTACGCAGAAGGAGAAGACTGGGCTCCAGTGTCCGGGCCTGCGGAGTTTGCTGTAACAACAACGGATGGAACTGCGGCGGTTCTCTATACGAAGAATGCGGACGGCACATATACGCAGCTGGATAGCAATAAGGTGTCTATTGATCCTGCCGCTGCAGGAGAAGACGGGAAAGTGACCGTCTATCTGGATGCGGGAGAGTATCAGGTAACAGAAGAAAAAGCGCCTGTGAAAACAGAATGTCAGACAGAACCGCAGGATGTGGAGATCGCAGAAGGAGGAACCAAGACCGTTTCCTTTACCAATAAGGAATTGCTGGGAGGCGTGCTGATCCATAAAGAAGGCCATAAGGATGCTGACAACCAGGACCTTCCGGGAGCGGTATTTGGACTCTACTTAGATGAAGACTGCAATGAAGAAGTAGCGAGAGGAGAGACAAACAGCAGCGGCAATCTCCAGTTTGACCGCTTGGTTCCGGGAACTTACTATGTAAAGGAAATAGAAGCGCCGGAGGGATATCTGCCGGATACAGCCGTATATAAAGTGGAGGTAAAAGCGAACCAGGTAGATGACAGCCTTAATAATCTTGTCAACGAATATAACCTGGCTCATCTGCAGCTGCAGAAAATGTACCAATGGTTTTCTACAGGTGAAAAACGTAATGTAGATACAACCAATTATCAGGAGTTTGCCGGCTGCTTTACCCTGCAGCAGAGTACAGATGGAGAACACTGGACTGCAGTGGAAGGCGCAGAAAATATGGGGCTTACACAGAACGGGAATCTGATGAAAACAGATTTCCCGGTTTACCAGGTGAGCGAGGATGGGACAAAAACACCAATCCGGTATCGGTTCCGAGAAGTGCTGCCGGAGAACTGGCATGGAGATGGAGAGCAGAAAGAAGGGGAGGACCTTGTTCTCTATTCCGAGGAAGTAACCCTGGAAGATGTGATCGGAAATTCCAGCGCTGACCCCAAGACTGTGGAGATGGTGAACAGCCGCAACGGCGACCTGGAACTGACCAAGGAGTATGTCAGGGTCAATCCTATGGGAGAGCAGACCACAACGCCTGCTGGTGAGGAGGACGCAACCTTTGACCTTTATAAACAGGTGGAGGGTGAAGATACATATGAGCGCGTTGGTACCTATCAGACAGATGCCTCCGGAAAGATCCAGGCTACGAACCTTCCAGGAGAAGAAGTCGGCAGGACGATCAACTATTACTGGGTAGAGGTGTCAGACGGCGACGGCGAATATCTTCTGGAAAAAGAAGAGGGAAATGGAAATAACGCCCAGGTGACGACGATAACAGTAGGCGGACAGTCTATGGAGGCGGTAGGTCCCTTCTACTTCCGGCCCAAGACAGCTGATGAAACCATCAGCATTTCCCAGGATATCACCGTTCAGAATGTAGAGCAGAAGGTTCCGGTACGGATCAAGAAGATCGACACCCTGACAGGGGAATGGATGGATGGCGCGCGGATCACCATCAGCCGGGAGGAGGCAGATGGGGAAAACACAGTTGTATATGATAACGTAGCAGTTCCGTCCGCCGGTTATCTGGCTATCCTGGAGGCAGGGCATAAGTATGTTGTAGAAGAGACTACCGTTCCGGACCATTATACCTGTGTGAATGAAGGCGAACTTACAATTGACTTAACAAATATAAAGGTAACGGGAGCAGGAGTGCCAGACTATCCTGATCTTACCGTTAAGAATAAACCGGATCCTTCTATTACCATCGATAAGATACTCAGGAAAGCAGACGACAGTGAATCGGACCTGGATGGCACACAGTTTGAAGTCTATAAAAAAGAGGGAGAGCAGTTTACTCCGGTAACGGATGAAGAGGGAAACACCCTGATCCTGGAAGCTGGAAGCAGTCTCTATCTGGAGGAAGCCGGCCAATATTATCTCCATGAAAAAGTGACGGATGCGATGCAGGTGCTGAGTCCGGATACATACCCGGATCTTTACAACTCGTATCAGCATGAGATAGCAGACGGCGAATTCTTCTTTGGCCCCTATACGGTGGAGGATCAGGAAGCGACCCAGAACCTTGGCGATATCATCAATGTATCCAGTCTGGGCGGCCTGACGGTGAAAAAGGCGGATAAAGAAGGTGCTGCACTGGACGGCGCAACGATCGAAGTATATCATCTGGATGCCCAGAATCAGAAAGTAATTGATAGAACCGGTACGACGCCGGACAATGGCACATTGACGTTCCAGGATCTGCCAATCTATGGATCTGACGGTAAAAAGATTACTTACTATATCCATGAGACCAAAGCGCCGAGCGGGTATTATGGAACCTCCACAGAGCTGACCACCACCCTGAATCCGGGAGAGATCATCACCACTGTGGACGGGGCGAAAGATGGAGAAGAACTGGCTCTGGTGAACAACCGTTATCAGAGCTTTACCGTGAATAAGGTGTACTACAACGTGTGGGAGCACGCCTTCACAAATGAAGAGATTCCGCTGGAAGGGACTACCATTGCCCTGTATAAAAAAGGAACAGACGGCAATTACCATTGGGAGAGAAATGGTGTGACAGACAGCCTGGGACGGGTGATTTTCAGCAACCTGACTGATGAAGACGGAGACGAGTACATAGCCGTGGAGGTAGATATCCCTCAGAGCGCTAAGGACGAGTATGTCTATCCCCAGGGGAACAAAGCATATCTTCCGGATCCGGCGACTGACGAGTCTGTACGTACGCTGACGGAGGGGCAACTGGATACATACAACTGTGTGCGTCCGGACGGACAGAATCAGGCCAAGATGGTCAATGAGATTGGATGGACCCAGCTTCGGATCTATAAATATATGATGCGCAGAGTGGATGAAGGAAATCCGGAATCCCCGGAAGAAAGAGAAGTTGCAGCCAATTACTGCCAGTTCCAGCTGTATCAGCAGATCGTACCGGAAGGCGCAGGCATAGAGCTTGCCTTTGACGAGGATAACTGTACGCTGATCGGCGAGTACAGCAGCGGCACCTTTATCGGAGCGGATGGAGAACCGGTGGACGGCAAGTTTGCCACGGACATTCTGGATGTGGCGGACAACATTGTCTACTGGCTGGTAGAGACACAGGCAGGGCCGGGCGCTGAGATCATTCCTGAGAATCAGTACATTCTGATCACCAGAGAAAAAGGTGCGGTCGAATATACCAACAACTCCAATGGCGGAGTCTCCAAAGAAGTATGGACCTATCCGGACAATGCTTACGGAGAATACGATCTTGAGAACAATGCAACTTACGGTGAAGGAACGGACTACTATGCTTCCGTCCGCCTGCAGAAATGGGCCGGAGCCTATGACGAAGACGGGGATAAGATCAAGGACAGCTACGAGCCGCTTGGAAATGCCAGCTATGAACTTTGGGTCGCAAATGAGGCCGGGGATCTGCTGGAAAAAGTGGATGACATTACGGTAGGTCTGGAGAGTGACATTGAAACCGGTGACAGGTCCGCTATGGGTATGTCCAAGGCTCTCTGGTATGACAATGAGGACGAAGAAAACGGGTTTGCGAAATATGACGACCTGGAAGCAGAGGGCAATGCGGACGATATTACCTGGCAGGATGCAGAAAAGAACTGCTACTATGTGAGAATGGCCCTGCGGGAGAGCTATGTGCCCTACGGCTATCAGATCGACGCGGCGCCCCACTATATGATCGTTCGCTTTACACCTACAGGAACAGGCATGACCTACAACGACGCCTATTTTGTCACAGATAATAAGGAGCAGGTTCCTCTGGCGGATGAACAGACAGGAATCGCGTGGCCTGGCAGATTTACGGTTGGAGGGAAGACGACAGATTATGGAGCGGCAGGGGGAGACCTTTACCGTCTGGTGAACTGGCCTCTCACCAACTTCTCTGTGACCGTGCAGAAATACGGTTATGAGCCGGGAGTGGATGCGCCCTTTAGTAAGACGGCAGAGCAGCTGGACGCCTGGTTTGAGGACGGACATACCGGCAGAGTACCCCTGGAAGGCGTGACCATGAAGCTGCAGCGCTATGACGGCGGCGCAGGCGGGACCAATACCTGGAGAGATTATGATTATGAGACGGAGCAGTGGGGGACGAGGACCTTTACCACCAACAGCGCGGGAGCTTATACCTTCCCTAAAGGGCTGGATATCGGCCAGTACCGGATCGTAGAGACCGCCATGCCGGCAGGATCCGACTATGAGATACTCTATGACGGGAAAAATGTAGGAGGAACAGAGGCATACCGGTATTTCCAGGTGACTTCAGAAAGTCTGGTGGTTTCCATGTATAATCCGGAGAAAGTGTCTCTGACTCTTAAAAAGACGGATACAGGAAGCAACCCTGCAGACGCGGCCTTTACCCTGACTGTGCCGAGAGCGGAAAAAGCGCTTTACACGGCAGCAACAGTAGGCGGGACGGCGGTCTTCTCTCATATCAACTCCGGTACCTATTACCTGGGCGAGAGCAGCGCGACCATGGACACCAGCTATTTTACGCAATATATAAAACAAAACTATCCTAACCTGGAAGACTTTATAGATCCTGATAAGGGAGTGACTTTTGGCTATACCAAAGCGGCCGGCGGGGAGTCTGGAGATATTGTGATCTCCGGTGTCCAGAATCTGGAAAGTGAACCCTACAAACTGGATGGCATACTGACCATCCAGAACCCAGATCTGGTGTCCCTGGAGATCAGCAAGGTGGATGCGGAGACAAGCGCTTCCCTTGACGGAGCAGTCTTCGAGGTATATTATCAGGCATTTGACTCCTTCAGCGGTACGCACACGGTGCAGGATATGAAAGACAACGCCAACCGGACGCTGGTGGGTACGTATACATCGAAGAGCGGCAAGATCAGCCTTACCGGGCAGAAGCCGGGTGTCTACTACATTGTAGAGACTACGCCTCGGGCGGGATATGAACTGGCGGAGGATCCAGATCAGATCATCGCCCTGACCGGCGGCATGGCTGTTACAGTTGACGGAGCAGATAAAACTTATGACGGTGATGGAGACGCTGTGATCACCTTTGAGAATAAAAAGCTGGCTTCCATCTCTGTGACTAAGAAGGTAGATCCGGGAGAGTTCACAGAAGGACCGGACAGCTACAGCGCCGTCTTCCAGCTGTATGACAGTGAGAATGGCACGTCACCGGTACAGACCGATACAGCTACCAATGCGGAAAATGCGGAATTTACCGGCTTGAAGCAGGACACGACCTATTACCTGGCAGAGCAGGAAAGCGCAGAATATGTGCTGGAGTCCGTAAAGGTAGATGGAGAAGAAGTAGAACCAAAGAACGGCCGCTATGCCATCACTCCAACGACGGGACAGTCTGCCGTGGAAGTAGAAGTGACCAATACCTGGCTGTACGCCCAGGCAACAGTGCTGAAGGTGGACGGCAGCAACGGGAATCCTCTGACCGGCGCGGCGTTCGTTCTGGAAGAACAGAATCTGGATGCGGAAGGTCATCCGATTTTGGACGAAGAAGACAATCCAACATGGAAAGAAGTAGCGGAAGACAGAGTGACCTGGACCAAAGGCGAAGACGGGACCTATACGGTGAAGGTCCGGCTGGAGGGAAAGGATCCGGCACAGTACCGGATCCGTGAAATCCTGGCGCCCGGCGGCTACCTGGTAGACCAGGAGCCTATTGAAATAACGCTGGAGCCCGGGAAAGTGCTGGCCTGCGATGCGGACGGCTGGCAGGCAGGCAGTTCGGATGAGGAGCTGCGGGCGAAGCTGATCGTGCCGAACTACAACGGCGTTACGATACAGATCCATAAATACGGCAATATGCATGGCGCCGATAATACGCCCGATCAAAGCGGCGTGACTTTCCGGATGTACACCTTTGATGAGGCGACAAAGGAATGGCGGCACATGGGTTCCCAGATGACAAATGCAGAGGGAATTGCCGCTTTTACCGTGGCGGCAGGCTATCAGTACGCCGTTTCCGAGGAGGCTGTGCCAGGCGGTTATGCGGGACTGGAGGGCATCTGGACGCAGACGGGAAGTAAGATCACAAAGACAGAGACCGTGGATGGGGACACACCCAATCCGCAGACGATCTATATCCTGGATACAGAGAGCCTGTTGGCTGGAAATACCTATACTTACAGCGCTTATAACATCCCGCTGGTAGAACTGGAAGTGCAGAAAAAAGATGCGGGAGGCAATACAGAGCTGGTGCCCAAAGCCCGGGTATCTGTCTATGAGGTGCCGGATGGGACAGAGACCGAGCTGACCCAGGAGGAAGTGAACGGCTTTAAGAAGCCCGAGAATCTGGTAGACACTGTGAATACCACCAAAGAAGGAACCGGCTATTCCTATATGGACGGCATTTCTGTGGTTCCAGGCAAGACTTATCTGGTGGTGGAGGATGAAGTGACCGGTACCTCCGGTTATGAGACGATGATCCTGGATGACCGCCGGGTAGTGTGGTACCAGGTGGTGAAGATTCCAGAAGGAACCATGAATAAGCAGACGGTTACTCTGGAAAACGTGCTGGGAGCCGCAGAGGTGGCCATTGAAAAGAATAGTGCCAGCCAATCTTCAGACGACAGCTTGTTTGAACAGGGGTCTGAGATCGTCTATACTCTGTCGCCGAAGGTAACAAACACCTATGCGCTGGATGGATTTACTCTGACAGACAAGGGGCTTGAGGGTTACCATGGAACGGGGAGCACGCAGACCGGCCTGGCCTTTGATACCTATTTGAAGGATCAGTATACCATCAGCCAGGTGCGTCTGGGACAGGCCAGCCATGAGACTAGGAATTATGAAGCGGCAGACGGCCAGCCAGAGGCCGGCGTGATCAGCGCCAAAGTGACGTTCATTGATTTTAATGGCGGAGAGCATGCGACAGAGGCGGTCACGGTGTCCTTCGGAGAGCAGGTAGTACAGGCCCCGGCAGATGAAGGGGTGAAATACGCTCAGGTGAAAGTGGAGTACTATTCCGACGGATTCCAAACGCTGACCGGCTATAAGCTGGGCCAGAACTTTAATCCCGGAGATGTGCAGGTAACGATAGAACTGGATCAGCAGCAGGGCGGCGCCAATCGTCAGTCTCTGGACCGGGTGGTCAATACGGCCGGGGCGGAGATCGCCTATACCCCATGGAGCGCGGCAGGCGTGAAAGAAGCACAGACTACAGATTCTGCGGAAGATGAGGCAGACAACACCTTCTGGCAGCAGGAAGTACCGACGGTGTCTGTGGAAAAAAAGGCGGATGCCGACACAGTCAACTTAAATAACGGAACCGTGGATTATACGCTGACACTGAAGAATGAGTCAACCAATGGAGAAGCCCTGGAGAATCCGATCCTGATTGACCTTCTGCCGGAAGGTGTGGTTGTGGATACGGACGCAAAATACGCAGAAATCACAGGAGGCAATCCATCCGGGCTGTCGATCAGTGAGGATACAGTGATGCCGGTGGCGGAGACCAATGCTATCGTGCTGTATCTCAATGGGAATCTTGAGGCAGGAGAGGATGTAGAGGTCCAGATCCACGCAACAGTTACCAACGCGGCGGCCAGGTATGGAACTCAGCTGACGAATTACGTATTTGCCACCAGCGACGAGCCGGGGATCCGGAGCGATGAGAATCCAAACGCGGCTTCCTTCAAGGACAGCACCGGCGCATGGGCCGGAGAGCTTACCAATGTAGCTGTTTCTCTTCAGGCGGACCAGGATAAGGCGGAAGCGCTCAAGAACGCTCTGGGGACAGAAGGACCGGGAGCCGTGGGGAATTACGGCTACATCGGAGCGCTGGCGGAGATTGGCTGGAACAGCAGCTCGGCTATGACTCTGGTGAAGGAAAATAAGGGAGACCGGGACAGCGATTACAGCTCCAGCCGGCTGGCACGGGCGACCAACGGCGGCGCCATTGATTACCGGCTGACGATGAACAATACTTCCAGTACAGAAAACCGTCTGAATCTGACGGTGATGGATCTTCTGCCCCAGGAGGGCGACCTGGTAAGCGGCGGTACGGGGCGCTACAGTGTCTGGCCGGCTTATCTGACAGGAAACATCCAAGTGATGCTGGGAGACCGCACGCTTACCCAAGGGCAATATAAGGTCTACTATTATACCGGTGATATTCCAACCGGAGTGAGCCAGCCTGGGGAGGAGGAAACCGACATCGACAAGTTCTTCCAAGCGGTGAAAGAGGCGCAAACTGGCTGCCCGGAAGGCTGGACAGAAGCTAGACCGGCCGATACGGACATCAAGGCATTTATCGTGGCAGTGGATAAAACGCAGATTCTGGAGGCCACGGAAAGCCTGGTGGTAGAATATCAGACCAAAGTGACGGATGAAGAGGGCGGGAAATATACGCCGGAAGAGCTGGAGGATATCTCCTATCTGAACGCGGTCAATAACTTCCAGTGCTACTATGACAGCTATCCGGTAACAGGATCAATAGATGATGCGAAGCCCGCGGATCAGCCTCTGGAATCCAACAGCGTTTCCGCCACCATTGTACCAAATCCGGTAAAGGTGGGCGGACATGTCTGGATCGATGCCGACGGCGATGGAATAAGAGAAGATGCCTTTGGGACTTATTCCGACTATAAGATCGTCCAGGATATGCTGGACAAGATTGAAATCCGGCTCCATACCTACCGGAACAAGACGCCGGGCCTGAATACCACTGCCTACGGAGAACCGCGCCAGTATAATCAGGGAAGCGGTGATGCGGGCTGGTATCAGGATCCCAATTATGTATTCGATAACCTGGACGCCGGCCTGATGGTGGATGCCAATCTGGCTTATGATGAGGACGGAGAACTGCAGGTACAGCACCTGAAAGGAGATGAACCAAGTACTTATATCCTTTCCGCCTCCTTGCCAAGCGCGATCGTCGGAAAATTCGGGCTGACCGATATGCTGGGAAGCAAAAAGTCTGTGAAACCGGGAGAGATCCCGAGTGATGAGCAGACTGACAGCAACTATTCTTATAATGATGAGAGCCAGCGGAACCTGTCCGAGCGGTTCTACCTGTGGGCTACAGATGTGACCCAGGAGGGCAACTGGGACAATACCAAGGACATAGGGCTTGTACTTTACCGGGATCTGGAGATCACCAAGCAGTCGGAACTGCCTGCCGCGGATCCGGTGGACGATGCGGAATTTGAAATCTACGGTTATTTTGATGAAGGAGAAGGGGCAACCGCGGATCTGTCTAAGATGAAACCTATATATTCCGGGAAGACAGAAAACGGCAAGATCACGGTTCCTAACCTGCTGTGGTTCAAAGAATATGTGATCGTGGAGAAAACGGCGGCTCCCGGCTATGAACTTGATGGAGCGGAAGCGGAAGGAAGCGAGAATATTGAGAAACTGGGCGAGGGCAAGTGGCTTCTGGAGATTCCGGATACTGAGAGTATGGTTCGGACTGAGGAAGTGACCATCACCAACGTTCGGGAGACAGAAGTCAAGCTGGAGGCCTCCAAGATCTTGACTGGGAAAACACTTGCGGCAGGTCAATTCCAGTTTGAACTGCTGGCAGAGGACGGCCGGACTGTACTGCAAAGCAAAGTATTCAATGACCAGGACGGGAAGGTGACCTTTGCTGATCAGACTATTCAGGGGACAGGCACCCATACGTTCTATATTAAGGAGACCATTCCAGAGGCGGCTTTGGAGAACGGGAATAAGCTGAACGGCATCACTTATGATGATACCACCTACCGTGTGGAGGTGACGACAGCCTGGAATTCGGATGAACAGAAGCTGGAAGTAACAGGGATTCAGTATTTCGCGGACAACAGTCAGACGGAAAGCCAGGAGGGGGCGGTCTTTGAAAATGTTTATGACGCCAGCGGCTCCTGGACGCCGGAGGGAACCAAGACACTGACCGGCCGGGATATGACTGCGGGAGATACCTATACCTTTACCGTGAAGGAAGGGGATACCGTAGTCGGGACCGGACGGGCAGCCGGACCGTCCAGCGCCGATAAGCCGGCAAATATCACCTTTGATCCAATCCCGTATACCCTGGAGGATGTGGGCGAACATACCTATACGATCACGGAAGATAAGGGAAGAACAACCGAAAATGGAGTGACCTTTACCGACAGATCGTTTACTGTCACGGTAAATGTGACAGACGATGGCGACGGAACCATGACGGCGGATCCCACATATCCGGATGGCGGCGTGGCATTTACGAATGAATATGTGCCGGAACCGATTGATTATGCGCCGGCTGTAGAGAAGACTCTGACCGGACATAAGCTGCCGGCTGTAGAGACAAAGGAGTTTACCTTTACCCTGACGGCAGACCAAGATAATCCGGCGGGAGCAGCCCTGCCCGCGGACACAACGCTGACCATTCCGATCAGCGGTAAGACTACTGATGCGGCGGTGACAGCACCAGACGCATTTGGCAGCATTACATTCAGCAAAGCCGGAACTTACAGCTTTACTATCGAAGAGACAGCCGGATCAGAAAGCTATTATAGCTACGATGCAGCGAAGTGGACGCTGACGGTAGTGGTCAGCGATGACGGGCTGGGGCATCTGTCCAGGACCGTCTCCTATAAGAGTGACCAAGAAGAAACCATGGCAAATACGGATGCGGCGAAGTTCAGCAACGAGTATCATCCTAATCCGACGACTGCTAAGCTTACCGTATCCAAGGTGGTAGAGGGCCAGGAGCTGCCGGATGATTCGGACTATAAGACCTTTACCTTTACCCAGAGCATGTCATCACCGAATGTAGATGGCGTGACCATGCCGGAGAACAATACGGCCACGGTGACGGTGGAGAAGACCGGAGAGGCGAAAACCGCAGACTTTAAAGACATCACCTTTACAAAAGCCGGTACCTATGTGTTCCGGATCACGGAGGATACCGAGAGTCTGCCGGAAGGATACGACAAAGACCGGGTACCGGAAAGAAGAGCCCAAGTTGTAGTAGTAGATGACAACGGCGCCCTAAAGGTAGATAGTATTATTTACTATCTGACAGAACCGGGAACTCCGGACGAGACAGAGGGTGCTTCGGATTTTACAAACTACTATGACACGGCAGATACCGGATTTGCGCCGAAGGTGACAAAGAAACTGATCGGCGATATGCCGCAGAGCAAGACCTTTACTTTTATCTTGACGGCAGATGAGAAGAATCCGGAGGGAGCGACCCTGCCGAACCCGGCAAAGACCCAGGTGACGTATACAAACCGAATTGGTGATGCGGATGCAAGTTTCGGGCAGATTACCTTTGAAAGAGCCGGAACCTTTACATTTACGATCGCAGAGCAGCAAGGGACAGCAGACGACGGCTATACCTATGATCCATTGGAGTGGACTCTGACGGTGAATGTGGAAGATGAAGGCGGGATGCTGCGGGTGAAGAGTTTCTCCTACGCAAAAGATGGAAACCTTGTGTCTGGAGCGGAAGCGGCTGCATTTGAAAACAGCTATAAAGTGAAGCCGACAGAGTACACGCCGGAAGTGACCAAGGCCATGACCGGAGCAGACCGGCCGGGAGAAAAGACATTTGATTTCACTTTGACGCCGGGAGCAAATAATCCGACGGATGGGGCCGTGATCGAAAATGGGGACACCTCAGCAAGTATCACTGTTCCAAAAGATACGCCAGTGAATGAAGAGGTAGGAACGGCAGAGAATGGATTTGGCAAGATCATCTTTAAGAAAGCCGGAACCTACACCTTTGATATCCGGGAGACGATTCCAGACGGAGCAAAAACGAATGGCAACAAACTGGACGGCGTGACCTATGACGGCAGCAGATGGACATTAACAGTGGTGGTTGCGGATCACAATAGTAAGCTGAAGGTAGAGAGCCATACCTATACGAAGGCCGGCGGAACCAGCAATATAGAGGCGGCGAAGTTTGTCAACGGCTATGAAGTGAAGCCGACAGAATTTACACCGGATGTCCGCAAGACCGTGACCGGAGAGATCCGGCCGGAGGAACAGACCTTTACCTTTACTTTGACTGCTGGAGAACATAATCCGGATGGCGGAGCTGCATTTACAGACGGACAGGCGGCGGTAACCATTCCGGCCGGCGGAACGACAGAGGGAAGCCTGGTGGCGCCGGACAAGGATCCGTTTGGTGTGATCACGTTCACCAAGGCTGGAACCTATACCTTTACCATTACAGAAACAAATGAGGGCAAACAGGGTTATACCTATGACGATTCATGGACGCTGACCGTAGTGGTCAGGGATGAGAAGGGACAGCTGGTGGTAGATAAGGCTCAGACAAAGTATGAGCAGACCGGCGAGACAGACCTGACGGACTATGCACTGTTCACCAACCACTATGAGGTGGATCCCATCGGATATGCACCGAAGGTGAAGAAGACAGTAGGCGGGAACGTGCCGGCAGGAAAAGACGCTGACTTCCGGTTTGAGCTGAAGCTTACAAAAGCGGAGCCGGCAGACGGCCTGAAGCTGAACGGCGCGGTTATGACGGACCAGGATGTGCTGGAGACCGAGGTGACGGGAGAAAATACCGGAACCTTTGATGAGATCACGTTCACCAGAGCCGGAACCTATAGCTTCCAGATTACCGAGGTGACAGGAGAAGACACGGAAGGCTACAGCTACGATGACCATATCTGGACCCTGGAAGTGAAAGTAAAAGACAGGGGCGGCAAGCTGGACATCGAAAGCAAGACTTACACGCAGACCGAGAAAGGGAAACCTACCGGAGTTACCAGTGAGGATCAGGCGGAATTTACCAACACCTACGATCCGAAGGAGACCACTTATACCCCGCAGATCCGCAAGGAGATCACGGGAGACCGGAGATCAGAGGATCAGGTCTTTGACTTTACGCTGACGCCGGACGATAAGAACCCGACTGGAGCGAGCCTGAAAGCACCTGATATGGATAATACCAGCGTAACCGGAGAGGATATTGCAAGATTTAGCACCATCACCTTTACAGAGGCTGGTACATATCGCTTTGACCTCAGTGAAGAGAAGGGAACAGAAGCAGGATACACCTATGATGAAAGCGAATGGGAGCTGGAGATTGAGGTGAAAGACCAGGGCGGCTTCCTGACTGTGGTAAGCCACACCTACACAAAATTGGATAAGGATGGGGCGGCTGTTGCTGGAGAGACTTCCGAGGAACAAGCTTCATTTACCAATGACTACCAGGTAAAAGAGACCGGATATATCCCGGAGGTGACGAAAACTGTGACCGGCGATGTGCCGGAGGGCCGGGAGGCAGACTTTAGCTTCCAACTGGCGGCCAGGGAAGACAATCCGGAGGGAGCGGTCCTTCCGCAGGAGACAAAGGTTACGATCAACGGAAACGGGGAAGCCTCCTTTGGAGAAATCCGTTTTGAACAGGCGGGAACCTACCGGTTCGACATTACCGAGATCAACGACAAGCTGACCGGTTACCAGTACGATGGAAGTGTCTGGACGCTGACTGTGGTAGTGAAGGATACCGAACATATTCTGGGCGTAGACAGTATAAGCTACAGCAGACAGGATGGAATCACCTCTGACGCGGCGGACTTTGAGAACCACTATCAGCCGGATGAGGCGGCATACGCGCCCAAAGTAGTGAAGCACCTGACCGGAGACTCTGCATCCAGCCACGCGATATTTGAATTCACATTGCAGGCGCTGGAAGGTAATCCGAAAGGCGCGGCAGCAGGAAGCACATCCGCAACTGTGGAAGGAGCGGGACAGACCGCGTTTGCGCCGATCACATTTGCCAAAGCAGGAACCTACCAGTTTGACATCCGTGAGGCAGACGGCCACGAAGCCGGATACACCTACGATGAACATATCTGGAGACTGACGGTAGAAGTAGAAGACACAGATGGCGTTCTTACCATAGCCGATGTGAAGTACGAGAAGATCGGTACCTTTAACAGCAATACCGAAGCCGCGGAATTCACCAACGAATACAACGGGGCGGCCGCGGTAAGCGGAAACGTAAAGACCGGAGATCCGGCAGATCTGCCAGGAGCACTGGCGGCGCTGAGCGTATCGGCATTGTTTATCCTGATCCTGATGGGCAGGAGACGGAAAGAAGAATAATTAAATTCCAGACGTAGCCTTTTGCAAAAAGGCTACGTCTGGAATTGCATTTTGCCCTGTACCAAAATGACGAAAGGGGTGTACCCGAATGAAAAAGGGGCTGTC
>CABPCP010000042.1 GCA_902406105.1 uncultured Mordavella sp.
CCGCGACCCCGACCTTGGCAAGGTCGTACTCTACCAACTGAGCCACTGTCGCATTTATTTGTCCTGTGCTCCTCAGCACAATAAATAATATACTATACGGAAAAAGATTTGTCAACAACTATTTTTCTTTTTTTTGACAACAGATAAAGATCGGGAATATCCCCATAAATACAGTATGCTTATCCTAAATAATAACTTTTCAAAAAAATAAAAGAAATGACGATATTAGGGTGTCGTGCTATAATAACATAAAATCCAATTTTATAGAGATGAGGGTAATATGGTTAAGAAGAGTCCGCGGCATAAAAAGAGAGAAAGGACAAAAGAACAGAAAAAGTCTTCCTGGGGAGCTGTTTTGGTGTCGTTTTTGAAAGAATTCTTCCTGAATTTTGCTGGCCCAGGTCATCTTTACTACGATGAAAACTTGACCGATGCAGGGAAAAAAGGAAGAAGCTGCTTTGGGGCACGATCATGTTGGTGATCGCGTTAGTATCCGCTTTGCTTCCCCTGGAAGCTTGGAACATGATTGTTCCGGATGTGTTGGCGGGAAAGATATTCATCGCTGCGATATGCGAATGTTTTGCTGTTTTTATTGGAAGCAGAGGAATTATAATGTTAAAAGAGGCTTTAAAGAAAGAGTAAATGAACGAGCCCCGCTTGAGGCGCTGTAAAAAGATATGGAAAAATGTAAGCGGGCTGTGTTACAATGTTGACTTAATAAAGGAACTGGATGTAGAAAGCAAACGGAAAAGGCAGACAGGAGGAAACCTATGGCGAAAATGGTAAAAGCAGCCCTTCTTGGTCTTGGGACTGTGGGAAGCGGCGTGAATAAATTGATTCAGGAGCAGCAGGAAGAGATGGCCAATAAGGCGGGAGCGCCCATAGAAATAGAGGCAGTCCTGGTCCATGATATCCATAAGAAGAGGGAAGGGATCGATCCGGCCCTCTTGACAGACCGCTGGGAAGATATCATCAATAATGAAGAGATTGAAATCGTGATCGAAGTGATGGGCGGCATCGAACCGGCGAAGACGATGATCCTGGAAGCCTTGAATTCCGGCAAAAGTGTAGTGACTGCCAACAAAGACCTGGTGGCGGAGTATGGCGGCGGACTCTTGGATGCGGCAGACAATAACGGAGTAGATTTCTTGTTTGAAGCAGCGGTAGGGGGAGGAATCCCCATCATCCGTCCTCTGAAGCAATGTCTGGCTGCCAATGAGATCGATGAGGTAGTGGGCATTGTCAATGGCACGACCAATTATATCCTGACGAAGATGGCGGAAGAGGGAATGGATTTTGAAGAAGCCCTGGCCAAAGCCACGGAGCTTGGATATGCGGAGGCAGATCCTACGGCAGATATTGAAGGACTGGATGCGGGGCGCAAGATTGCCATCCTGGCTTCCATCGCGTTTCATTCCAGAGTGGTGTTTTCCGATGTCTATACAGAAGGGATCACTAAGATCACGTCGAAAGACATTACATACGCAAAGGAGCTGGGATACGCGATCAAACTGCTTGCGGCAGCCAGGAATACTCCGGAAGGCATCGAGGCGGCGGTGTACCCTATGCTTCTTCCCAAACAGCACCCGCTGGCCGCGGTAAGAGATTCTTTTAACGCGGTGTTTGTACACGGAGACGCAGTGGACGATGCCATGTTCTATGGAAGAGGGGCGGGGCAGATGCCTACGGCGAGCGCAGTTATGGGGGACGTGATCGACGTGGTGCGGAACATCCAGTTCCACTGTACCGGAAGGATCAACTGTACCTGTTACCGGCAGACTCCGGTGAAAGCTTTTGACCAGGTGAAGAATCCATTCTTCCTGCGGATGCAGGTGGAAAATAAACCTGGGGTCCTGGCTTCGATCGCCAGCGTATTTGGCGTTCACAAGGTAAGCATTTCCAGAGTCGTCCAGAACATTACCGCAGACGGCGTGGCAGAGCTGGTCATTGTGACGGAAGCGGTGAAGGAATTCCATATGAAGGATGCCCTGCGGCATTTGGAGGATATGGAGACGATCCGGGAGATCAGCAGCGTGATCCGGGAATATGAAAAGTAATTGTCTTTTGGCGAGAAGTATGCTAGAATGGGACACAGGCGGGAGCTGAAAAGAAATCTGCTCCTGCCAGAGATCAAGAAGAAGCAGAGTAGGAATATGTGCGTTAAGTGCCGTGCGGACGGGGAGTTGCCGCATGGACGAAGGAAGAGCCGGAAAAGCCTTCCGCGGTATATGTTCCGCATCCCGCTGCTACACATAGACAGATAAAAACTACCTGCTTATGCGTAGCTTTAAGGACTACTGCGAAGGAGGTATTTTTTATGAAACGATGGAGAACATCATTTACAGATTCCTTCCAGGAATTGAAGAACGTAAGAAATCTGGCGGCAGTATCCATGCTGCTGGCGATCACTGTGATACTGGGGTTCTATCGGCTGCAGATCACAGATTATCTGAGGATCGGATTCGACTCTCTGGCAAAGGAACTGACGGGAATGCTGTTTGGACCAGTGGCTGCCTGTGTGGTGGCGGGGCTGGCAGACCTTATTTCCTTTATCCTTAAGCCGGTGGGGGCGTTTTTCCCAGGCTTGACTCTGAGCGCCATGCTCGCCGGCGTGATCTACGGAGTTGTGCTTTACCGGAGGCCTTTGACATTGAAGCGAGTGATCCTGGCCAACGTGCTGGTCACAGTTTTTGTCAACCTTTTGCTGAACACGTATTGGATGAGTGTCCTGTATGGGAACGCGTTTCTGGCCATGCTCCCAGCCAGAGCGGTGAAACAGGCGCTTATGCTCCCCATCGATGTGATCCTGTTCTATACAGTGGCCAGGATTCTTGGGAAAGCGAATGTTTTGGAAATGATCAAGAAAACAGCCGGTTAAGGCTGGAATGTGGGAGAGTGTGCGGACAAAGGAGAATCTATGCAGAAAAGAAGGACTATTGGATTCCGGATCAAACAGATCAACAACGGATACGAAAAGGAATTTAATAAGCGCCTGAAAACGCTTGGGATCACAGCCTCTCAATGTGAGGTGCTGGACTATCTTCTTGGCTGCAGTAAAGAAGAAGTGACCCAGCGTGATATTGAGAAAGCCTTAAATCTCCGGAATCCTACTGTAACAGGGCTGCTCAAGCGGTTGGATGAGAAAGGGTTCATCCTGTCTGTGCCCAGCAACAAAGACAAGCGCTGCAAGAATATCTATCCCACAGAGAAAGCCTATGATATCCAGCGGAGGATGGAGGCAGACCGAAAGAAGCTGGACAAACTGCTGACCTTGGGCCTTTCCAAAAAAGAGACGGCCGCCCTGGAGCGGATGCTGGACAAAGTATTGTATAACATAGCCGAGCCATAGAGCTCGGCTTTTTTAATTGGGGCCGGGGGATTTTTAAAAATCCCCCGGCCCCAATTAGAATAATCAGACTCAATTGAGAAAATCCTATCATTTATCAACTTGCTTTCTCAACGGAGGTATGATATATTTTAAATGCAAATGATAATCATAATCAAAAAAATGAAAGGAGAAAGATATGCCAGTTGAAGTGGTATCTTACATGATGGCTGAAAGAAACGCAAGCAGAAGGCTGCAGTTTCAATTAGCTCTGCAATGCGGCCCCTTCTTGAAAGGGATGAAAAAAGGAAGTATCACGAATATTGAAAGACAGGATCTGAAAGAACTCTGGAAGATCCTGGCAGGAACTGGAATCGCGTTTCGAGTGCTGGCGGCCCATAAGGGAAAATACCTGATCCTTTTTTACCGCAGGCGGGAAATGGAGGAGCACCTCAACAGGCCGGATATTCTGGAATTTTTGGAGGGTTATGATTATAAGAGCGGAAGATTTGAGGAGCTTCTCGCCCATCTGGCGCTGCGCGTCCGGCAGCACTCCTGCGAGGGAATAGGGTTTCCCCATGAAATCGGAGTGTTCCTGGATTATCCGCTGGAGGATGTGACAAGCTTTATCCAGATGGGAGGAAAGCACAGTCTTCTGACCGGGTACTGGAAAGTATACCATAACCCGGAACAGGCGCGGATGACATTTTTGGCCTATGATAAGGCCAGATACAGCGCGGTCAATGAATTCCTGGCCGGGAGGACAATACAAGACATTGCTGGAAGAACAGCATAAAAAGGAGGAGCAGACCATGAGTATCTCAGTTGTTTATTGGAGCGGGACCGGAAACACAAAGGCGATGGCTGGTGCGGTGGCGGAAGGGATCGAGGAAGCTGGCGCCGGAGCGGAGGTCAGGAGCGTAGATCAGGCCGATGCGGATGCGTTGGCTGCGGAAAGCGCATTTGCCCTTGGCTGCCCATCTATGGGAGCGGAAGAACTGGAGGAGACCGAGATGGAGCCTTTTGTACAGGCGCTGGAGGGAAAAATATCCGGGAAAAGGATTCTGCTTTTCGGTTCCTATGGATGGGGAGACGGCGAATGGATGCGGACATGGTGTCAGCGGATGGCGGATATGGGAGCGGTGCTGACAGAAGCGGATGGTGTGATCGCCAACGAATCACCCGGAGAGACAGAATTGGAAAAATGCAGAGAGGCGGGAAAGAAACTGGCAGGGGGTTAAGAACATGAGTGTTGTGATCATAGGCGGAAACGAGCGGATGGAACAGCAGTATAAAGAGATCTGCAAACGCTATCGCTGCAAGGCAAAGGTATTTACCCGGATGTCAGGAAATCTGAAGACAAAGATCGGCCAGCCGGATCTGATCATTCTATTTACCTCTACGGTGGCACACAAAATGGTCCACTGCGCTTTGAGAGAGGCGGAACGTCACAATATCCGCGTAGAGCGGGCTCACAGCAGCAGCGCCAACGCGCTTGACAGTGTATTAAAAGATTGCTGCTGTTAAAAAGAAAGGCCGGAAGAATCCAGAGGCTTCTAAATTGCATCTGGATTCTTTTTTTTCGGCCTGTTTCGTGATACAATGGGAGAAGTGAACATACGGAGGTAGCAAACATGAGTTATGCAGATCAAGTTTTTATAGCCATGTGCAGAGACATTATAGACAACGGGACGGACACCAAGGGGGAAAAAGTCCGGCCGGTATGGGAGGATGGAACGCCGGCCTATACGGTAAAAAAGTTCGGGGTAGTAAACCGGTACGATCTGTCGAAAGAATTTCCGGCACTGACGCTGCGGCGGACAGCTATTAAAAGCTGTACCGATGAACTTCTCTGGATCTGGCAGAGGAAATCCAATAATATCCATGATCTAAAGCCTCATATCTGGGACAGCTGGGCGGATGAGGACGGTTCCATCGGCAAAGCTTATGGTTATCAGATGGGGGTAAAACATCAGTATAAAGAAGGAATGTTTGATCAGGCAGACAGGGTGATCTACGATCTAAAGAATAATCCTTACAGCAGGAGAATCCTGACCAATCTCTATGTGCATCAGGATCTTCATGAGATGAATCTGTATCCCTGCGCCTACAGCATGACTTTTAACGTGACGAAACGGCCAGGCAGTGAGAAACTGACGTTAAACGGGATCCTGAACCAGAGATCCAATGATGTACTGGCCGCAAATAACTGGAATGTGTGCCAGTATGCGGTACTCCTGCATATGCTGGCTCAAGTGTGTGATATGGAGGTGGGAGAATTTGTCCATGTGATCGCGGATGCCCATATTTATGATCGGCACATCCCGATGATCGAAGAACTGATCTCAAGAGAACCGCTTCCGGCGCCGAAGTTCTGGCTGAATCCAGAGGTGAAGGATTTCTACCAGTTTACGCCGGATGATGTGAAATTGATCGACTATGAGACCCACGAGCAGATCCGGGATATCCCGGTAGCCATATAAGGAGGAGGAAAATGAATCTGATCGTAAATGTAGATAAAAACTGGGCCATCGGCCATGGAAACAAGCTGTTGGTACGGATTCCCCAGGATATGAAATACTTTCGTGCCATGACCAAAGGACACGTAGTGGTTATGGGGCGAAAGACGCTGGAGAGCTTCCCGGAGAGCAAGCCATTGCCGGACCGGGTAAATATTGTACTGACCAGAGACCAGAACTACCAGGCGGCGGGAGCGGCAGTCGTCCATTCTGTGGAAGAACTGAAGGAAGAATTAACGAAATATGAGCCGGAGGATGTGTTTGTGATCGGAGGAGGACAGATCTACCGGGAGCTTCTGCCTCTGTGCCGGAAGGCTTATGTAACGAAGGTGGATCGCGCGTTTGATGCGGATACGTATTTCCCGGATCTGGACAAAGATCCCAAGTGGCGGATGACGAAAGTCAGCGAAGAAGAGACCTATTTTGATCTGGAATATGTCTTCGCGGTGTATGAGAGGATAGCATGAAGATTTTAAGTATCACAGCCCAGAAACCAAGCAGCACCGGAAGCGGAGTCTATCTGACAGAACTGGTGAAGAGCTTCTGGAATATAGGAGAAGAACAGGCGGTTGTGGCCGGGATCTATCAGGAGGATCAGGTGGAACTGCCTTCGGGAGTCCGCTTTTTTCCCGTCTATTTTGAGTCAAAAAAACTGCCCTGGCCCATTGCGGGAATGTCGGATGAGATGCCATATAGAAGTACCCGCTACTGTGATATGACAGAAGAAATGGCAGAAGCGTTCAGAAAGTCTTTTCTGGAAGTGATCACTCAGGCGGTAGAAGAACTGGACCCGGATCTGATCCTTTGCCATCATCTGTACCTTTTGACCGCTTTTGTCCGGGAACAGTTTCCAGAACAGAGGATCTACGGATTCTGTCATAATACGGATATCCGACAGATGGAAAAAACGGATCTAAGGCGGGATTATATTGCCGGACAGATTCGGGCGCTGGACCGCATCTTTGTCCCTCAGAAGGCCCAGCGAGACAAAGTAATAGAGATTTATCAGGCGGATCCAGGGAAGATCCAGGAAGTGGGAGTGGGATACAACCACCATATCTTCTGTCCCAATAGAAGAGAGGCGGAAGACGGAGTCACCCGGATAGTCTATGCGGGAAAGATCGCAAAGAAAAAAGGAGTCATGAGTCTTCTCAGCGCTCTGTCTCGTCTGAAACTGCCGGCAGAATCCCTTTCTCTTTTCCTTGCGGGCGGCGCGGGAAATGAAGAAGAGTATCAGGAAATCCGGGAAGCGGCAAAAGCCTGTCCTTATCCGGTGGAATTCTTGGGGAGGCTTCCTCAGAAAAAACTGGCTGAAGTATACAACTTCTGTGATGTTTTTGTGCTGCCATCCTTTTTCGACGGTCTTCCGCTTACCGTCATTGAGGCGCTTGCCTGTCGGGACCGGGTTGTGATGACGGATCTTCCGGGAATCCGGGAATGGCTGGAAACACATGCGCCGGGAGGCGACGTGCGGTATGTGGAGCCGCCTCGGATGCGGGATACGGATGAACCTTTGGAGGAGGACCTTCCAGATTTTGAGGAGCGGCTTGCGGAAACATTGAAAGAAAGTATAGAAAAGAAGAAAAGCGGCGGATCAGAGAAGGCGGCCGCAGATGTCAGCGGCATTTCCTGGGAAGCCATTGGCAGAAGTGTTTTAGACTCCGCTGAGGCGGACAAAGCAAAAGATTTGACAAAGAAAGGTCAAGGATGTTAAAAAAGATCGGTTGACAAAGGGATCAGCCTTCCACTATAATAAGAATAATTTATCAGAGAAATGCTATGACAGGGAGGAGTACATAGATTCTGGAAGCAAAGAGAGAAGATGGCCGGTGGGAATCTTCGTGAAAGATTTATGGAAGTAGCCCTTGAGCAGTGAACCGAACGGACGAGATTGTCTAAGTAGACTTCAACGTGTGTCCCAGCGTTAGAAGGGAACGGTATCGGAGATGATAAGAAGATCTTCCCGTACCGGCAGAGCGCAGAGAGAGTTCTTTGAAATTAGGTGGTAACACGGATGCAGCATTCGCCCTAAGCCGGAAGGCTTGGGGCGTTTTCTTTGCCGCAGATGGGGAATAGGTATAGGAGGTTGAAACAATGAAAAAGATCAGTGGAAACAAGTTATTGGTAAAAGCGCTGAAAGAGGAAGGAGTAGATACCGTATTTGGCTATCCGGGGGCCTGTACGATCGATATCAGTGATGAACTTTATAAACAGGATCAGATCCAAGTGATCCTTCCCAGACAGGAGATCGCTCTGGTCCATGAGGCAGACGCTTATGCCCGTTCGACGGGAAAGACGGGGGTATGTCTGGTGACCAGCGGACCTGGGGCTACGAATCTGGTGACAGGGCTCGCCACCGCCTACTATGACAGTGTTCCTCTGGTCTGCTTTACTGGACAGGTGGCAAGACATCTGATCGGGAATGATGCGTTCCAGGAAGTAGACATCGTGGGAATCACCCGGAGCATTACCAAGTATGGCGTAACGGTGCGCAGAAGAGAGGATCTGGGAAGGATTCTAAAAGAAGCGTTTTATATTGCCCGGACAGGAAGGCCCGGTCCGGTACTGATCGATCTTCCCAAAGATGTAATGGCGGAACTAGGGGATGGGGAGTATCCGAAGGAAGTCAATATCCGCGGCTATAAGCCGAATACTCATGTACATATCGGACAGCTGAAAAGAGCCATTAAGATGCTTGGAAAAGCGAAGAGACCCTTGTTTTTGGCAGGCGGCGGAGTGAATATTTCCCATGCGGGAAGCGAGTTTACAGAACTGGCAGAGAAAACGGGAGTTCCTGTTGTTACAACGGTCATGGGACGGGGAGCGATCCCGACAGATCATCCGCTGTATATCGGAAATCTGGGGATGCACGGCGCCTACGCCTCGAATATGGCGGTAGACAACTGTGATCTTCTGTTCTCCATTGGTACCCGGTTCAATGACCGGATCACAGGGAAACTGCATTCCTTTGCCTCAAAAGCTCAGATCGTCCATATCGATATTGATACGGCGGCAATTTCCAAAAATGTCCAGGTAGATGTGCCGATCGTGGCGGATGCGAAAGAGGCAGTCGCCAAGATGCTGGAATATGTGACCCCTTGTGATACAAAAGAGTGGAGAGGACAGGTGGAGGCATGGAAAGAAGCGCATCCTCTGCGGATGAAACCCCGCCCGATCATGACGCCCCAGGACATCCTGGAAGTGATCAACCGGATTTTCGACCGGGCGATCGTGATCACGGATGTAGGGCAGCATCAGATGTTTACAGCTCAGTTCCTGGAGGTCAATGAAAAGAAGCGGCTGTTTATGTCGGGAGGCCTTGGAACAATGGGATACGGCCTTCCGGGAGCCATTGGCGCGAAGATTGGAAATCCGGACACACCTGTCATCTCCATTTCCGGGGACGGCGGGATGCAGATGAATATCCAGGAACTTGCGACAGCGGTGCTGGAAGAGCTCCCCATTATATCCTGTATCTTTAATAACAGCAATCTGGGAATGGTCCGTCAGTGGCAGAAATTATTTTATGGCAAGCGCTACTCCATGACCTGCCTCCGGTCCGGGGCGGCCTGCAGAGGCAAATGCGGCGAGGTGGAATGTCCCAAGTATACGCCGGATTTTGTGAAACTGGCGGAGAGTTATGGGGCAAAAGGATTAAGGATCACGAAGAAAGAAGAGATCGAGCCGGCCTTCCGGGAGGCTATGGCGAGCAAAAAGACTCCCTATATCCTGGAATTTACCATTGATCCAGAAGATCTGGTCTATCCGATGATCGAACCAGGCGGAACTTTAAAAGATATGATCATGGACTGCTAGGGAAAGGAGAAAAAGGAAATGAACGGAAATGGAATGAAGAAACGATGGATATCACTGTATGTAGAAAATCAGGTGGGAGTTCTGTCGAAGATCTCCGGGCTTTTTGCTGGAAAATCTTATAACATGGACAGTCTGACGGTAGGAACCACAGAAGATCCAACGGTATCCCGGATGACCATCGCCACCGTCAGCGACGACGAGACTTTTGAGCAGATCAAGAAGCAGCTGAACCGTCTGGTTGAAGTGATCAAAGTGATCGATTTTACCGATATTTTTGTAAGGATGAAGGAGATCTTATATGTGAAAGTGCGCAGATGTACGCCGGAAGACAAGGTAGAACTGTTCCAGATCGCAGAAACCTTCAAGGCGAAGGTGATCGATTACGGGAAGGACAGTCTGCTTTTGGAGTTTGTCCAGACGGCCACCAAAAACGATGCGGTGATCAAACTGATGAAGGAAGAATTCAAGAGTATAGAGGTAGTCCGGGGCGGAAGCGTAGGAATCGAATCCATTAGTATGATGGAACGATAAAGAAGAGCTCATCGCCATTGCTTTTGTAAAAACAGAGCGCACTCTTGAATTTTCAATATGAACGTATTATAATGAGACTCATGGAAAGCCATTACGAATGGAGGAGTTAAGATGGAGAAGAAAAATATTGACTGGGCAAATCTAGGCTTTGATTATGTGGAAACGGATCAGAGATATGTTTCCAATTATAAAAATGGGGCCTGGGATGCGGGAACTATGACGGCTGACTCAAATGTTGTGATCAACGAATGTGCCTGTGTCCTTCAGTACGCGCAGACCTGCTTCGAGGGACTAAAGGCTTATACAGCGGAGGATGGGAGCATTGTGATGTTCCGGCCGGACTTAAACGCGGCTCGTATGGCAGAGACAGCCAAGCGTTTGGAAATGCCGGTGTTCCCGGAAGAGCGGTTTGTAGAAGCAGTGCATAAGACGGTGGAGGCGAACGCGGCTTATGTTCCGCCCTATGGATCAGGCGCTACCCTGTACGTGCGCCCCTATATGTTTGGCTCTAACGCGGTCATCGGCGTAAAACCAGCGGATGAGTATCAGTTCCGGGTGTTTACCACACCGGTAGGTCCTTATTTTAAAGGCGGCGCAAAACCGATCACCATCCGGGTATGTGATTATGACCGAGCAGCCCCGCACGGAACAGGTCATGTAAAGGCGGGATTGAATTATGCTATGAGCCTTTATGCCATTGTCGAGGCGCATGCTCAGGGATACGATGAAAATATGTATCTGGATGCGGCTACCAGGACAAAAGTGGAAGAGACCGGAGGCGCCAACTTTATTTTCGTGACAAAGGACGGCAAGGTTGTAACGCCAAAGTCCAGCACTATCCTTCCCTCCATCACCAGACGTTCTCTTATGTATGTGGCTGAGAAATACCTTGGACTGGAAGTAGAAGAGCGGGAGATCTACTTTGACGAAGTGAAAGATTTCGCGGAGTGTGGTCTGTGCGGAACGGCAGCGGTCATCTCTCCGGTAGGAAAGGTGGTAGACCACGGAAAGGAGATCTGCTTCCCAAGCGGAATGGATGAGATGGGACCGATCACCAAGAAGTTATATGACACATTGACAGGCATCCAGATGGGCCATATTGAAGCGCCGGAAGGATGGATTCATAAGGTGTGCTAAAGACGATACAGAAAAAGCGGGCGCCGCGGGGGGATGATCCTCTGCGGCGTCCGCTTTTAAAATCAGAAAGAGATGTCAAGACCAAGTCCTGGTCTGTCCAGGAGACGGAACCGGTCCCCGTGTATCTCAAAGCCTCCCGGCATTCCTGTATCCCCGTCCTTATAGAACAGGAAGGTGTCACAGTCAGATTCTGTAATGTTTTTCTTCGCGGCTACCAGACTTAAGCCCGCTGTGATGGAGATCTTGGTCTCGATCATGCAGCCGACCATGCAGGGAACGCCAAAACTCTCGCCGATGGCGTTGATCTGGGACGCCCGGTAGAGCCCGCCGCATTTCATAAGCTTGATATTCATGATATCCGCGGCCTCCGCTTTGCAGATCTTGGCCGCGTCCCGGATAGTATGCAGGGATTCGTCTAACATGAGCTTTATGCCATTGGACTGTCTGCGGAGTCTGGCCGCTCCGTCCAGATCCCAGTCGGGCAGGCATTGTTCCGCGGCCTCCACTTTGTATTTCTTCATTTCTTCCAGCATGAAAAGAGCCTGGCTGTAGTCATAGCCCTGGTTCGCATCGATCCGCAGCCGGATATCCGGGCCGACTGCCTCGCGGATGAGAGAGAGGGCCAGCAGGTCATCTTCCGGGCAGATCCCGGTCTTGACCTTAAGAATGTGATAGCCCAGATCCTTGACGAAATGTTCCGCCTGGGCCGCCATTTTCTCAGGCGGATTGATGACAACGGTAATATCGTTCTGCACCTCATCGTCATAGCCGCCCAGCACCCGGTACAGGGGCTGTCCCATAAACTTGCCCTTTAGGTCATAGAGGGCAATGTCGATGGCACATTTGGCGGAGCCGTTTCCGTGGGCCACTCCATCCATCATGGCGTGGGCCTTCTCAATATCCAGAGGGTCCATGCCGATCAGACCCTGGCGGAAGAGCCGGAGGATCTCCAGACAGCCCTCCACCGTCTCCCCTGTGACAGGGGCGAAGGGCGCCGCCTCTCCATAGCCGGTATATCCTTCATCCGTCTCGATTTTTACGATAATGCTGACGGTGTGTGTGATTTCCGCAAATGCCACGTTGAATGGCTCTTCCAGTTCGATGGAGAATTTCTCCATTTTAACATCTGTGATCTTCATGGTTTCCTCCTGTCTCCTGTTATAATCTCTCGAAATCTTATGTCCATGGATGTGACTGCCGCCTTAACAGTCCGCAAAGATATGAAAATCCTATCTGGCCAGCTCATCCAGAGTGTATTTCGCTTGGCACCGTGGACATGTATAGGTGTAATAGTAGTATTTTACCTTTGTGTCATCTACATTTGCCAGATCCATGGTAAAAGTTCCGGGGAGCTGACCCTTTGTGTAAAAAGCTTCTTTCCTGCGGATCAGCTTTTCCCCGCATCTGGGGCATTTGGGCTTCTTGAACAGGAAATGGAAGAATTGTTTTGGTGTAAAGGAATAACTGAACGCCGTTGGCTTCATAGAATCCCAATTCTCATCGCGCTTCATAGGCGGCCCCCTTTCTTTACGCTGAAAATAGCATCGGTTTTCTTAAAAAAAGTGTACCGTTTTCGCAAGGCTTTGTCAATGAGGGGTGTGTCGCTTTTCGCGGTAGAACGCGGTCATGGACAGACCGGCGCCGGAAATCAGCAGCAGAACGATCCACAGGGCGATAGGGTTGTTGTCACTCGTCTGCGGAGACGGTGTATCGCCATCAGCGGCGGAAGCCGCCTGGATCGTAAACTCCGTTGTGGCCGTACCCGTGTTGGAGACGATGGCAAGCGTGTGTTTCCCAACGGAAAGGGTCTCCAGATAGGAAGCCTTTAAGGTGACAATTGTACTGCCTTCTCTGACTTCATAATCGGAAGCGGCAAGGTCTCTGCCGTCCACCTGTACCTTCACAAAATCCGCGAATGCCGCGTTGGATGTAAAGGAAAGACCGTCTTCTGTGCCTTTCTGCCAGATGCCGCCGGCTCCGGCGATAATGGCCGGTTCAAAGCCGCTGTCGATCACACTGGGGACGGTGGAGATGGCGGCGCCATCGCTGGGACTGGATGGGTGATAGAAGTCGTTCCCGGCATAGCGTGCGTAAAAGGTATAGTTTGCGCCGGACTGCAGTTCAGTGAATTCAGGGCTGGTCTGCCAGCGATCTTCCGGCACGGAAGTTTCCGCGCCTACGGTGTAGCCGTACTGAACATCACCATAGCCGGTGGTTGTGATCGCGGCCAGTGTGATGGTGTCCGCTGTGGCCGTTCCGCTCTGCGTGGGCGCGGCGGGCGCGCCCTGATTGCCCTTGTTGACGGTGCCGTGATTGGCAAAGACGCCGGCGCCGGTTACCGTCCCGTTGGTATTGTCCAAAGTGCCAGAGTTATTGAAGGTACCAGAGTTATTGATAGTACCAGAGTTATTGATGGTGCCGTGATTGGTCAGTGTACCGCTGTTGGTCACGGTGCCCTCATTGGTCAGTGTTGCGCCGCTGTCAATCGTCAGGCTCGCCCCGTCCGGGATCGTCAGGGTCTGGCCGCTTTCGATGGTCAAATCCTCCTGCAAGGTCACACTGCCGTACACGGTGCCGGTGCTTCCGTTAAAGACGATGCCTGTACTGCCACTGGCAGGGGTAACGGAATCCTCGTTGGTGCCGGCACCTATCCCATTGCTGGCTCGCACGATAGCGATGTTATTGACCGTTAGCTGGGGAGTCCCTACTGGAAATAGAATTCCTTTACGTCCACTGGCAGTCAGGCTGCCTCCATTCACAGTCAGAGTAGCGTTGCAACTATTGCCGGCCTGCACTGTAACACCAGTGCTGTGGTCGCCTCCCGAGGCTATGACATCGGCGCTCTGCATAGTCAGGGCGGCATTGCTACTTATGCTCACAACGCAGACTCCATTAGAAATACCGCTGACATTCAGACGGCCTGCACCCTCAATGGTCAGGCTGGCGACACCGGCAGAAGAATAAACATAAATCCCTGTGGAGGTCTCCGACAATGTGTTTTGGCCCTCTAATTGGATGGTCAATTCCGTATCCCCACTCTGATTGACCACGCCAATAGCAGCGCCGCTAACATTAGTGTCATTATTAGAAGTTTTGATGGTGGCGTTGTGCAGTGTCAGGGTGTTGCTGCCTTCGTCATAATGGATATAGTTGTCTGTCGGTGTCCCTGCCTCTGAATACGCGGTGACATTTCCATCGTTGTCCGTCGTCCAGTAGCCGTCACCAGAAATTATCTGTGTGCCCACATAGATAATCATTCCGCTCGGCGCGGCCGCCAGCGCCGTGGCGGGCAGCAGCCCTAGGCACAGGGCCAAGATCATACACAGGCTTAAAATTCGTTTTTTCATCTCGTTTCCTCCTTATGTGCTCCGAGAGCTGCCGGATTTCCCGTGCCGGAGCGTAGTTTCTTGTTGCGCAAAAAAGGAGCGCGCCGTCCCACGGAATGACCGTGGACGCGGCGCGCCCCTTGAATGGCGTTGTAAAATTGTATGCAGGAAAAAAGGACAGACTTACCTTACCTTATCTGTCTGTCTGTCTGTCTGTCTGTCTGTCTGTCTGTCTGTCTGTCTGTCTGTCGAGAGCGTAGCAGTTTTCAAGCATGTTTGTCAACACTTTTTTGCAAATCAGCTCCATCTTTTTCTCCCTGCATTCTACGGTATACTTTGCCTCCTATCTGGGAGGCGGTCCTATGATTATGCCTCTATTATATAGGAAAAAAAGAAGAAATACTATCACCCATTTTGACCCCCAAAATGGGTGACCCCTGGGAGGATTACTGCGGTGGGTTCCGTCTCTAAAAGTATAGAGTATTTCAGGGCTTTTCGGTTCTTCACGCTCCGTTTCCGCATGGCCGGCGGGGGGTATAAATTCTACGTCATTCGGAAGAGAAACGCTATCTGGCGCTTTGCTTGACGCTGTTTTTCTGTGTTGATATAATAAAAACAATTAGAATCGGAGGCAGAAAAGGAGTGTCTTAAGGCAGTATGAGAAGAAAAGAAGAGGAATCAACAAAAAGGGACAGAGAACGTTCCTATGAATACGGTCTTCCAGAGTATCTCCAGCAGGACCTGGATGCATATAAAAATGGTTTGAAAAACGGTTCTGGTCTGCTGGATTGCCTATGGGGAGAACTATACGGAAGTATTAATGTGGCGCAGATTAACGATGGCGCGATCACTCCGGAGCATGCGGATTATCTCAGAGAAAAATTCCTGTGGGGAAGGGGCGGCAATGAAGAAGATTGATTTTACAGACTGCGGGAAAATCTTTGGAAGGGCTTATAATGGAGCCAATGGGAAGAAGATTGCGGTAGAATACAATGGAAGGGTTTATATGTTAAAATTTCCACCTTCCGCAGAGGGAAAGCAGACTGAACTTTCGTACACGAATAGCTGTATCAGCGAACATATTGCAAGCAGCGTTTTTGGGCTGTTAGGAATTCCGGCGCAGAAGACGATGCTTGGAACCTTTCGGGTGGCGGGAAAGGAGAAAGTCGTCTGTGCCTGCCTGGATTTTACGGATGGAGGAAAAGTGTTGTATGATTTTTGTTCCATCAAAAATACAGTGATTGATTCTGAGCATGGAGGTACGGGAACAGAACTTTCAGATTTGATAGAAACCTTTGAAAAACAGGAGTTTGTAAATCCGAAAGAACTGGAAATATATTTTTGGGATATGTTCGTAGTCGATGCCCTGCTTGGAAATTTTGACCGGCATAATGGAAACTGGGGATTCCTTGTGGATCATAGTTTGCAAACGGCGGAAATCGCGCCTGTTTTCGACTGTGGAAGTTGTCTGCTCCCGCAGGCAGATGACAAGGTTATGGACAAGGTTCTGAAAAATGAGGACGAACTTAACGCACGGATTTTTCAGTTTCCGGCATCAGCAATCCGGGAACATGGAAGAAAAATTTGTTATTATGACTTCTTAATGGCCGGAGAATACCCAGAATGTAACAAAGCGCTTCTGCGGATCGTACCAAGGATCAATATAAAAGAAATCCAAGATTTTATAGATACCGTGCCATATCTTTCCGAGTTGCAGAATCGATTTTATAAAACATATATAAGGGCACGGCTGGAGAGATTACTCCTGCCTGCTTATAAAAAAGTTGAAGGGACAGCGTTTTAAATCTATGAACGCCGTCCCTTCTTGATTGTTCTATTTTTTATTCCGTTTTATAAAGAGCCAGTAGGCAAATACGATCAGAGAAAGAATACAGACTATACTGTTTATCATTCGGACACCTCCTAAAATTCTTTCCGGTTCACGATACCGATGCTGATCCTTAAGGACAGCAAAAGGAGAAGAAATGTGATTAAGATGGAAACGGCGGCCACAGCGCCCACACTTGGCGCAGGCAGCCGGTTGAGCAGCAGGAGCAGGTCGATGCCGCAGGCCTGGGCGATCTGAATGACCAGGAAGGCTGCCAGGAAGATGGCGCCAATGGCGCCGATCAGCGCGATCCGTCCCTTTTCGCCGCCAAACTTCAACTGGATGGGCAGCATGATGGATAAGAGCAGGAACAAAAAGGGCAGGATCAATAGGGCGGTCAGGAGAAGATCCGTAAGGGGCACGCTCCCTCTGACGGCTGCGGCGATCAGGACCAGAAGGGTGGAGCACAGCCAGGCGCCAAAAGCCAGGATCAGTCCAAACGCGTATTTTTCTGCCGCATAATCCGCCCTTGTGATCGGAAGAGAGAACAGGAACGGACTTCCGTTGTCGAACTCGTCATAGCTGATCGAGCTTAAGGAGAACAAGGAAAATACAAATGTGGAAAATCCAATCGGGAAGGACAGATCCTCGGAAAACAGCGCGAGCCCCACGCTGATGACGATCATGACCACAAAAAAGTTTTTCTGCATTTTCAAGAGTTTAAAATCTTTGATCAATAAGCCTTTCATAACTCGTTCCCCCTTACCATCATGGTGATCACTTGGTCGATGCCGCCTCTTTCAACGGCGATCTTCGGAAAATTCTCCAGATAATACTGTTTCTGGCTGGTGAGACAGCTATAGCCGTAAGCTTCTTTCCTGACCCGCAGAAGGAACTGTTTATCCAGAGTCTGATATTGTCTGTCGTCCATTTTCAAAACAGCGTAATCGCTGAGCAGTACGTCCGTGTCCTCGTGCAGGATGATCCTTCCTTCATGGATCATATAAAGGTCATCGCATAGCGTCTCCAGATCGCTGGATATGTGAGAGCTGATGAGGATGGACCGCTCTTCATCGGTTTCCATATATTCCCGCAGGATGTCTAAAAGTTCATCCCTGGCGATCACGTCCAGGCCGGCGGTAGGCTCATCCAGGATCAGAAGCCTGGAATCATGGCTGACCGCGGATAATACTTTCAGCTTCGCCCTCATGCCGGTGGAGAAATCTTTGATCCGCTTATGGAGAGGAAGCTGGAAGCGACTTGCCCGCTCCAGGAAAAAAGCCTGGTCAAAGGTGGGGTAGAAGCTCTTAAGGACGGGCAGGATATCCTGGATGGTCAGATATCCGCTAAAACCAGAATCTGACAGGACTACGCCCAGTTTTTCTTTATCTTTCGGGGTGAAATCATGGAAATCCTTTCCCAGGATGGAGATATCACCGCCGTCTCTTGAGATCAGTCCCAAGACCGCTTTAAAGGCAGTGCTTTTTCCGGCGCCGTTCTGGCCGATCAGGCCAGTCACACATCCGGGACGGACGTTTAGGGAGCAGTCCAGAGAGAAGTTTGGATAGTGTTTTTGCAGATGCTCAATGTTCAACATGTGTCAGCCCTCCATGATCAATTCAAATAATTTTCGGATGTCCTCATCGGAGATTCCGTAACGTCTGCCTTTCTGGATGGCCAGTTCCAGATCGGCTTCCAGGTCTTTCTTCTGTTCTTCCAGAAGAAGCTGGGGATTTGCCGCCGCCACATAGCTGCCTTTTCCATGGACGGTCACTGTGAAGCCTTCGGCTTCCAGCGTGTCATACGCCTTTTTGACAGTTAAGGCGCTGATCTTCAATTCCCTGGATAAAGCCCGGACGGACGGCAGACTGTCATTTTCCTTCAGCTCCCCGCCGCGGATGAGCGTTTTGATCTGATCCACGATCTGCTCATAGATGGGAACCATCAGGGAAGTGTTTATGATGATCTTCATAGGTTCTCCCTCCTTGATATAAACAGTATATAACAGTGCAGAACTGATGTCAAGTGTTATATACTGTTTATCAATATGTTTTTCGAGGATTTAAAACAAAATATACATAGATTTAACAATCCCATGATAAAATTTGCCAAACTATCTAAAATTTTCTCTATCAGACCCCGAAAGCATCAAAAGACATACGTAAACTACAGATAGACAGGAGTGCCCCTATGAATCAGGAACATGAGATCGTGAGGCGGATCGCTGAGGCAAAAACGAATACAGAGGCGGCGGACCGGCTGGTCCGGGATTATCTTCCATTTATCAAGGCGGAGACGGCGAAGTTTCTCCATCGCCCGCCGGTGGAGGGACAGGATGACGAACTTAGTATCGCTATGTTCGCCTTCTATGAAGCAGTATTGAATTATGAGAAAGCAAAAGGCGCGTTTTTTCCATTTGCCGCCAGAGGAATCCACAACCGGCTGATCGATCATTACCGGAAGGAAAGCAGGCATGGGAATGTGATCTCTCTGCACATGCCGGATTCTCAGGATGAGGACAGGACGATACTGGAGACACTGGGCGGCGGAACGAGCAATATCGAAGAACGGCAGATCCGGCTGGCGGCGAAAGAAGAAATCGAAGAGTACGCAAGACAGCTTCGCGCATTGGGCCTTTCTCTTTCCGATGTGGCGGATAACTGTCCAAAGCAGGAACGGACACTGGAAGCCTGCCACAACGCTCTTTCCTGCGCGAAAAGCAATCAAGAACTGTTGGAGAGATTCCTGACGACAGGGAAACTCCCTCTCACAGAGTTGTCGAAATTGTCTGGGACAGCGAAGAAGACATTGGAGCGGCACAGAAAATATATGGCGGCGCTGCTGCTGGCGTATACCAATGGATATGAGATCATCCGGGGACATTTGTGTCAGATTTCTTCAGGGAAAGGAGGCGGGAGAAGATGAAATATCTTGTGATGGAATGTGGGATCAGCTATGCCGTTGTGCTGGACCAGCAGGGGAAATTTCTGAAAGTGGCGAATCTGGGATATGATGTGGGCCAGCTGGTGGAAGATGTGATTCCTTTTAAAGAGGAACGCGGGAAAGTAAGAAAAGGGCGTAAAGTTATCTCGATCCTGGCCGCGGCCGCCTGCTTTTGTCTGGTCCTCCTTGGCGCTTTCCAATTTCTTCTCTCCCCGTATGGGACTGTCCGGATGCAGATCAACCCAGATGTAATGATCTCCGTCAACCGCTGGGATTATGTCATAGACGTGGAAGGAATCAATGAGGACGGCGAGGAACTTACAGAAGACTATCATTTTATAGGGAAAAAGGTAGACCAGGTGTCTGATGAACTGGCAGATCTGGCGGCGGACCGGGGATTCCTGGAAGACGGGGACAGGATTACTTTGACGGTGGAATCGGAGCATGAAAACTGGAAAACCGCTACGGAAGATATGCTGATCACAGAGCTGACGATTCATTTTGATTCCCAGATCGAGATCCGGACTTATGAGGATATGGATGACAGGGAGACAGAGCATGACGGCGGAGGACGGACCAGCGCAGCTCCAGATGAGGACGGCGGCAGCGCGGGAGATGGCGGCCAGGGAAAGAATGTCAGCAGCGGAGATGATGACAGCAATGGTGACGATGACGGCGATGATGACGATGGCGATGACAGCGATGATGACGATGACAGCGATGATGACGACGATGGCGATGACGGCGATGACGGCGATGATGACGGCGACGACTAAAGAGCATAGATAAAAATAAAAAAATGATCCATCGACCCCGGTTTGGGAAATACCCTTTCGTATTCTATCAATACAACCTTAAAAAACAAAAAGGAGAAAAGGATATGATGAAGAAAAATTTATTCAAAGGAAAAGCAGCAGCGATGGCGGTATGTGGAATGATGCTCTTTGCCGGATGCGGCGCGCAGGAGACGGCGGAAAATGGAGAAGAGGCCAATCTCCAAAAGGCGGATGAGATTATGGGGACAGTTCTTCTCAGCGTAAATCCAGAAGTAGAGATCGCTTACGATGGAGAAGGAAAGGTAAAAACAGTCGAGGGGGCCAATGAGGAAGGAACGGCGATTTTGGAAACTTATGATGACTATGAGGGAAAAGACTGTAAAGAAGTTGTAGGCGAGCTGGTAGAATCTATTTACGAATCCGGATATTTCACGGAGACTGTAGGAGGGAATACGAAAAATGTTGTTTTAAAATTGGAAGAAGGCTCCAGATATCCAGATGATGATTTCATCACAGAAATGGCCGATGAAGTAAAGGTTACGGCGGAACACTGTGGGATCGCATCTTCGCCGATGACGGTAGACAGCGATGATTATGGTGAAAATGGATACATCACTTTAGAAAAAGCGCAGGAGATCGTGCTTGCCCAGCTGCATCTGGATTCCGCGGAGTTCGCGGACAAAGAATATGAATTGGATGACGGAATCTATGAGCTGGAGTTTACAGCAGACGGAGTGGAGTATGAATTTGAAGTAAACGCGGTAAATGGCAAAGTGTTGGAAGCGGATTATGATCATAACGATGACTGGGGCGGCGTGCCGGAAGCCGGACAGGATGACTGGGACGATGACCGGGACGATGACCGAGATGATGACCGGGACGATGATCGAGATGACGATCGGGACGATGATCGGGATGATGACTGGGACGATGACCGGGACGATGACCGGGATGACGATCGGGATGACGATTAATGAGAGAAGCTTTTGGGACGGAGGATTTCTTTTCCTCCGTCCCTTTTTATGGTAGAATAAGGAAAACTGTTGTTAGGAAGAAGGAGTATTGTATGCCAGTATTTGATTTTAAAAACACGCCGGAAACATCGAAGGAGCCAGAGTGTACCTATGAAATCTATTATTCCAGCGAGCCGGAGGCATCCCCGGAGCATCCCATGCTGGTGCTGGATAACAGCGAGGGGAAATTAAAGCATCATTCCGCGGGGGTCTTTACCAATCCTATGCGGAAGACGGCCTTTGAATTTAAAGAAGGAGAGGGCAGTATGATCAGTGTGGATATCCTTCGGATCGATGCCCGCTTTGTAAGTCTTTTGAAATGGCTGGGAGAGAATCATATCAATGTGCGGCTCTCCGGGGCAGATACAGAAGGCGGTTACGCGGTCTATAAGATCCGGGAGATCTCTTTTGGCTGGGGAGGCAAGCTTTCAGCGGAAGACGGTTTCCTTCAGTTTATGATCGAGCGGCTTTTGTCCAGTGACGCCCCATCCCAGGAGATCCCAGACGAGGATGCGGAGGAGACTGGGGACAGTATGAAGCTGACCAGCATCCAGAGCATCACGGACTTTATGAACTGCGCGGGAAAGACCCTGCCGGATAATATCCGCCTCTGGGCCAGAAGGAATCTGGCAGTGGCCCGTTCCAATGAAGTATCCGCGGAAGAGCGGCGCCACGCCCAGCGCGCCCTCTCGATCATGATGAACATCCAGTGGAAGAATAATTATTTCCCATCCATAGATCCGGTGGAGGCGCGGCGGATCCTGGATGAAGAACTCTATGGGATGGAGCAGGTGAAACAGCGGATCATCGAGACGATCATCCAGATCAACCGGACCCATACGCTGCCAGCCTATGGAATCCTGCTGATCGGGCCGGCTGGAACCGGAAAGTCTCAGATTGCTTACGCGGTTGCGAGAATTTTGAAACTGCCCTGGACTACTTTGGATATGAGTTCCATCAATGACCCGGAGCAGCTGACCGGAAGTTCCCGGATCTATGCCAACGCCAAGCCTGGGATCATTATGGAAGCTTTCTCCATGGCGGGAGAATCCAACCTGGTCTTCATCATCAATGAATTAGATAAGGCGGCGGCGGGAAAGGGAAACGGCAATCCCGCGGATGTTCTGCTGACCCTTTTGGACAACCTTGGATTTACCGACAACTATATCGAGTGTATGATCCCTACATCAGGCGTTTACCCTATTGCCACGGCGAATGATAAGGATCAGATCAGCGCGCCGCTCATGTCCCGGTTTGCGGTGATCGAAATCCCGGATTATACCCCGGAGGAAAAGAAAGTGATCTTCGCTGAGTACGCCCTGCCGAAAGTCCGCAGAAGGATCGGCATACAGGAACAGGAGTGTACGCTGACGCCAGACGGGCTTAACGCGGTCATTGAACTGCATAAAGATACCAGCGGCATCCGGGACCTGGAGCAGGCGGCTGAACATCTTGCGGCCAATGCTTTATACCAGATTGAAGTAGACCATGTAAAATCAGTGGCCTTTGACGCGGAAATGGTCCGGGCGCTGCTGGGATAATGGAGGATCAAAGAAGAACCGCTTCCGAGTAGGAATCCCTATGATCCTGGCACTGCGGGCGGCAGTATGGGCGGTCAGGCGGGAAAAGGAAGGTGTGGAAAATGAGGCTGTTTATTGCGATCCGGCTTTCTGATGAGATGAGGAAAGCGCTGGTCACTTGTATGCATGATCTGAAAAAACAGGGGGTGGAGGGCAACTATGTCCCGGCCCAGAACCTGCATTTGACGCTGGCCTTTATTGGAGAATACAAAGATCCGGGAGAAGTAAAACAAGTGCTGGAAACAGTCCCTCTTCCGTCTTTCAGACTGGCGCTCTCGGAAAAGGGGAATTTCGGAAATATCCTATGGGCAGGAGTAAAAGGAAACCAGAAACTGAAAACTTACGTAAGAGAATTAAGAAAGGCTTTGAAAGCTGCCGGAATCCCTTTCAGTGAGGATTCCTTTGTCCCTCATATCACTCTGATCCGTAAGGTTTCCGCTAAAAAGCCATACCAGGTCCATCTGCCAAAAGCGGAGATGACGGTGAAACGGGCGTCTCTTATGAAATCGGAGATAAAAAGCGGCAAAGTATCATACCTGGAATTGTAGAGAGCAGGCAGTGATGGAGGAGAAAAATGGAACACGAAAAGATAATTCAGCGGCCTTAGCGCCGCTGAATTCTTTAGTAAGATTTACTGCCCGTATTTTGAAACGGTGTCTTTTTGTTTTCGTCAGTTAGGGGAACGGTATCTGATGATTTCATCCGCTGCTTTATTTTTCCTTTACAACAAGTGTATATCCAGAATCCTTTCTGAAAGATGCCAATTTTACGCCCAAATAATAGGTAGTATTGGCTTCTGCTCTCTCGATAGTGATTGTTATTGCGGAGCCGCCGGCATCCACGAAATGATAGCCGCCGCCAACTTCCTCGCCAAACTCATTTCTGACCATACCCTCTACCGTATGGTCTCCCGGCTCGTCTCCCGGCGTGGTATTGACAAATATAACGCCGTAATCTACACCGGATTCTTCACCGGTCGTGAAAGAATACCAATGTGTCTGATCGCTGTAAATCTCATTTTCCACTTTGGTATTTAAGGGAAGGTCTGGAGCGTCGGACATATTCTCTGCGGGTTCGATTTCCGCGGTTGTTTCTTCCTGTTTCGGTTCGGATCCTTCTTCTGCCGTACTGGACTGGGTGTCGATTTCTTCTGCTTCATTTGCGGTGTCTTCCTGTACGGGCGCAGAATCGGTTTCCTGCTCTTGCGACTCCTGGGTCTCTTCCGTATCGTTTCCGCTGTCAGATGCAGGTATCATTCCACAACCGGCAGCCATTGTGCCAGTGATGCATGATATAAGCAGGATCGTAAGGATTTTTCTTCTCATTTTTCTTTTTCACTCCTTTTGTGTTTTTTTCTGTTGATAAATGAACAGATTTTTCGACTAAAATTATACTCAATATATTAGTCATAGTCAAGGAATTGGGGATGATATCATGTGGAAAAGAAAAGAGGGATTCGGACATGATTTCATACCAACCGTTTTATGAGACTCTTTTCCGGCGTGGGATTACAGAATATGCTTTGATTTTTAAACATGGGATTCCGGCGAATACGATTCATCGGATGAAACACGGGAAGCCGATTACTACAACTACACTTGATACGCTGTGCAGTATTTTGGAGTGCCGGGTAGAAGATATTTTAGAATACATTCCGCCGGAAGATATTTAAGGACAGGGTAATTCCCCTATGTATGGAGAAATACCCTGTTTCTTCTTTATTCAATTATTTTGGATTCAAAAAATTTCACAATATCTGTATCTCCGGTTTCAAGAAAATCTGCTGTCCAATTCTGGATTTTGCAGAGGAATTTTTCGTTGTCCAGATACTCCCACGGGTGGAGTGTTTCCGCTATCCCGTACATACGGGCAAGGGTAATTGCTGTTTCTAGGTATCCCTTATCCATAGAATGTCCTTTCTGCTGTAATGTTGTTCTGTACATTTTTCTGTACCTCCTTTCACACTTGCACCCGTAATTTTTTTATAATTTTCATGCTGCGTTAAAAGAAACGCTTCGTCGGTTCTGTAAAGTAGGCGACGTATTTTGCGCATGTAGGAAGATCATCCTGTAAAGATTCCGTGTCCGCGGCCGTCTCAGCGGGGAGTCAAGAGGGGCTTTGCCCCTCTTGTCCGGTTTTGGCGTGAATTGAAAAGATGGTTCGGGTTTTGTATGCTGGGGACGGCGATTGCCTTTTCCAGTTTCCCATCTATTTTTCAATCCCCTAATCCTCAGCTCTGTGCTATAATATCCCCAGTATATTTTTTATGAAAGGAGACACCATGCAGCCATATACCAGTTTTGCCCAAGTTTACGACACTTTTATGGATAATGTCCCATATGAGGACTGGTCCGCGCGAATCCAGTCTATTCTCAAACAGTATGATATTACCAGCGGCCTTGCTCTGGATCTGGGCTGCGGTACCGGGAAAATGACAGAGCTTCTGGCAACTGATGGATACGATATGATCGGTGTGGACAATTCGGAAGATATGCTGGAAATAGCGATGGAGAAAAAGGAGGCTTCC
>CABPCP010000043.1 GCA_902406105.1 uncultured Mordavella sp.
CCTGCGACCTCCTGGTCCCAAACCAGGCGCTCTAGCCAAGCTGAGCCACACCCCGTTCGTATTTTATTCCTGTCACTGTATGTCATTCGCCGTGACACAAGACATATTATATAGCATGGTTTCTTGCTTGTCAACAACTTTTTTTAATTTTCTCATCAACTTTCTCAAACAGTCTCAGACATACTTTAATGTAAATTCTGCTTTCCCGTTTTTATCCGTTTCCATCAGCATATAGGTCCCTTTTCTCCCCTCCTGTCTTGGGTATGCGATACTCCCCGGATTGAGCGTGATCAGATCTGTTTCTTTTGTAAAAGAAGGCTTATGGGTATGGCCGTACATCACAATATCCGCTCCCCGGCCTCTGGCTTCCTCTTTCAGATTTTCTTCCCCCACAGCCACATAATAATAATGTCCATGGGTAATAAACAGATGAAGTCCATCTACAAAAAACTCTTCTTCCCTTGGAAGCTCTGAGAAAAAGTCGTTGTTTCCTCCCAAAATATGCGCGGGGCAATCCGCCAGCGCTCTGATGTAATCCTCTCCGCCTTCCACATCTCCAAGATGGATCAGCATATCAATAGGCGCCGATTCCCTGATCGCTTTTTCCAGGTTCCCATGAGATTTGTGTGTATCGCTTACGATCAATATTTTCATCTATTTTTCATTCCCTTTTCATTATCCCATTTCTCGAGCAGGATCTTCCGCATCTTTCGAAGTCCTTCTCCTCTGTGACTTAATTCATTCTTTTTCTCCGGAGCAAGCTGCGCGCTGGTACACCCGTAATCCGGCAGGAAAAATATCGGATCGTATCCAAATCCATTTTCTCCGGCAATCTCATATCCAATCTGTCCTTCCATCGTGCCGCGTACTACCTGAGCCTCTCCGTCTGGAAATACTGACGCTATGGCGCAAACGAACCGCGCGGTCCTCTGCTCCTTGGGCACACCCTTCATTCTTTCCAGCAAAGCGTTATTCTTGATATCATAGGAAGTATCTTCTCCCATATATCTGGCCGAGTAAATTCCCGGTTCTTTATTGAGATAGTCGATCTCTAATCCCGAATCATCCGCCAAAACTACCGCATCCTGATATTCAGGATTCTTTGCGGCCTCTTTAGCGATCTCTCTTGCTTTGATCAGAGCGTTTTCCTCAAAGGTCCTGCCATCTTCCACCACATCCGCCTGGATTCCGGCTTCCTTCTGCGACAAAATACGGGCTCCAAGCCCATCCAAGATCATTCGGATCTCTACCATTTTATGTTCATTTCCCGTAGCAAAAATAATCGTCTTCATCTTTACCGTTCTTCTCCCTTCCGCTGCTTATCTGTCCGTCTGGGCGGTTTTGGCCCCAGAAATTGGTAAAAATATGTCTTCAGCATTCCGTTGTAGATCTTCCGGTTTTTATCTGCCTTGCGGCCGAAATAACGCTCCGCGTCCTCATAGGATGTGATCATATAAGCAGACCAGGAATCCAGTCCTCTGAAGCTTTCCCCAAAAGCCCGGTACAGGTCAGGCAGCGCCTCTTTTTCCTCCAGCCGCTCTCCATAAGGCGGATTCGTAATGATAAAGCCATATTTCTTGGGATGGCTTAAATTTCTCACATCCCGCTCCTGGAAGTGGATCATTTCTTCCACTCCCGCCTCTTTCGCGTTTCTCCTCGCGATTTTAATAACAGACCCGTCAATATCATATCCCTGGATATCCATTCCTGTCGGTATATGTATCCGGGAAGCCGCCTCATCAGCCCCGTCGTACCAGCCTCTTTTAGGCAGAAAATTCGTCCACTCTTCCGCCGTAAACGAACGGTTCATACCTGGCGCTATATCTGCCGCCATCATTGCCGCTTCAATCAAGAATGTCCCGCTTCCACAGAAAGGGTCTACCAGAATCCTGTCTTTTTTCCACGGTGTCAGAAAAATCAGGGCCGCCGCCAGCGTCTCCGTTATAGGCGCCTTTCCAGACACCTCCCGGTATCCTCGTTTATGGAGAGATACCCCAGATGTGTCAAGCCCTACCGTCACACAGTCCTTTTTCAAAAAAACCCGAACCGGATAAGAAGCGCCGTCTTCCGGAAACCATCCCACATGATAATGGTCTCCTAATCTTCTGACCATAGCTTTCTTCATGATGGATTGAATATCCGATGGACTAAACAGCCTGCTCTTGACCGATGCCGCTTTGGACACCCAGAATTTCCCATCCTTTGGGATATATGCTTCCCATGGCAGTTTTCTGGTCTCTTCAAACAACTCTTCAAAGCTCTCGGCGCGAAAGCTCCCCACTTTTATCAATATCCTCTCCGCTGTCCTCAGAAACAAATTTGCGCGGCATACCGCCGTAATATCTCCGCGGAAGGTCACCCTTCCGTCATCTACCTCAGTGATCTCATATCCCAGATCCCCAATTTCCCGTTTCAGGACGGCCTCCAGGCCAAAATGACACGGCGCGATCAATTCTATCTTCTCAGTCATCCGTCGAATCTCTCCATTTCCTGTACATTCCAGGGGTCAGTCCCTTTCTCTATCTTAGCCCCGCCTCTATGCCTTTGTCAATCTGATTTTACGCGGCGCAAAAAGGCGGGGACATATTCTTATGCCCCGCCTTTTTGACTCTGCATGATCTAGTATTTGCTGTTTTCGCTGTCAGTTCCCGCTCCATTTCTATTGGACGTATTCTGTCCAGATGCATTCTTATTCATTGAATTCTGAGTTCCGGCATTCTGTTTTGCTCCGTTTTTGCTCTTAGAATTCTGGTCGAATGTGTTTGAGCTGTTGTTGGATGAATGATAATTCTTAGCCATTTGAATTCCTCCTAATCTTTTTGATTACGAGGTTATTATGTCCCTGCGGATTTTTTTTATGTATCTTTTTCACAAAAATAGAATCTTAAATATATTAAGATTTTTTTAAATTTTATCTTGCTTTTTATATTTCCCTATATTATACTTATGTTTGTAGGAAGGATACTTTCTACAACCCCTTATTAATTATTTATACTCCCCTCAAAAGACCGATGGCTCCCCCATCGGTCTTTTACTTTTTCCTTTATTTTCCTATCTTCGCCGATCCAGCAGACGAAAGATCAGCGAAATCAAGATCAACGGAATAAGGATGGGTACCAGCAGACTGAAGATTCCCCCAATGACCGCGATCACCAGGAGAAAAATCCCAACAACGCCCAAGATCAAAAGCAGCTTCTTCCACCAGGTATCAATTCCAAACACATGGACATTGGCTTCTTCCTGATATCTGTCATAGCTTCTCTTGCTTTCCGGCTCATAAGCGTAGCTTCCTCCCGTTCCTCCCTGCATTTCCACAGAATCGATAATGGTCCGGGCGATCGCCCAGGGATCGCCCAGTTCGGCTACCACATCCTCTTCTCTTCTTCCTTTTCTGACTTCATCTTCAATATACCGCCTGTAATAAACGGTCTGTTCCTGTACCACAGGACCGCTCAAGTCATTGCCAAGAGCCTCTTTTAATTTTTCCAAAAACTCCTTTTTGGTCATTTAGTCCCTCCTGTCAGTTTATACTTCAAAAAGAAGATCTCCATAAGACGGCATGGGCCACGCTTCTTTATCCATGATCATTTCCATCCGGTCTACCGGCGCCCTTAAGGCTTCCATTGCCGGAGTCACTTCAAAATAGTAGAATCTTGCCCTCTCTTTTCCTTCCGTCTTTTCCAGCGCCTCATCCGCCGCTTTCGTCAGCGCTTCCAACGCGTTTCTGGTCTCTCCAAGAAGTTTCGTCACCTCCTGCAGGATCTCCGTCTGCACCGTCGCGTCCGCGCCCGCTTCTCTCACTGAATTGACTGTATCCGCCAAAGACTTTGTATACTTGATAAATGCCGGAAGGAACTGCTTGCTTGCCATATCGATCATTGTCCTGGCCTCAATATTGATCGCCTTGGAATAATTCTCATAACGAATCTCCGCTCTGGATTCCAATTCCGCTTTCGTCAGCACCTTAAATCGCTCAAACATCTTGACCGACTTCTCTGTAGTAAGCGCAGGGATTGCCTCCACCATAGAGCGGATATTTGACAGACCTCTTCTCTTAGCCTCCTTGACCCACTCTTCCGAATAGCCATTCCCGTTAAAAATAATCTTCTGATGTTCGATCGCGTACTGCTTGATCAGATCATGGACCGCCATTTCAAAATCCTCTGCCTGATCCAGCACATCACAAGCTTCCGCAAACGCTTCCGCAACGATAGTATTCAAGACTACATTAGGGCTTGCCACAGAATCTCTGGCCCCCACCATGCGGAATTCGAATTTGTTTCCGGTAAAGGCAAATGGCGAGGTCCGATTGCGGTCCGTCGCATCTTTCGCAAGCTGCGGAAGGGTGCTCACGCCTGTCTCCAGCTTGCCGCCTTTTAAGCTGTGGGTCGCTTCCCCCGTACTTACAAGCTGTTGGATCACATCTTCCAATTGATCTCCTAAAAATACAGAGATAATAGCCGGAGGCGCTTCGTTTCCTCCCAGTCTGTGATCATTTCCCGGATCGGCAGCCGACTCTCTTAAGAGATCAGCATGCTCGTCTACCGCTTTCAGAATACACGTCAGAACCAGCAGAAATTGGATATTTTCATGAGGAGTCTTCCCGGGGTCCAAAAGATTTTTTCCATCATCCGTAGTCAAAGACCAGTTATTGTGTTTTCCTGAACCATTGACTCCGGCAAAGGGTTTCTCATGAAACAGACACTTCATACCGTGCTGTCCCGCGATCCGCTTCATCGTCTGCATAACCAAATGGTTATGGTCTACCGCCACATTTGCCTTTGCGTAAATGGGCGCAAGTTCATGCTGGGCCGGCGCCACTTCATTATGCTGAGTCTTAGCCGTCACTCCAACTTTCCACAATTCAATATTGACGTCCCGCATAAAAGCAGCAATCCTCTGCCGAATCGTTCCAAAATAGTGATCATCCAATTCCTGCCCTTTGGGCGGCATTGCGCCAAACAAAGTCCTTCCGGTGTAGATCAGGTCCTTTCTCTCCATAAACTTCTTAGCGTCTACCAGAAAATACTCCTGCTCCGCCCCCACCTGCGGAATGACTTTCTTAGATGTGGTATTGCCAAAGTGACGGATCAGGCGGAGAGACTGCTCACCGATCGCTTCCATAGAACGAAGAAGCGGCGTTTTCTGATCCAGCGCCGCTCCTGTATAAGAACAAAACGCGGTTGGAATACACAGGGTCGCCCCCGCGGCATCGTGTCTTACAAACGCCGGAGAGGTACAATCCCACGCTGTATAGCCTCTGGCCTCAAAGGTTGCCCTTAATCCTCCCGAAGGGAAAGAAGAAGCATCCGGTTCTCCCTTGATCAGCTCTTTTCCCGAGAAACTCATCAGGACCTTGCCGCTGTCCAGCGGCGCTGAGATAAAGGAATCATGCTTTTCCGCGGTCACTCCGGTCAGCGGCTGAAACCAGTGCGTATAATGAGTCGCGCCTTTTTCAATCGCCCATTCCTTCATCTCGTGGGCGATCACATCCGCTGTCGCAAGATCTAACTCCTTGCCTTCTTCTATTGTCTGTTTCAGATCCCGGTATACTTTCTTAGGAAGTCTTTCCTGCATGACTGTATCATTAAATACATCTTCCCCAAAAATATCAGCTACATTAAATGCCTCTCCCATGCTTTGTTTATCCTTTCTTTTTCTTCTTGATTTCAAACAAGGAAGGCGTTCCAACTTAACTGCCGGAACGCCTTTATTTTCCTTTTTCTTACGCTTTTCCGACGGAGCCGAACAGTTCCATCTTCTCTTTTACTGTGGCGATGATCGCATCGCATCCTGGTTTGAGAAGCTTCCTTGGATCGAACCCTTTTCCTTCCAGGTCTTTCCCCGCTTCCACATATTTCCGCGTCGCATCCGCAAACGCAAGCTGGCACTCTGTATTCACATTGATCTTAGCCACGCCAAGGCTGATCGCCTTTTTGATCATATCTTCCGGGATTCCTGTCCCCCCGTGCAGTACCAGAGGAAGATTGCCGGTCAGCTTCTGGATCGCATCCAGGGTCTCAAAGCTTAATCCTGCCCAGTTAGCGGGATATTTCCCATGGATATTTCCAATCCCTGCCGCAAGCATATCCACACCCAGATCCGCGATCATCTTACATTCCTCCGGATCAGCGCACTCGCCTTGTCCAACGACTCCATCTTCCTCGCCGCCGATGGCCCCTACTTCCGCTTCCAAAGACATTCCCTTTTCTCTGCAGACAGCGATCAGTTCTTTCGTTTTCGCCACATTTTCTTCAATCGGATACTTAGACCCATCAAACATAATGGATGAGAACCCCGCCTCAATACATTTATAGCATCCTTCATAAGTTCCGTGATCCAGATGGAGAGCAACCGGTACTGTGATCCCCATTTCGTCTGTCATTGCTTTTACCATCTCAGTCACCGTCTTAAAACCAGTCATATATTTTCCCGCTCCCTCAGAAACTCCAAGGATAACGGGAGATTTGCACTCTTCCGCCGCCGTAAGGATAGCCTTCGTCCATTCCAGATTATTGATGTTAAAATGGCCGACTGCGTAATGGCCTGCTACCGCTTTTTCAAGCATATCTTTTGCTGATACTAACATAAAACGAATCCTCCAATTTCTCCGCCGCCGCGGCATCTGCTCTGCCATCGGCGCTGGGCTGCTTTTTTGCTTTCCTTATTATATATCATCCTTTCAAAAAACACAAGGATGGAAACCCAGCTTTTCCTCCCATTCCTTCTCGCGGAAACCGGTCAGTACAAAGTCTTTGCCTATGACCAGCGGGCGCTTTACCAACATCCCGTCCGTTCCAAGCAGCTCGTACTGCTCCTCCTCTGTCATCTCCGGCAGTTTGTTCTTCAGCTCCATGCTCTTATACAGCATCCCGCTGGTATTAAAGAACTTCTTCAAAGGCAGCCCGCTCATCTCGTGCCATTGACGCAGTTCCTCTGCTGTCGGATTATTTTCTTTGATATGACGGTCTTGATACTCCACCTGATGTTCATCCAGCCATTTCTTCGCCTTCTGGCAAGTGCTGCATTTCGGATACTCAATAAATAAAATCATGCCGCCAGCCTCCTTTTTCTTTTTTCTCCGTTCTTTAACTATAACAAAAACACTCCCTCCAGACAATGCCTTTCATCCGCCAAACCTCATCCTATAGATAAAGACAGGAACGATGCCTCTCCATCGTTCCTGTCTGCGCTCTAATTTTCCTCTTCTCCAGTCAGCTTCCAGATCGCTTCCGCCTCCTGTCTTGTGATCCCCAGCCGTTCCGCGGCTTCTTCGAGAGTCACCTTTCGCTCTTCTTCCTTTTCCATCTCGATCACCGCTTTTTTCAGCTGGGATACTTTCCGAACCATCTGTCTGTCTCCCTGTTTGGCCGCTCCGCTTATTTCGATCAGACTTATCATGGACTGGCGGACTTCCTTAAGGATCTCCTCCTCTGATTTCTCGGGATTTTCTCCCATGGAAACCACAAGACGCATGTTTCCTTCCTGTATCAGATCCCCCAGAAACACCTCTCCCCGCCGCAGTTCCCTTACCTCTTCTACAACTTCCCCCAGATAATGGGCAAGTCTATCTTCGCCCGATTCCTCAAGCGTCTCTATCTCTCCCAGATAATGATCCAGATACTTCTGCTCTTCTGCGTTAAGCGCCTCCCGTTCCTCGCCGGACTCCTTTAAGATCCCTCCGGCGGGCTCGTATCCTTTTACCCGCACTCCCTGCTCCATTAAGTATTGATATACTAATTCTATCTGCTCCTGAGAAAGCGCTTCTTCCTCAAAGTATTCTTCTGTTTCTTCCATAGAAAGAACGTCCCCTTGTTCTTTCGCCAGTTCCAGAATTCCTCTTAACTTCTCTTGAAATCCAATTTTCTCTGCCATCTATATTCCCTCCGTCTTCCAAGAAGATGTCAGGGGAAATTTCCCCCTGGTGTTTCTGGGAATATATTATCACAGACAATCTCAAAAAGCTATTGCTGTCTGCGGGCCAAAAACAGAATCCCCCCGAACAGCCCCAGGATGATCCCCGCATAGATAGATATACACAAAACGTTTGCCGCGCAGCTGACTGCCGCCGCTCCTGCCGCAACAACGCAGAACATCATTCCTGCCGCCATACTTCCCGCTGTCCAGAAAAGGATATTTGCCGCCAAAAATACGCCGGCTGTCCACTCTTCATGAAAAAATCTCTTTACCACATTCCACAAAAGCGTCATTTGTCATACCTCCTCCTATGTATCGACAACTCTCATTTCTTTGTTTTTATTGTAAGAGCTCTTTGTTAAAACATACGGTAAACTTTCGCAAAACTTAGGTAAAACTTCTTCACTCCTGTTTAACTGACAATCAATGTCTGATAGCCCGCGTTTTTCAACTGTCTTTCAGCCTCTGCCGCCTCTTCGAGAGTCTGATATTCTCCCACCTGCACGCTGATATACTGACCGGAATCATCGATAAACGCCGGAAAGCCCTGTTCCAACAGTTCGTTTTCCAATCTCTGAGCATAGTTCCAATTCCGGAATAATCCCACTTGAACCCGGTAATTTGTATTCTGGATCTCACCGGCTGAAGTCAGCCCATCTAAAATCCCCCTTGCTATCGCTTGTGCAATATCGTCAAAATTTTCATCAAACAGATAATTGTCTGTGTCTGAATTGATAAATCCCGCTTCCACCAGCACCGCCGGCATCTCTGTCCTTCTAAGAACCACCAGTCCCGGTCTCGCTTTCACGCCAAGATCCACAAATCCCACCGACTCTAACTGCTCGTTGATGTCCTGCGCCACCTGATACTTCAGGCCGGAAAGGTCATAAACTAATGTCTCCACCCCTGACACTTCATTATCTACAGGAAACGAATTGCGGTGGATTGAAACAAAGAAGTCTACTCCCGCGTTATTCGCTTCCATAGCCTTCTCAAGCGGTGTCTCATAGACATCTGTCGTCCTGGTGTACTCCACGTCGATTCCGTTATTTTGGAGGATTTCTCCAACAGCCAGCGTAAGCGCGAGCGTATCATCCTTTTCCTGCCGTCCATTATACACAGCCCCCGGATCCCGGCCGCCGTGCCCAGCATCCAGCATAATCGAGTAAGCCATAGCAAAACACCTCATATTCCAAATACCTCTTGCTATCAGAATATGCGGTGTGTTTTGCTTTGACACTCTTCCTTCCTGATCAAAAACAGATGAAATCGAAAATTCCTTTGTTCTTGATTGAATTTTTCTTTCCTTTTTAGTATAATAGATATAGTAGTTTTGGTTTTTACAATTCAAGGTGTATGACATATAAGGAGCGCGGCATGAAGAAGATATATTTTGGAAGCAATTTAAAAATGTATAAAAATATCAAAGACACAACCGAGTATCTCAAAGCTCTTGCGGACTACACCAAGGATCTTAGTCGTGAAGAGATCGAGCTCTTTATCATTCCTTCTTTTACCACTCTGGAAAGCGCGACTCAATGCTTTGACCGGCAGTATATCAAACTGGGCGCGCAGAATATGTGCTGGGAGGACGAAGGACAGTTTACCGGAGAGATTTCTCCTCTTATGCTTAAAGAGCTGGGACTGGATCTTGTAATGATCGGTCATTCGGAACGTCGCCATGTATTTGGCGAAACGGATGTGGAAGAAAACAAGAAAGTAAAAGCCGCTCTTAATCACGGATTTACCGCTCTGCTGTGTATCGGCGAAACCGCGGAAGAGAAAGCTTTTGGCATCAGTCCGGAAGTTCTCCGTACACAGCTTAAGGTTGGTTTTCATGACGTTCCCGTCTCACAGGTTCCAAAAATCTGGGTTGCCTATGAACCGGTATGGTCCATAGGGGTTAATGGGACTCCTGCCACCGCGGATTATGCCGAAGAAATGCACCAAGTGATCAAAACCTGTCTGAACGAGATCTTTGGCAAAGCCGGAGCTGATATTCCCGTCCTCTACGGCGGGAGTGTTAATCCCGGAAACGCAGAGGAACTCATCGTTCAGCCTTCCATCGACGGACTGTTTACCGGGCGGGCAGCCTGGCAGGCAGATAAATTTAATCGGCTTATTCGGGACTCTCTGAGTGCGGTCAAGAAATTGATCCACTAAGGGATGGAAAGGGGGAGGCCTTCCCGGCTTCTTGTTACAAAAAAAATAATTACCTTTCCCCTCACCGGGAAGCCCCCTTTCCACTCTCGATCAAAAATATTCTCAAAAAAATCGGATACATACCATACTAGTATGTATCCGTTTTTATGTCTTTTTATCCTTCTACAAACTCGCGCATTCCTTGAAAGATCAGCCAAACTGATGTCGCTCCCGCATCCTGGTAACCTATCGCACGTTCCATTAGCGATTTTGCCCGGCCAAATTTCGCCTGGTATTTCTTTGTGTCCTCCACTCCCTGCTTTGCCGCCTTTTCCGCTGATTTCAGCATCTCCAGCAAACTTTTGTCCTGATTCGCTTCCAGCGCTTCTACCGCGGGCGCCAATGCATCTACCATGGTCTTGTCTCCTACCGCGGCTTTTCCTCTCTCCTGAATCGCTTCCAGGCTCTTTCGCTCCATCTGCGCCAGATCTTGAGCTGCCAGCGTCTCTTTCCTTTCCATTCCCTTTGCTCCTGCCAGATATAGACTTCCAAAAATCACTCCCGATGCTCCGCCCATACTCAACAGCATGGCTTTGCCTGCAGCTTCAAATAATGCGTAAGCATTATGCTCTCCTTCCATCTGTCTCATTTTCCTGCGGACTTTCTGCATTCCTCCAGCCATCCCAATCCCATGGTCTCCATCTCCGATGGCGCTGTCCACTTCCGTCAGATAAGGCTTATTGGCTATGATTTTATTGGCTATATAGATCAGCATATTTCTGGTATCTTCCGCGTTCAGTTCAGTCAGTTCTCCCGCCTTGCTGCGGACCACCTCCACATCTTCGATATCATTTTCATCAAACTCAGGCTCTTCTGTTTCCTCTGCTGCCGATGCGCAGTCTTCCGTTTCTTGTATGCTCGTTCCTGTCAACTCTCCCTTTGCATAAAACGGACAATAACAAGGCATATCATAATATTTCTTCAATTCATCATCCAGCTTAAAAAGCGTAATCGAAAAGCCTCCCATCTCCTGGCTGGTGCAGTAGCTGTTCAAGTCTGTGTCATGAACTTTGATTCCGTCCCGATCAAGCAGTTCTTTCACTTTACGGTAAACAATCGCCAGTTCCGCGATAGAAGTAGAGCCAAGACCATTTACAAGGACACACACCTCATCTCCCGCCGACAGATCCGCATCTTCCATAATCTGGCCATACATACGTTCCGCCAGAACATCCGCCTCCTGCCAGTCTGTCCTGAGTACTCCCCGCTCTCCATGAAGTCCCATTCCATACTCGATCTTTCCTTCCGGAAGTTCAAAAATCGGACGGTCCACCCCTGGAAGCTGAGCCGGAGCGGTAGCCACTCCTACGCTCCTGGTATTATCCCTGGCTTTCTCCGTTACCCTGGTCACTTCTTCAAGCGAGAGTCCCGCATCACAAGCCGCTCCCGCAATCTTGACAACGAACACATCCCCGGCAATACCCCTGCGGTCGCTGATCCTCTCCTTCGGAGCGGAGGCTACGTCGTCCCACACCCGCACGTGGGCGGTAGAGATCCCCTCATCATTCAAGAACTCTTCACCCATATCAAAGTTCAAGTTATCCCCGGCATAACATCCATAGACAAAAAGGACTCCCTTTCCTTGTTCCACCGCTTTTGCCGTCTCATAGACTGTATTTGGATCCGGAGAAGCGAAAAAGTTCCCGCAGGCAGCCGCATCCGCCAACCCTTTTCCGACAAATCCGGAGAACATAGGCTCATGACCGCTTCCCCCGCCGATTACAAGGGCAACTTTATCTTTTCTGCTTTGTTTTAAGAGGACGCCGTTTACCTTCGGATGCTTCTTAAAATATCTTCCGTAGGCAGCGATATAGCCCTCCATCATTTCCTGCACAACATGGTCTGGGTGATTGATAATTTTCTTCATGATCAAACCTCTTTTCTTTCTTTATTCACAACACCGGCATATTGGTATTGTTATTGTAGCATATTGCTGTATTTCACGGAAAACCTTTTTATCAGGTATTCTCCGATCAAACGATGCCCCAATGGATTCAGATGAATCCCATCCAGATAATATCTTCCTATGGTTTCCTTCCGTTCTGACAGAACTTTCCAAAAATCCAGGATCTCGATCGAAAAACTCTCTCCAAACTCCAGAAGCCATTGTCTGTATTCTTTGAGCAGTTCCTGCACTTTCTCTCCGCTCGCATATGGTTTCCACCTATCATCGATTCCTTCCTGGACTACCGGAAAAGGAACGCCCAGCCCAACTTTGATTTTATTGGCTAAACATTGAAATACCATCCCGCTGATGCCGCACTTTGCCCCTTTTAAATCCCGCCCAAAAAAGATGTCGTTGCTTCCGCCCATCAAAATCGCAAAATCCGGCTGTTCTTCCACCACATCCCTTTCCAGGCGCGCCATCATTCCTCCCGTGGTATCCCCGCTGATCCCTCTATTGATCACGCTCATTTGGGGCCACGCATCAGAAAGAAGGGCAGTCCACACCGCTGCCCTTGCAACTCCATATCCATATGTTAGGCTGTCTCCCATACAAACGACCTTCATCTCTTATTCCTCCGCACAGCATATCGTCTTTGCCACTTCCCCGATGCTGACTGTCCCGAAATATTCTTCTATACTGAGTCCGGCAAGAATCCTTTCCACGTCTTTATTACGGTATCGGCACCCTTCCAGCTTCCCGGCCACTTCTGAAGCCGGACGCAGAGCCATAAAATCTCCAAACATTTGGCATGTCTCAATTCTGCCTTTATTAATGTTTAAGTAGACTTCCACCGTCCCGCCTGGAAACTTTCTATAATTATGGGCGGAATACTTGATCGGAAGTCCGTAATTCCATTCCCAGGTCTCGTATTTTTCTCTCTTCAGTTTCTCTATCTCCTGCTTATCCCTTTGATCGAGCTCCAGTTCTACCCAGCTTCCCTCTCCCAAAAGATGCTGAGCCAGCCGTTCTTTAAACTCTTCTATTGAAGTATCTTCCGTTAAGAAATCTCGGATGTTGGCTACTCTTCCCCGTACAGATTTCACCGCTTTGGACGAAAACTTATCCGCTCGTACATTCAGACTCTTTGATACTTTGCTCAGATCGGATTCAAACAAAAGACAGCCGTGGTGCAGGATTCTTTCTTCATAAATCCTCTGCGCCGTTCCAGACACTTTCTTTCCCTCTATCATAATATCATTTCGTCCGCTAAAAGAGGCATGCACTCCAAAGCTTTCCAGTGTGTCAATGACAGGATAGGCCAGTTCGCTCATTGCAGGATGGCTTCCTTCCCTGTCATAGTCTGTGATCAGAGAATAATTCAGATTCCCCAGGTCGTGATAGACGGCTCCCCCTCCAGTCGTCCGCCTTACCACCTTAATCCCATGCTCTTTGACATAGGATTGGTTGATCTCTTCAATCGTATTTTGATGCCTCCCGACCACGATCGTTTGATCGTTCTGCCAGAGCAGCCCAATCGGTCCTTCCCTGTGATTCAAGAGCAGATATTCTTCCAGAGCAAGATTATAATAAGGATCGGTACAGTCATTTATCAAAAGATACTTATGCTTCATACTTTTTCGCCGCGTGATACAAGTCCGCAAAGTCGTCCTTTAAATGTTCATACAGCCGGTGATAAATCTGGAAATACTCCATATACCGTTTATGACTTTCCTCATCCGGTTCCATATAATCAATATAGTTTACCTTTTCTTTGGCAATGGTAAAGTCCTGGAAAACCCCGGCGGATACTCCCGCCAGAATCGCATCGCCGTAGGGCGCTCCTACCCGGTTCTCCACAAACGCGGTAGGCACATTGAAGACATCTGTAATAATCCGGCGCCACAGCTTGCTTTTCGCCCCGCCTTCATTCAAAATAATCGGCGCGTTGGCCTTGATCCCCTTCTCCAGCATCAGACGGTAGTTATCATACAGCGCATAAGCTACCCCTTCCATGAACGCCCGGATCAGATGGCCTTTCGTATGATGCATGGACAAGCCAAACACCGTTCCTCTTGCATAAGCGTCCCACAAGACCGTTCGCTCACCCGCAAGGTAAGGCAGTACGATCAGCCCTTCGCTTCCCGCCGGGATTTTTTCCGCTTCTTTATTCATGATATCATACACATCCATGCCGTCCATTAATTTCGCTGTGGCATTTTCCATCTGGCAGAAGTTATCCCGCAGATATCTGAGCACCTGTCCTCCCGTCAGAACTACCGCGATCGAAATAAAGTCGTTGCAGGAGTTCGTGGTATAAGCATCATTACATACCAGATCAATAAACTCTTTGCTGTCATTGACTACTCCCATGACCCCGCAGGTTCCAAGATTGATCTGTACATCTCCCGGCGTGATCGCGCCGCCGCCCACAAATCCAGCATTGCAGTCCACCTGTCCCGCACATACGGGTATCCCTGGCACCAACCCCAGTTCTTTGGCCGCTTTCTCTGTCACTGTCCCTATCACCGCTTCACAGGGATAGAGATCCGGCATAAGATCCATATCAATCCCGATTTTGTCCATCAGTTCCTGGTTAAACTCTTTTTTCCGGATATCATAGGCTACACCCCAGAATCCGCCGTGGGAATAGCTCATAGCTGCCACCCCTGTCATCCTAAGGCGTACAAACCCATCTATCGTAAGGGTTTTCCAGATTCTCTTATAATCCTCCGGCCGGTTCTCTTTCTCCCACATAATGTTGACCATCGTAGGATAATCCTCGATCCGATTGCCGTTGATCTGGAAGATCTCGTCCACGCCAACATTCTCCCGCAGCCATTCTACTTGATCCACCGCCCGGCGGTCCATCAGGTTATACGCCCGATTGATAGGATTACAAGCCTTATCCACCATCACGAGGCAAGGCTGGGCTGAAGAAATGCCGATTCCACGAATCTCTTCCGGCGAGACTCCCGATTTCTTGAGACAGTCCCGTATGGTTTCACAGGCCAGGGTCCAGTAGTTCTCCGCATCATGTTCTGACCAGGACGGTTTATCCACGTATATCGGATATTCTTGGAAAGAATAGGCCAGCACATCTGCATTTTCATCGATAATACAGGCCTTTCCTCCTCCCGTCCCATAATCCAGTCCAATTAAATAATTTCCCATAGACGTCTCCTCCTTTACTTCTTTACGCTTCCATGCACACTTAGCCCAAAGCAATCCAGTGCCGCCTCTTTTACCATCTCAGACAGCGACGGATGGGCTACGATCAAGTTCCCCCACTCCTCAAGTGTCAGTTCTTTCTTTACAGCCAGAGACGCAAACGAGATCAGTTCCGGAGCGCCTTCCCCTATAATCTGTACGCCGATGGTCTTCTTCTGCCTTTTATCCATCAGGACCCGCACCAGGCCTTCCGCCCCTTCTGCAAGAGCCATGCCGTTTCCCACATAGGAAAACTCTCCCGCTGCCGTCTCGATTCCTTGTTCCTTTGCCTTCTCATCACTCATGCCAACGGCCGCAAAAGCCGGCATTGTATAGATGCATCTTGGCATAACAGCCAAGTCTGCCTCCCCTTCCTTCCCAAGAATATGGGCTACTGCCGCCTCTCCTTCCGCATAGGCCGCATGTGCAAGCTGATAACCACCTGCCACATCTCCGATCGCGTACACATTGGGAAGGTTCGTCTGCATATGACAGTCCGTTTTGATTTCTTTTTTCTCCGTCAATTCCAACCCCAGAGCCTCGGCGTCGATACCGGTAAGTCTTGGTTTTCTCCCAGTCGCCATCAAGACGATATCCGCCTGCGCTTCCCCGGATTCCTCTCCTCCATATACTACCTGGTATCCATCTGCCGCCTTCCGGATCTCCTTTACTCCAGTTCCGCAGAATATTTGGATCCCTCTCTTTTTCAACTCTTTGGTCAGATAAGATACGGCTTTCTTGTCCTCCGCCGGAAAGAGTTCTGGAAGCACTTCGATCACCGTCACTTCCGCGCCAAAGGAATGAAACGCGCTGGCAAGTTCCATCCCGATCACGCCTCCGCCGATCACCGTCAGTTTCTTAGGTACCTTGGAAAGAGCAAGCGCCTCTGTACTGGTAATGGCGTACTCTGCTCCTGGAATTGGGATCTGGCTGCTCTGGGATCCGGTCGCGATAATGATATGCTTTCCCTCATAAACCTCACCATCGCATTCCACCTGGCCAGGCTGTCTGAAAACAGCGTTTTTGCGTACCACATCTACCCGATTGGCTTTCAGAAGATATTCCACGCCTCCCACCAGTTTTTTGACCACTGCCGACCGGCCTTCTTGAATCTTTTGAAAGCTGTAGTATCCGGCTTCTTCTAAGATCCGCTTTCCAGCCAGACTTCGGATCTTCTCCAAAGCCGCCGCTTTATCCAGCAGATATTTCGTCGGAATACATCCCACATTCAGGCAGGTGCCTCCGATAGCCTCCCCTTCAAACAGAAGAACTTTCTGCCCTTCTTTCGCGGCCGATATAGCGGCAGAATATCCTCCCGGTCCGCCTCCGATCACGATTATGTCATAGTCTTTCTTGCTCACCTTCTACGCCTCCTATATATTTTCTTCCGCCTACAACAGCGCAAGGGCAGGATTTTCGATAACCTTCTTAAGTTCCGCTAAGAATTCCGCGCCGTAGGCTCCGTCAATGACTCTGTGGTCAAAACTTCCTGTGATCTTCATCACCGGGACCGGTCTCCACTGTCCCTGCTCGAATACCGGCTTCTCTTCCATAGCTCCCACAGCCAGGATACATACTTCCGGAGGATTGATGATTGCGTTAAACTCTGTAATCGGGTACATGCCCAGATTTGACAGGGTGATCGTACCGCCGGACATATCCTCCGGCATGAGCTTCCCTTCCCTTGCCTTTTTAATATTTATTCTATTTTCGGCAGAAATCGCCTCAATTCCTTTTCCATTAACCTGTTTTACTACCGGCACTACAAGACCGGCTTCCACAGAAACAGCAAGACCAATGTTCACATCTTTGTGGAGGATGATCGCCTCTTCTGTATAAGATGCATTCAAATAAGGATATCTGCGGATCGCCGCTTCCATACATTTGAACAGAATATCATTATAGGAGATCTTTCCTTCTTTACGCGCTTCATTTATCGTTTTGCGGAAAGCAATACACCGTTCCATATTCACTTCTACTGCCGCTTGGAAAGCAGGGATATTCTGAGCGCTCTCCGTCATTCTTCTGGCGATCACCTTACGCATGTTGGTAAGCGGAATTTTCTCATCCGCATTTCCAGCATCTGGCGGCGCTATTTTTTCTGCCCGCTCCAGGTAAGCCTGCACATCCTGGCGTTTTAAGATTGATTTCCCGGCATATTCAGCCACATCTTTTAAGGAAACCTTTTCCTCTCTCGCCAACTTTTTGGCATTCGGCATAGCTTTGATATCTCCCAGCGCTTCTTTCCCTCCTGCGGTATTCTCCTCCGTTCCAGCCTCATATCTGATTGGAGCGGATAGATCTATCGGTTGATATTCATCTTCCTGTCTGCCTGCGCTGATCTTCTGTTCTGGCAGTTCTTGCTTATCCTCTGCGGACTGTGTTGTCCCAGCGTTTAGCCTTCTTTCCACTTCCGGCAGATCGCTTTCTTCTCCGATATAGGCGATCACATCCCCCGCAGAAGCCTCGTCTCCTTCTTCAGCAAGAATTGCCAGGACTGTTCCCTTGGCAAAGCTTTCTACCGTCAATGTCGCTTTATCTGTTTCAATCTCCAGAAGAGCATCGCCGCGCTTTACTTTGTCTCCCTTTTTCACCAGCCAAGTGCCGATCACAGAGGTATCTGTCGTCTGGCCGCCTGCCGGCATTGTAATCTCTTTTAACATAAACCGCCACCTGCTCTCTTAAAATGCTTTATTTTCTCCGTTCAAAGCCCGAATCGTCTCTTCTACATAACGGATCACTGCTTCCTGTTCCTGAACAATAATATCTCGGTCCGCGCCTCTTCCCAGAACATCGTTAGGATCCATCTTATCCACATCGTGTTCCGCCAGATAAGCCTTCATGGTATTTAATACAGCCCTCTTCAGGCCCGTTCCGAAGTTCACTTTGCAAACGCCCATGGAAGCTGCTTTTGACAAATCCTCTTTTGCAATACTTGTGCCTCCGTGAAGAACAAGGGGAATATTGATCTTCTCGGCAAGTGTTTGCAGCGCCTCATAGTTGATCGTCACCATACCGTCTTCTTTCAGATGACAATTTCCAACAGCCACCGCCACTGTATCAATTCCTGTTTCTTCTACAAATTGGCCGCAAAGCTCTGGGTCTGTGTCTTCCCCCTCATGCAGTTCGCCAGTAGCAGAATTAAACAGAGGCAGTTCGCCCACTTCTCCTTCTACGGCAACGCCGTGCTTATGAGCCTCTGCCGCGATTCGCTTCTGAATCTGTGTCAACTCCTGAAGCGGCAAAGCTTCTGAGGCAAAAACTGGAGCAAACATCACCATATCAAATCCACACTGTGCCGCCTGAAGAACCATATTCTCATCATCCGCCTCATTGAGAAGAAGGGCTACCGGAACGGAAGCTTCCTCGGCGATCTGGGCCAGCATTGCCTGGTACACCGTCAAGCTTTCCTTATATTTCCTTTTTGGTTCTCCAATATAAGTTCCGCACACACCGATCATAACCGGGGACCTCATATTTTCCGCCGCCCGCACTACCGCCAGGGTGGATTCTAAATTCCAGCTTTCAAAATACCCCACCGCGTATTTGTTTTCTTTTGCGTGTTTCATTAATTCTTTCACAGATATTCTGCTCATGGTCTTCTCTCCTTAAAATTTTGCTAATTCTCTTGCCGCTTCCGTAATTCTCTCTGTAGATGGGATCACAAAATTCTCCATTGGTGATGCAAAGGGAATCGGCGTGTCATATGCCGCCACGATCTTCACCGGCGCATCCAGATCAAAAATATTGTGCTCCGCAAAATGGGCCGCCACCTGAGCCCCCCATCCTCCGGTATAGGTATCCTCATGCACGATCATTAACTTTCCGGTTTTTTTCACCGACTGCTCTACCGTTTCATAATCAAATGGAAGCAGGCTCCTGGGATCGATCACCTCGCAGCTTATGCCTTCTGCTTCTAAAATCTTCGCCGCTTCCTGAGCCCTGTAACTCATCAAAAGATTTGCCACAATGGTCACATCCGTTCCTTCTCTTCTGACTGCCGCTTTGCCAAATTCTATCGTGTAGTCTTCTTGCGGAACTTCTCCGGATGTCTTAATGGCATCTTTTTCTTTTCTGCTCCCTCCATAAAGAAGCTTATGTTCAAATACAAGCACAGGGTTATCCTCCCGGATCGCTTGTTTCATCATCCCCTTGGCATCATAAGGAGTGGATGGGCTGATCACCTTAAGTCCCGGCACATGGATAAAATAGCTTTCCAAGCTCTGGGCGTGCTGCGCGCCTCGGTTAGTGGCCCCGCAGGGTGCCCGCATAACCATAGGAATATGTACTTTACCGCCGGACATATAGCACATCTTTGCCGCCTGGTTCACCAACTGGTCCATCATACAGAAGAGGAAGTCTCCATACTGCAGATCTGCCACAGGCCGCATCCCGGTCATCCCGGCTCCCACACAAACGCCGGAAATTAAGATTTCCGCAATCGGCGTATTAATGACCCGCTCCGGCCCAAACTCATCCAAAAGACCTTTGGTCACGGTAAAGGCTCCGCCCATACCGCCTTTGATATCCACGTCTTCTCCCAGGCAGAATACTGTCTCGTCCCGCCTCATTTCTTCCTGTATTGCCAGTTTTAACGCATCTGCGATCGACATTTCAGCCATTATGCTCTGCCTCCTTCCCAATAAACGTCTCTCAGCGCGGATTCCGGTTCTGGATCCGGGCTGTTCTGGGCGTACTCTACTTCCGTCTCGATTTCCGCTGTGATCTCTTCTTCAATTCTTGTCAGTTCCTCTTCTTTGATCACACCTTCTTCGATCAGGCGCTTTCGGAAGCTGTGTACTGGATCTCTGGAAAACCACTCTTCTTCCTCTTCCTTAGGACGGTATCCACAGGCATCGTTTCTGGAATGACCGCCGATCCGGTAGGTTTTGAGTTCCAGGATCGTAGGACCTTCTCCAGCTCTTGCTCTATGGATCGCTCTTGCGGCCGCCTCATTGACTGCCAAAACATCGTTTCCGTCTACCACTTCACTTGGAATCCCGTAAGCGCTTCCTCTGTCTGCCGCCACATTTTCCAGATTACAAGTCATCTTGATTGAAGTGGTTGCGGAATACAGATTATTCTCACACACATATACCACTGGCAGTTTCCATACCGCCGCCGCGTTCAATGCTTCATGGAACGATCCCTCATTGCTGGCGCCATCACCAAAGAAACAGACCGCCACGTTATCTGTCTTCATCATCTTACAGCGCAGCGCCACTCCTGCCGCAATAGGAAGGTTTCCTCCCACGATCGCGTTCGCGGTCACCGCGCCCACAGAAATATCTCCCGTGTGCATTGCTCCTCCTTTACCTTTGCAGCAGCCTTCCGCCTTTCCAAACATCTCACACATCATAGAACGCAAGGAAACTCCTTTTGCCAGATCATGTCCGGCAGGCCGGTGAGTCGTCAAAATATAATCTTCTTTCCTCAGATCATAGATCATGCCGACCGCACACGCCTCCTGGCCATGAGACTGGTGGATTGTTCCAGGCATGATCCCTTCCAGGAAAAGATAATAGATAGTTTCTTCATACTGACGGATCTGGTACATTTTCTTGTACATTCCCACCGCCCGTTCCTTCTCAGGCATTTTTATCATAGTCTTTTCTCCTTCCTGTTTGGGTCTTATAACTTATGTGTTAATTATAAAATGATAGAAGTTTTTATTTCAACATTTCAGGCACTCCATTATGTTTGAATAAAATCATTTTAAACTCTATTTTGTTCGAATTTTAACATTTTTAGCTTTTACATATTGCAATTACACAAAAAAAGTTATACCATATGATTACAAACGATCAGGAGGATATTCGATATGAAAAAAGCGCGCCATGCCAAAATCATAGAACTACTGGAAAACCGTATGGTCTGCACTCCCAAAGAACTGTCCGAAGAACTGGACTGCAGCGAAATGACCATCCGCAGAGACTTAAATGAATTAGAGGAAATGGGATTGATCCACCGGAAACACGGCTGTGCGTTTCTCGCCAAAAACGAAAAGCCAAATTACTTCCATGAGCAAATCGACGAACACCTTTACGAGAAAGAGGCTATTGCGAAGGCTGCCCTCCGCTTTGTACACCCATACAGCGTGATCTGTATCGACTCCGGAACCACCGCTCATACTCTTTCCCATTTTCTTCCAGATAATGTTCCTCTTTCTGTTATTACCTCCAATCTAATGACAGCAGTTGAATTATCTTCAAAGGAAAATATTCAGACATACGTGGTAGGCGGGCTTCTTTTCCATCGAACCAAATCCATCATGACTGATTCGGCGGACAGCCTGACACAGCACCCGGCCGATGTAGCCTTTATCTCCGCCCGCGCGTTCCGTATCCCCGGCGGCGCTTTTGAACACACTTATCCCTTGGTGGAAACAAAAAAAGCACTGGTCTCCATTGCTAAAAAGACCGTGCTTTTGATCGACCACACCAAATGCGAACATACATCCCTGTGCAATTCAATCCCTCTCAGTCAGATCGATGTGATTATCACTGACGACCAGACCTCCCCAGAAATTATCAAAAAAGCCGCTGGACTTGGGAAAGAGGTTCTAGTGGTAAATCCACAGACCTGCGAGATCGTCCACCACTATAACCGGAGCTGAGGACTGGCGCTACACGCTTCAGTCCTCCACATAATTCCGTCCGGCTACCAGAGCACTTCCTTTTTTATCTTCATCCGGCACAAAATGATCATCACTCCAGGCCAGGATCTTTACATCATCATCTTCAGAGACTTCCACAACATTCAGAGCTCCATTTGCGATGGGCTTTACATTCCACATATCGTTGATCGATCCTCCCTTAAAATGGATCATCAGAAGCGTCAGACAGATCATATGAGATGTGATCAAGATTGTCTTTCCACGATTCTCATTGACGATTCTGAAGAACGCCTCCACGATCCGGTCCGATACCTGCTGAAAAGTGTCGCCCCCTTCGATCCTGCATTCTTCCGGCCGGTTTCCCCAGAGTTCAATCTGGCCGGGCCATCTTTCTTCCACTTCTTTCCCGTCCAGGCCTTCCCATTTGCCGCAGCCGATCTCCCGAAGCCCTTCGTCCACCCGGATATCAAGGGGACGTTCTCCGCGGATGATCTCTCCAGTCTCATAAGCTCTCTTCATCGGGCTGGAATAAATCACATCAATCGGTGTATCCTTCAGCGCTTCTTTCGCATAACCCGCCTGCCTTCTTCCCCTTTCATTCAATGGCAGATCTACGCTTCCGAGAAATTTGCACAGCACATTCCACTCTGTCTCTCCATGGCGTACCATGATTACTTTTGTCTTCATGCAGGCACCTCCTTATTCCCTCTTTACTCCGATGTCTCCGTCTGCTCTTCCTGCAGCAGCTCTTCTTCCGCTTGTGTTTCCGCCTCTTCTTCAGCTTCTGAGGTTTCTTCCTCCTGCTCCTGCTCTTCTTCTTTGCTTGGCTCCACCACCTCGTAGCGATCTGCCAGCCATTCTTTCACTCTGTCCTGAAGAATCAACAATTCCATCTCTTCCTCAGGGATCGCTTCCAGAAGCAAATCCACATTCGTAAACATATATTCTTCCGCATATTCTTCTAAAGCCGTCTGCAGTTCCTCTTCTGTAGGCCGCAGCGCATGTTTTTCCGCGATCAGCTCGGCGATCAGTTCCTGCTTCACATTAGCCCGCGCCGCTTCTTCTACATCGTCTTCCGTCAGTCCAATGGCCTCCATATATTCATCATATTCCATGCCATATTCCGAGGCATAATTTTCATATTGTTCGATCCAGCTTTGCTTCACTTCTTCTACCCGGTCTTCCGGCCATTTTTCCACCGTTGTATTATCAATGACCTTCTCCCACACCCGAGTCTCCAGCGATTCCTTCGCGCTTTCCGCTTTAGTCTCATCAATCTGCTTACGAATCTCTTTGCGGAAATCCTCCACATTGTCTGTTGTAGTGGAAAGCCCATCCCGTACAATCTCATCGGTGACCTCCGTATCTTCCGGCAGATCATTGTCGCGGATATACTGATCCATCATATAATCCAGCACTTGATCAATATCTTCTTCTGTTGTTTCTTCCTGAACAACATCCTCTACTTCAACCCCCACGTATTGTTTGATCGTCACATATTCATTTGAGAGCTCTCCCGCTCCCCCATAGCATCCTGTCAATGATGCGAGCAGCGCCGCTATGGTCACTGTCAGCAATACCTTTTTCATAAATATCTCTCCCTAAAATCAGTAATGGGAGCAGCTCCCACCACAGAAGCTGCCCCCTGTATAAAGTATGAGCGAATTCTCTCTTTATACCTTCTGCAATTGACTTATACCATCTTGATCACGGATTTCACAACGTCATCCTTATGGTTTAAACTGTAATCAATGGCTTCGATACAGTCTTTGAAATCAAACTCATGAGACACAATCTCTTTGACCGGAATCATACCGGAAGCAACTGCCGCAATGGCTTTTGGCCACAGATTCCGATAACGGTATACAGAATAGATCGTTCCTTCCATCGCGTTCAGAGTTGCGGTATCCAGCTCCAGGATCGGCTCCGGCGATACGCCTGTCAGCGTTACTTTTCCGCCCCTCTTGATCAGCTTGCAAGTCTGCAGCGTAGTAATCCGGTTGCCGGCGCACTCATATACCTGATCCACGCCGCCGCCCGGAAGAGTATGCGCAAATTCTACGATATCTTCTCTGGTACTGTTAAATACTCTGGTTGCGCCCAACTCTTTGGCTTTCTCCAGACGTTTATCCATCACGTCCGCCACATAGATCTCAGCAACACCGCGGGCTTTCAGGCTCAGCAGCGTGCACAATCCGATGCAGCCACTTCCAAGAATGATCGCGGACTCCCCAACTCTTGCATCGGACAGCTCCGTTCCATGCATACCAACAGCCAGAGGCTCGATCAAAGCTCCTTCCAGGGTGCTCACATTCTCCGGAAGTTTGTAGCACATACTTGCATCATGCACACAGTATTCCGCGTTCACGCCGTCCCGTTCCCCCGGGATCGCCAGCATCTTAATATTTTTGCAAAGATTATAAAGACCTTTCCGGCACTCTTCGCAATGTCCGCAGGGTACGGCCGGTTCAATGGAAACTTTGTCGCCAATCTCAAATCCTTCTACTCCTTCTCCAATGGCGGATACCACGCCTCCCGGCTCATGCCCCAGGGCAAGAGGGCCATCCAGCTTCCAGTTCTGGAGCTGCCCCTCCTGATAGAAATGAAGGTCAGATCCACACACACCTACATACTCCAGCTTGATCTGAAGCTCGCCTTTGCCTGGCTGTGGAATATCGCGCTCTACCCATTCCAGTTTCTTCTTACCCGTCAAAACGCATACTTTCATTTTTCCTTCCATGTTTTTTCTACCTCTTTTCTTTCTCTTTCTATAAATTTCCATGCGGCCGCTTATTCGTCTAGGATTCACCTAATCTCGACCACTATGTGCCCATTATATTGGGGGAAAACTCTTACTTTCAACATTCCGCGTCTGTGTTTCTGTTTGTTCTTCAACATTTTTAGACATTTTTTGTTTACATATCAACATCTATAAACATTCAGACCATAGATGAATCTACTTGCTAAGCACACCGGCGACCGCCCGCTTCCATCCCGCGTATTTGTGATCCCGCTCTTCCTTCGCCATCTTAGGCTCA
>CABPCP010000044.1 GCA_902406105.1 uncultured Mordavella sp.
TACTTGTTTCTCCTGTCCCTGCTGTCCCGGATGATACTAGACGGTTCCTTCCATCCCCTACGGCATACACTGCATATGGGTCAGTTTCTCTTCTGTATTGTGGGCGTATTCGTAACCTTTGCCATAGTCCAGTTCTTTCATGAGCCCAGTAGGCGCGTTCCTAAGCCATAGCGGCACTGCTCCCGGCCGCCTCTCCCTTACGTCTTTCTTACAGGCTTCACAGGCTGTGTAAAGAGAGTTGGACTTGGGGGCCATAGAAAGATAGACGACCGCATGGGTCAGGTGCACGTCACATTCCGGCATTCCCAGGAAATGACAGGCCTGATAAGCCGCCACCGCCACTTGGAGCGCCTGACTGTCCGCCATACCCACGTCTTCACTGGCGAAACGGATCAGCCTTCTTGCTATATAAAGCGGATCTTCTCCGCCTTCCAGCATCCGGCACATCCAGTAGATCGCCGCATCCGGATCGCTGTTTCGCATGGATTTGTGCAGCGCTGAAATCAGATTATAATGCTCTTCTCCGCTTTTATCATAAAGCAGGGATCTTCTGGTGATACACTGTTCCAGATCTTCATCTGTCACCAGAACGCCCTCCTGCGTAATCTGCCCGTTCAGTACCGCCGTCTCCAGCGTGTTCAGCGCAGTCCTGGCGTCTCCAGCTGCAAACCGCGCGATGGCTGTAAGCTGATCCTTTGAAATCTGAACTTTTTCGCCCTGGAATCCGGCCGGAGATGCCAGCGCCCGTTCCATCATTTTCACCAGATCCTGTTCCTCTAACGCCTTCAGCACAAAAACACGACACCGTGATAACAAGGCCCCATTGATCTCAAAAGAGGGATTCTCCGTCGTAGCCCCGATCAAAATGATGCTCCCCTTCTCTACGTAAGGAAGAAACGCATCCTGCTGGGCCTTGTTAAAACGGTGGATCTCGTCTACAAACAAGACGGTCCGGTTTCCCATCCGCCGGCTTTCCTCCGCCTGGCGCATCACTTCTTTGATTTCCTTTATACCGCTGGTGACCGCGCTGAAATTAATGAACTCTGCCTGGGTCCTTCCGGCGATAATACTGGCCAAAGTGGTCTTTCCTACTCCCGGCGGCCCCCAGAAGATCATAGATGAGATCTGATCCTGCTCGATCAGCCGGCGCAAGATCTTCCCCGGCCCCAGCAGATGTTCCTGCCCCACAAAGCCTTCCAGGCTGTCCGGCCGCACCCTGCTGGCCAGGGGAATCAGATTTTCTTGATGATCAAATAGTGTCATCTGTTCCATAACATCACCTTCTTAATGCAATCATACCATTGCGCGGGACTGCGCACAATCCCCTTTACAGACGGATCGTCCGGGTAGCGATCTTCTCCCGGAACGCCTGGTCGTGTTCCACGAACAGCATAGTAGGCTGGGCTTCAAGGAGCAATTCTTCGATCTGGATACGGGATAATAGATCGATGTAATTCAATGGTTCATCCCAGATATAGATATGGGCCCGTTCACATAAGCTTTTGGCCAGCAGGACTTTCTTCTTCTGACCCGCGCTGTAACTGGAGATATCCCGGCCAAACTGTTCTCTTCCAAAATCCAGCTTCCGCAGCAGAGTCAAAAAAATCGTAAGATCCAGCCCCGCCTTTTCCGCCAGCTCTTCCAGGTTTCCTTTAATACCGGAGACTTCCTGAGGAACATATGAGATCTTCACCCCTGCCGGAAGCCACACTTCTCCTTCCACAGTTTCCCCAGCCCCGTCTTCTTTGGCGGCCCCTCCCGCACGCAGGATTTCTTTCAGCAAGGTGGATTTCCCACATCCATTCCTCCCATCCAGACAGATCCTCTCTCCCGTTCCCACAGAAAATGTTATATCCCTGCACGCGGATCTCTCACCGTAGGAAATAGAAACCCCTTTCAGAACCGCCAGCTGCTGGGCGTGGTGTTCCAACGGAAACATCTTTAGCGAGTCCCATTGCTCCACATCTTTGAGCAGTCCCTGCTTTTCCTGGACTGCTTTCTCTCTCCGCTGTTCCAATGTCTTGGCCCGTTTCATCATCTTGGCGGCCTTATGGCCCACATAGCCCCGGTCTATCTTTGATCCCGCCGCTTTCTTACCTTTCTTGCTCTTTTCCACCTTGTCTGACCAGTTCCCCGTCTGGCGGGCCGCCTGTCCCAGACGTCCGATTTCGGCCCGCAGTCTTTCATTTTGCTGCCGTTCCATCTGGTCTCTGGCTTCTTTGTCCCGGTACCAGGAGCTAAAATCTCCTTTCCGTATCTCAATATTCGTCCGATTTATAGATAAAATGTGATCCACACAGCCATCCAGGAATTTCCGGTCATGGGACACCAGGATAAATCCTTTCTTTTTGTTCAGATAGTCCGCCGTCACCCGCCTGGCTTCCAGATCCAGATGGTTGGTCGGCTCATCGATCAACAGGAACCGATTCTCCCCAAGGAACAGCGCCGCAAGGAGCAGTTTGGTCTTTTCACCGCCGCTTAAGTTTTCAAAAGGCTGGTATAATACCTGCGCGTCCACCTTTAAGGCATTTAATTCTTTCAAGATCTGCCATTGCTGAATCTGGGGATTCACCTCTTCCAATACTTCCAGCGCCATTTTCTTCTCATCTTTTATGGGGAATGGAAAATAAACAAACTCCACGCTGGAAATAATCTTCCCCTCATAGGGATATTTCCCCATCAAAAGATTCAAAAAAGTCGTCTTTCCCCTTCCATTCCTTCCTATGAATCCCAGCTTCCAGTCTGTGTCGATCCGAAAAGACACCTGTTCAAACACAGGTTCATAGCCTCCCTCATAAGTAAAACTTAAATCCGCAACATCGATCATCGACATATGAGCGCACCTCCCAACAGAACTAAAAAAAAGCTGCAGGAACGTCTTCCTACAGCCGCACAGACATACACACGCTCTTTCTGATCGCCGAAAGAGCACTGGCATATATTCAAAGGGATGAGAATTGACATTTCCTGCGTCTGGCATAACAAAACAAAGACTTTCGTCCCGCGCCTGCAGCGCCTTTTTGTTTCGCTATGCGGTTTCCTTGTTATTAGCAGGAAATTGTCTTCATCCTCTCATCTCCTATCTTATCTATTTCTCTGCCTACCATAGCACAGATTTTCAGAAATGGCAAGCCTTATTTGCCGCCAGGCAGAGTAGGGCGGTGATTATCATAGTGGGCAGAGTATTTCCCACCGGCAGATCCACTGTCATCAGGAACCGATATAGAATGAATCCCATCACCCAGACCAGCAGATTGATCTTGTGGACATTTTCCCGCCCCGCATCCTGCTTCAGAATGAAAAACGAGGCAATCTGTACCGCAATCATAGGGGCGAACACGGAACCGATCAAATACAGGAAATCTGTAATATTGTCCATGGGATATACAATAGCCGCAATGGTTCCAAGGACAGCCGCTCCCACTGCCACATATTTCGCCTTTACTCCTAGGAACAGCGACTCGCTGGAAACACCTGCTGAAAAGGCATCCAGGAAAGTGGTTGTCACGGTGGAGAAAACCACGATCAAGAGCGCCGCGGCCCCAAGTCCCGCTTTCAGCATAATCTGGGCAATATCATATTCCCCCGTATAAATAGCCGCTCCCATTCCGATCACATACATCCAGCAGCTTACCAACCCATAGACGATCACGCTGGCAGCCGTTGCTTTGACTGGTTCTTTGGCTTCTCTGGTATAGTCGCTGATAACGGGAAGCCAGGATAGGGGCATCGCCGCGGAAAGCTCCACTGCCGCTCCAAAAGTCATTGTTTCCGCCGCTGCCAGATCCGCGCTTCCACTGTCAAAGAAAATAAGCTTGCTCAGAAGCAGTGTCAAAAGAAACAGGCCCGCCATCGCAATCAGATTGATCTTCCCAAGGTTTGTTACTCCTACCAAAATCCAGGCTACGATCAATAGGCCGATCACCAGACACCAGATCCACCGTCCAGTACCGGTCACCCCATCTGCCGCAAGAGCTCCGTCATAGATCATGATTCCGGTCCACCCCACTAACTGCAGGACATTTAGGGCGCTGAACAGAAGGCTTCCCTTCTGCCCAAAACTCATTTTCACCGTCTCCATTGCGCTTTTCCCGGTTTTTCCGCCAATCAGCCCGGCCAGAAACATCAATGCGCAGCCGATCGCATGCCCCAGCAGGATCGCGCTTATACCCCTGCCAAATCCCAAGGGCGCAAGATAGGTCCCCGTCAGGATTTCCGCAATGGATACTGCCGCTCCAAACCAGATCAGGCCATTCTCAAACACAGAGGTCCGTTTTGCTTCCACATTACTCGCCTCCCTCAGCCTGTTCCATATATTTTCCCTTCAGATCAAATCCATGATCCATAGGTCCGCTTCCTTTCCCCAGATCCAGCATAGCTCCCAGAGCCCCGGAAATATAATCTTTCGCTCTTTCCACAGACTCTTCCAAAGCAAACCCTTTCGCAAGGTTAGAAGCGATGGCGCTGGAAAGGGTACAGCCAGTACCGTGGGTATTGGGATTATCGATCCGTTTTCCCCGGAACCATTTGGCCGTTCCATCCCGAAACAGCAGGTCGTTGGCGTCATTTAACTGGTGCCCGCCTTTCAATAACACAGCGCAGTGATAGGTTTCACTGATGATCTCAGCGGCCGTCTCCATATCTCCTTCCGACTTCACCGGAATCCCGGCGAGCACTTCCGCCTCCGGCACATTAGGGGTTAAGACCGCCGCCATAGGAAGCAGATATCCCTTCAGCGCCTGGACCGCCTCGTCACTGATCAGCTTTGCGCCGCTGGTAGCCACCATGACCGGGTCTACCACAATATTTTCTGCCTGGTACTGAGTCAGTTTTCCCGCGATCGCGCGGATCAAAGAGCCGGAAGATACCATTCCGATCTTAACTGCATCCGGACGGATATCTGTAAAAATATTGTCTAGCTGTTCTTCCAGAAATTCTGGCGTTACTTCCATGATTCCGGTTACGCCGGTGGTATTCTGGGCAGTCAGAGCGGTGATCGCGCTCATGGCATACACGCCATTGGCTATCATCGTCTTGATATCTGCCTGGATGCCGGCGCCTCCGCTGGAGTCACTTCCAGCGATTGTTAATGCTGTTCTCATTCGTCATTCTCCCTTTCTTGTCTCATATTTTTGAACACAACATTATTTTGTCAAGCGACAGAAGGTGGTGCCCCCAATCCGCCGCCGGGCTGGTCTTTACAGCCCTTTTATTTTAAGACTGCCCACTTATAGAAAACAGTCCCAAAACCGTTTTTCATTTCTCAAGTCTGGCAGATAAAGGTCTGCCTGCCTTTTCAATTCCTCCTGGTCTTCCTCGCTGAAAGGATCATAGATCCCTACGGTGGGATATCCCGCCCTCTTGGCCGTCAAAAGCGCGTAGAGGGAATCTTCCGCCACCGCCGTCTCTTTTACTTCTGTACCAAGCATGTTCCGGGCCATCTCATAGACCGCCGGCTCCGTCTTGCCCGCCCCAGCCTCCGTACAGGTGGCGATCCCCTGGAAATACTTCCTGATTCCCAGTCTTTGGAAGGCCTGTTCAATCTGGCTCTTCTCGCTGGAGGTGGCGACAGCGGCCTGAATTCCTTTCTGCTTTAGCGCCTCCAGGAACTCTGACACGCCTGGCTTTAACTGAACTTCATACAGATAGAAATCATTTACCGTCTCCAGAATCCCCGCCGCGATCTCCTGGATCCCCAAAGAGATTGCATACGTCTCCTTCAGATACTGGGCCGCTTCCTGGACTGTCATGGCGAACAGCGTCCTTCCAAGTCTTGGTTCCGGTTCTCTGCCTTGCTTGCGCAAGTACCGTTCTCCTGCTTCCTCCCAAATTGCCATAGAGTCCAGCAGCACTCCGTCTGCGTCAAAGATCACGCCCCGGATCATGATTCCGCCCCCGGCGCTTCTGTCTCCTGCGCCTGCCGCTCCTTTTCTGATATTTCCACCATGCGCCTGGTCTCTTCCTTCAGATCCCTGGCCGCCCGCTCAATATCCCGCGCCCCGAATATGGCGCTGATCACAGCGACACCGCAGATTCCGCTTCCCGCCAGTTCCATCACATTTTCCCTGTTGATGCCCCCGATAGCGATCACAGGGATCTTCACTGCCTGGCAGATTGCTTTCAGAGTCTCATGATCCACATCTGAGGCATCGGCCTTGGAACCTGTCGGGAAAACAGCCCCTACTCCCAGGTAATCTGCCCCATGCCGCTGGGCCAGCAGGGCCTGCTCTACCGTATCGGCGGAAACTCCGATGATCTTATCTTCTCCAAGTCGGGCTCTGACGTCTCCCGCCTCCATATCACTCTGCCCTACATGTACGCCGTCTGCGCCGCAGGCTTCCGCGATCTCCACATTATCGTTGATCACAAAGGGTACCCGATATTCCCGACACAGTTTCTTAAGCTCCTTTGCTTCCTCCAGGAAGGTCTCTTCATCAAGTTCCTTTTCCCGAAGCTGGATAAAGGTAGCACCGCCTTTCAGCGCTTTTTCCACCTGGCTGTACAGGCTCTCCCCATTCAGCCAGCTCCGGTCTGTCACTGCGTACAGCAGTAAATCTTTCTTATCGCACTTCATAGTCTGCTCCTTCATCTAAAATCTTGGCATCCATATTGTAAATTGCGTCAATGATCCGGTTCCGGTAAGTGGAATTGCCGTCTCCTTCCTGCATCCGTTCCCAGCCCATCTGTCCCGCAAGGCCCATGGCGCACACAGCCGCCGCGGCAGCCTCCAGCTTATGGTCTGGATTGGCCACCAGAAACGCGGTCATCATACCGGACAGCTGACAGCCTGTTCCTGTGATCTTGCCCATCTCCGGCCGGCCATTGCGGATCACATAGCAGGTCTCCCCATCGCTAACCAGATCGATAGCGCCGGTAATTGCTACGATCGTGCCTGCTTTCTTGGCAAAGTCTTTGGCAAAGGTCACCGCCTCATCCAGATTCTCTTCTGTCACCGCATCGGCCACATCGGCGTCCACGCCTTTGGTGGTGCCGCTTCCCTGGGCAAGGGTCTTGATCTCGGAAATATTTCCCCGGATCACATCAAACCGCAGAGTCTCCATCAACATCACCGCAGTATTGGTCCTCAGCGCACTGGCTCCCGCTCCCACAGGATCCAGGAGAATCGGATGTCTCAGCTCATTTGCCTTCCTTCCGGCTCCTAACATCCCTTCAATACTGCGCACATTCAGCGTACCGATATTAATATTCAGCCCTCCGCAGATACTGGTGATATCCTCCACATCCTGAGGCTCGTCCGACATGATAGGACTTCCGCCGCAGGCCAGCAGGATGTTGGCCACATCGTTGACTGTCACATAGTTGGTGATATTGTGCACCAATGGAACTTTGTCTCTTACATTCTGTAAATATACTCCTAACATTTTCTTTAAACCTCCTTCTTTTTAGCCGGATCAACTGAAAAGCGGATACACCAACTGCTGGCATATCCGCTGTCATCACACGTTATATCCCTACGTTGGCATTATCCAAATCAGGTTGCGGGTCAAGGCAGCTCAGCCTACTCTCAGCCTGCTTTTGCAAGCTCCCCGTTTTTCATAATTTCTACACATTTTATTATACTACAGAAAGAAAGATTTGCAAGATGTAGTTTGGGTACACCCCAAAAGTGAATTTGGGACGTAGCATTTTTGCATTTTACTACGTCCCCTGTTAATATTTTCTCAATCTATCCCCGCTGTCATCGCTGGTCTTAGTGATCTTCTTAATCACCACATAATATCCCTCTCCGCCGCCGATCTTTACTTTGACCCGGTCTCCTTCTTTATGGCCCAGCACTGCCTTGCCGATGGGGGACTCGATGCTGATCAGCCCCTGCAGGGAATTCCCCCGCACGCTGGTGACCAGGCGGATGGTTTCTGTCTCATCCTCATCTTCAAAATATAGTTCTACCGTATTGTTGATCCCTACTTCGTCTTCCTTTGATTGATCAGATATGATCTTAGCTGTTTTTAACATCCTCTCTAAATAGCGGATGCGGCTTTCGTTCCGATTTTTATCCTGCTTTGCCGCCTTATATTCAAAATTCTCGCTCAAGTCTCCCTGGGCTCTGGCTTCTTTGACGGCTTCCAGCTCTTTCTTGCGCACTACCAGCTTCCGGTATTCAATCTCTTCCTTGATCTTTTCCACATCGCTTTGGGTCAATTGTTCTTTCACATGTATCATCCCTTTCTATCTTCTGCCGCTTCTCCACAATAGGAATGCTCCAATCAGGGTAAGACAGCACTGGGTCATCGGCGGCGAGATCCACACGCCTGTGATGCCCAACAGACGCGGCAGTACAAACGCCACCAGCAAAGCCAGCAGTGTTGGCTCTCCATAGATCAGCACATAAGCGGAAATATTCTTCTCCACCGCGTAGAAATAGGACGTGGTCACTCTTAAAAACGCCGCAAATATAAGTCCTATCGCAAAATACTGGATCACGTCCGCGTACATAACCTGTACTTCCCCGGATACTCCAAATACTCCCGCCAAAACATTTCTGCTAAAAATAATAGCACCAATACACAAAATTGTCACCCCTGCCGCCATAGTATAGGCCATTGCCCGTACTTTCCCCACTTCTTTGGGGCTGTCACTTCCATAGTATCTTCCGATCAGCGGCTGGGCCCCGTCTCCGATTCCCTGGATCAAAAGCTGAGCCACACAGATCACATAGCTGACCACCGCATAACAGGAGACCGCCAGTTCCCCTCCATAGATGATAGCGCCCTTGTTAATGATCATGATCACAATATTAGGCGAAAGCGTCAGTCCAAAAGGAGACGCCGCGATCGTCACCAGATAACGGAGTACTCTTCCCTTTGGCGCAAATCGGGCATAGTGAAAAAGACCGACCTTTCTGACTAAGAAAACAATCCCCGGAACCAGCGTCACCATCTGCCCCATCAGCGTCGCCACAGCGGCTCCTTCTACTCCGTATCCAAACACTGATACAAACAGCCAGTCAAATACAATATTGGTCACAAAACCGGCCACCATAGCCGCCATAGCCATAACGGCTCCGTCATAATTGCGGATCACCGGCACCATTCCGGTACTAAACACCTGGATTGCCGCCCCAGCCGCTATAATCCTGATATAGCCTGCCGCATAGGTATAAATATCCCCGCTGGCTCCAAATAACCGCAAAATAGCAGGATAAGCAAAAAGAAGGCTCACCGTCAATAAAACCCCCGCGGCCAGAAGCAGTACAAAAGCGTTCCCAAGATACTGCTTCTCTGCCTCCTCGTCTCCCTTTCCTTTGTTGATCGCGATTTGGATCGCCCCGGCCATTCCAATACCTGTGCCGGCCGCCTGGATCAGCGACACCAGCGGATACGCCACATTGATCGCCGCAAGCCCGGCATCCCCTACATTTCTTCCTACAAAAAATCCGTCAACAATGGAATATACGCCGGTAAAGGCAAACGCGACCATAGACGGAAGCACATTTTTGAAAAATTCCTTTTTTACTGACTGCATGATGTTCGCTCCAATTCTTCCTGAAAATATCCTACTAATAATCGGTTGATCCTTAGCAGCGTTTCCATATCTTCTTCCCCAATCTTTTGCAGAACGGCCATTTCGGCCCGCTCCAATTCCAAAACGACCTTTTCGGCAAACTGCCGTCCCTCTTCTGTCAGCTGAATGGTTTTATTCCTTTTATCCTTCTCACTCTGCTGAAAGCAAATATAACCCTTTTTCTCATAATTCTTCAAAATACTGTTCACCGTCTGTTTTGGCATGGACCATTCTTCACAGATCTCTTTCTGGCAGGATCTGCCCTTTCCATAATAGATAGCGTACAAAACAAACAGGGAATCATATGTCATTCCCCGATCCCTGGCCCATCTGAAATACAGCCTGTTTGTCGTATTCCACAAAGCGTAATGCTCTCTTAACTGCCGTTCAAAAACAGATTTCATTCTTTTCACCCTTTCATTAGTCCGTTATCGGACCATATATGAGTATAAATCAATTTCTTTTTACCTGTCAATTTAAATTTGAGTAAAATCTTAAGATTTATGATTTTCATCGGGAAGCGTTTTCACCTCTTTTTTACAGCAGCATATATTTATAATGAAATATTTTCGGCTTTTGAAAGGAATTGGACTATGAATTTATGCTATCCCTTCATTAATACTCCTCTTCCCTATGAATACGATGCGCTGGAACCATGGATCGACCGCGAGACCATGTATCTCCATCATACCAAACACCTGCAGGCGGTGTTTATAATCATCGGTTCTTTTTCGACGGTCTGGCCGCTCCAAAGCAGTCCTGCCCTTCTTCTTTTCTTCTTACCTTGATCCAGCGGCAGTTTGGCAGTTTTGACGTTTTCCAGTCTCAGTTCCAGGAGGCCGCCATGTCTGTATTCGGATTCGGTTATGCCTGGCTGCTGCTGGATCGGAACCGTCTGCGCATCACCACTGCCGCCGACCAGGATACCCCTTTCCTGCGCGGCGGAGCCCCGCTGCTTACTCTTGATGTCTGGGAACATGCTTATTATCTGAAACATCATAACTTAAGAGCCGATTACATCAGCGACTGGTTCCGCGTGATCAATTGGGAAGCGGCGGATCTGCGGCTTCAGGCTGCGGAAGGTACCTTTTTCTCCCCTTCACATATGATAAAGTGAGGAGAGATTACAAACTTTGACATACTCTCCCTGTTGAAGAATTGATTTGGAGGAAAATCTATGGGTATTACAAATTCAAATAAACAAATTGATACCACTCAAATTGACTGTGAAGGAACCCTAAAGGTAACGCTGGCTCTCTCAGCCGCCCCTGATATCGCTTCCAACCCTACGGACATTATTCTAGTCCTGGACCGTTCCGGCAGTATGGCTGGTTCTCCCCTTTCCAATATGAAAACCGGAGCGAAAACCTTTATCGACATCATTGATGAGGCTACGGACAGTTCCAGAGACGGAACCATTGGCTTCGGCAGCCGCATAGGCATCGTCAGTTTTGCCGATACCGCCGCTGTCAACGCTCCGCTCATGACCTCTGCAGCAGACCTTAAGTCCGCGGTAGATGCTCTGACAGCCGGCGGATCCACCAACCACGCTGACGCCTTCGAGACCGCCGCCCAGCTCTTTGATCCTGCTTCCACTAACGCAAAAGTCATCGTTCTTTTTACGGACGGAAAGACAACAGCCGGACCGCCTCCATCTCCGGCAGCCGCCGCGGCGCGGGCGGATGGGATCGTCATTTACTGTATCGGCCTGATAGGCTCTGATGGAATCGATGTCAGCGTGCTGAACGACTGGGCCACCAATCCAGACGACTCTCATGTAGCGGTAACCCCTGATGAATCAGAACTGGAAGATCTTTTTGCCGACCTGGCGGCCAATATTTCCAAACCCGGAGCCACAAACATCGTTATTGATGAAATTGTGAACGCTGATTTCCAGATCCTCAGCATTAACTCTCCCACCAAAGGAACCGCCATGATGGTGAACGCTTCCACTCTTCAGTGGAAGATCCCGGAACTTGGCGCTTCTGGTAATGAGGGCGCTTCTCTGGAATTTTTCATCAAACACATCGGCCAGACTTCCGGCACAAAACTGGTAAACCAATCTATCACTTACTCAGATACAGAAGGGAATGATGTAACTTTCCCGGCCCCCTTAGTCAAGGTAACCTGCAGCGACGTGATCCATCCGGAAGAATGTCCCGCCCCTGTGACTCTTTCTATCAACGGATGCCAGGATTTCCTCTCGGCAGATCTTGGAGATACGTGTCTGGAATCTCCGGGCCGTATCCTTCAAGTTAACGCAACGATCAAAAATGTCTGTCCAGGGAAACGGGTAGCGCTGGCTATCATTTTAACAGAACTTGACCATGCCGGACGGGAGTGTCCCCGCGGTATGAAGACCATAACTGTCCCGGCCCATCATCACTCCGGCTGCAGAGATGTGCATGTAAAGGGAATCACATTCGTACTTCCGGAAGATCTGGATAGATCAGGCTGCCCTCATTCCATCTGCGGCGCCAGGAATTTCCGGGCACGGCTGATCTCACATTATATTGACAACGGCTATCACTGCGAGAACTGAAGAACCAATAGTTGACAATCCTTCTTCTTCCTGCTATAGTCAGTTTGCTAAGATTTTACTGCGTCAGCCCTCTGAGCCCGCATCCGCGGGCGGGGCTGGCGCTTATTTCAGAGAAAGGAAGCGATATCATGAACCGATTTCGTAAGATGTACTGTCGGACCTTTCAGATGGTCTTCAAGATCGCCCTTCCCTTCCTTCCCTACCGGAAACCAAAGATTGTGGGAAGTGTTAAGGCCCTGCCTGACATTCTTAAGAAACGTAAATGTGACAACGTACTAATCATCACCGATGCCAGAATCCGCAGGCTGGGACTTCTTGACCGGCTGGAAAAGGTACTTGAAAAAAATGGAATCATTTATTCCATTTATGACCGGACAGTAGCCAATCCGACCACAGCCAACGTAGCGGAAACCGTAGAGATTTATCAGACCAACGGCTGCAACGCTATCATCGGATTCGGCGGAGGCTCCAGTATGGACTGCGCCAAAGCTACCGGCGCCAGGATTGCCAAGCCGAATCAACCTCTGTCCAAAATGAAGGGAATCCTCAAAGTACACAAACGTCTTCCCCTTCTGATCGCCATCCCCACTACTGCCGGAACCGGAAGCGAGACAACCTTGGCGGCCGTCATCACGGATGCGGAGACGAGACACAAATATGCCATCAATGACTTTCCACTGATCCCCAGGTATGCGGTCCTGGATCCAAAGGTAACATTAAGCCTTCCTCCGGCCATCACAGCCTCCACAGGTCTGGATGCTCTCACTCATGCGGTAGAGGCCTACATCGGCAATTCTACCACTTACGGCACACGCAAAGATGCTTTGCTGGCAGTCAGATTAATTTTTGAAAACTTGGACACTGTATATAAGGACGGAAGCAATCTGGACGCCAGAAGGAATATGCTCCACGCTTCTTTCTACGCGGGATGCGCATTTACCAAATCCTATGTCGGATACGTCCATGCCGTCGCCCACTCTTTGGGCGGGGAATATAACGTGCCTCACGGATATGCCAACGCAGTCATCCTGCCCATGGTTCTGGAAGCCTATGGAAGCAAGATTTACAAGAAACTCTACAAGCTGGCGCTGGAGGCCAATGTGGCCGATCCGCAGGATTCCTATGAAGAAGGAGCCAGGAAATTCATCCGCGCCATCAAAGATATGAAGCTTCGTTTCCAGATTGGCAATACGATTCCGGAAATCCGGGAAGAAGATATTCCAAAATTAGCCCATTATGCTGACAAGGAAGCCAACCCGCTTTACCCTGTCCCGGTGTTGATGAACGCGAAAGAACTGGAGAAATTTTATTATCAGCTGATCGAACTGGCTCCGTAAGCCGGAACGATCCAGCTTATAGATTTATGAGGAGGCATTTGATATGAACCAGCAGGAAATCCAATCCATCATCCAGACTCAGCGCGCCTTTTTCGATTCTGGCGCCACCTTACCTGTCGATAGCAGGATCCAGGCGCTGAAAAAACTACAGTCCCATATTCTGCGTTATGAAGAAGAAATTGGAGAAGCTTTAAAGCAGGATCTTGGCAAAAGCAGTTACGAAAGCTATATGTGCGAGACTGGACTGGTCTTAAGCGAGATCAGCTACATGCTGCGCCATGTCCGTTCTTATGCCAGGGAGAAACGGGTCCGCACCCCTCTTGCCCAGTTTCATTCCAGAAGTTTTAAAAAACCTTCTCCTTACGGAGTGGTTCTGATCATGAGTCCTTGGAACTATCCATTTCTTCTGACCCTGGATCCGTTGGTAGATGCCATCGCCGCCGGGAATACAGCCGTTGTAAAGCCCAGCGCCTATTCGCCTCATACCAGTGATCTGATGGTAAAAATCATAAAGGAAAGCTTTCCGCCGGAATATGTGACCGTTGTTACTGGGGGGCGGGCGGAAAACACCTGCCTGTTAAACGAGCACTTTGACTATATTTTCTTTACCGGGAGCCAGGCGGTTGGCCGGGAAGTCATGCGGTGCGCTTCTGCCCATCTGACGCCAGTCACCTTAGAGCTGGGCGGGAAAAGCCCCTGTATCGTAGAAAAGACGGCCAACCTCAAGCTGGCCGCCAAGCGGATCGCATTTGGGAAATACTTAAACTGCGGACAGACCTGCGTGGCCCCAGACTATATCTACTGTGATGCTTCCATCAAAGACCAGCTTATAGAAGAGATCAAGAGGCAGGTACGGCTCCAATACACAGAGCAGCCGCTTTCTAATCCAGCCTATGGCAAGATCATCAACGAAAAACATTTCCAACGGATCCTTGGACTGATCGATCCAGAAAAGGTGGTTTTAGGCGGAAAATCCAATCCAGAAACCCTTCAGATCGAACCTACCGTCATGGATCAGGTAACCTTTGAAGACGCTGTAATGCAGGAAGAAATCTTCGGTCCTCTTATGCCGATCCTGACCTACGATTCCTTGGACGAAGCCATCTGCAAAATCAACGCAATGGCTCATCCGCTGGCGCTCTACATCTTTACTTCCAGCAAAGAAACCGCCCGGAAGGTAACTGCCCGGTGCCAGTTTGGCGGCGGATGTATCAACGATACCATCATCCATCTGGCCACCAGCGAAATGGGATTCGGCGGCTTTGGCGAGAGCGGCATGGGATCCTACCACGGGAAGGAGGGCTTTGACACCTTCTCCCACTATAAGAGCATCGTAGACAAGAAAACTTGGCTGGATCTGCCTATGCGGTATCAGCCCTACAAAGAATTCAACCGGAAGCTGCTGCATATATTCCTAAAGTAAGTCAATTGGGGCCGGGGGATTTTTAAAAATCCCCCGGCCCTATTTAACTTACTGCTTTTGCGGATCCAAAATAGACACAAGGAAGAGAACAACTGCTCCTACCAGACTGGAGAAAATTTCCCCCGGGACGGATCCGACCTCAACTCCCATAAATCCTGCCACAGCCGCCAAAAGGCCCGCAATCAGTCCTGCGATCGCTCCCCGCCTTGTCGCCCCTTTCCACATGACTCCAAAGAAGATCGGTACAAAAGCGCCGGACGTATACAGCGTAATGGCATAGACCATTCCATTAATGATACCAGGAGAATACAGCGAATAAAGAACAGCGAAAAACCCTGCTGCCAGCGTAAAGATCCGAGTTGCCAAAAGCAGCTTTTTCTCCCGGTTCGTCTCCAGTTGCTTTGTAAACAATACTTCTACCACATCATTTGCGAAATGGGAAGCGGCGCCTGTCAATAAGGAATCAGAGGTAGACAGGATTGCCGCTATGATTGCCGCGAATAATAGTCCAAACATCCAGTCCGGAAGATACAGAAGCATAACCTGCGCCAGCGCAGAACTGGAATCTCCGGCCTCAGCCATCTCAGGCAGACGAAGCCTGGCTATCATCCCGATCACTACAGGCGGCATACTCAAGATCGTTACCAGAACCGCCGCTATCCCGCAGGCAATATTCGCTTCTTTTCGACTTTTCATTGAAAACATCCTCTGGAAAATATCTTGGCTGATCGCCCGGTTTAAAAGATTGGGAAGAACCAGCCACAACAGCGTGATCATATTCAAAGGCGTAACTGCCGTCAGATAATCTTGGGGAAGTGTATCTGAAACCGTCTGCAATTCATTTAAAACCTGTCCGAATCCTCCATTTTGACGAAGACAGAAAATCATAGCGGTTGGAACTCCGATAAAAATAACGATCAATTGAAACGCATCCGTATAGGCAACCGCTTTAATCCCGCCAATTGTTGTAAGTATTATGATAACGGCCATGAAGAAAACCGCCCAAGGAATCGGATTGTCAAATCCCATTGCCGTAATACTGGATACCAGAGCCGTTACATTCGACCCGGCCACTCCCACTAAAGAAATAATCGATAAAATAGAACAAGTCACCCGCAAAAAACGGCTGTGATAACGCTCGTCCAGAAATTCCGTAACTGTCGTATAGCTGGTAAAATTCTTCATTTTGCTGCACATCAGCATCGCCATGCCAAGGGTGAGCAGTGGAGACAAGCCGTAAAGGAACATCATCACTCCCGTATCATAGGCATAAGAAGTCCGGCCTACCAACATTCCGCCGCCATACATGGTGGCCGCGATCGTAAGCGCAGAAACACCAATGGGAAGAGACTTCCCTCCCAGAAGATAATCAGATACGGACCGATTATTTCTTCCAAAATAGATGCCTATGGCAAACAAGGCACACAAAAAGACAAGTAAAAATACGATATTCATCACAGGCATAGTCATCTCTCCATTCGTTTAGATTCTTTATCCGCTTATAGATATTATCAATCCTATCTGAATGTGATTTTTTTTACAATGTTTAAAAATTCAACAATTTTCTGTTTTCTATGTGTTCCGAACACAATCGTAAGCTTCACCCCCTATTCTTCCTCACTTTCAGTACCCATATAAATCGTAAAATCTCTGATATTCAGATACGTAAAAATGCGGATTGAAATCTGAAGTTTAGTAAACATTCTTGGATCGTTCAAATTCAGATTAAATCTCTCTTTTAAAGTTTCAATCCTGTGATATACCGTATTTCTGTGGACAAATAGTTTTTGCGCCGTCACCTGCAGATTCTCTCCGCTTAAAATATAAGCTGCCAGCGTATCCAAGAAACTGCTGCCGTTCTTCTGATCATATTCATAGATCTTCAGACAGGTAGGATGGCATAAAGAAGTAACCGGAACACCGCTGCCGCTGGCAATCTCCAGAAGGTGAGCGATCATATTATCTTCATATCTGGAAAGAACCATGTTTTTCTTTTTATTCTTTGAGATCGCAAGTGTTTTCTTACACTGTTCAAATGCTGTCTTTAGGTTCTCGTAGTCAAAAAAGCCGTAGCTTACGCCAGCCCGCAGTTTCTCTGCCGACAGATATTGAATAAGGCTGGGAAATTCTTCTTCCCGCAGTTCCTGATTCCATCCATATCCCAAGATCGCCAGATAATAGTTATCATAGGAGTAGATCTCCCTTCCAAGGATTGCGCTCAGCCGCTCTTTGACCATAGGTGAATAATTAGTACTCCGGTCCACCGCCAGAAGGTAATACTTCTCATTTTCCGGAAGGTTGAGCTGTTTTAATTTACAATGGATCTCTATTCCGTCGTCCAGCGTCCCCTGGAGCAATCCTCGCAGGAAGGCGCCCTCTCTTGTATCCGCTCCCTCTTGATCCTTATAAAATTGCGCCGCGTACAGTTCCATCAGAAATTTCATGTAGCGCAGATCCAGCGCATCGCAGAATTTATTTTCCATTTCTTCCACAATGATATAACCTGTGGTTACTCCCCCAAGTTCACAGCGCCCTACAAGACGGCGGCAGGGATTTGTATCATCCGCTCCCAAAAGAAAGATCTGGTCGTTATAAAGATTCCGTCCAAACCGGAGAGATGAGCTTTGGAAACGTCCCATCTTTTTCGTCGAGCTGGCCACGGTCTGGAAAGCCGGTCCTGCAAAACATACCGGATTCTCCATGACCATGTGGGCAATGCACACCTGCTCTTCCAACGTCTCTTCCTTCAAAACAGCATGACCCAAAAGCGTCATGGAAGAGCTCCGGCGGTAATCGTTCATCAGAAGGCTTTCCGCCTCTTTATAAACTTTTGGAACCCGATTCTTATCTGCAAGCAGTACGCAGATCGAAGGATCTTTTGGCGCCTTCAGATTCACGTCCCCAATGTATAGACAGTTGGGCCGGAGCGGCTTTTTCGGAATGAAATAATCAATCTGATGGATCTGGGTATTCCGATATCCATAGAATCCTTTCACATGATCTTTCAATACATTCAGATAAATCTCAGCAAGCAAAGCCATTGTTCATCCCTCCTAGTCTTTTCTGATCTGCGTAGCATAACTGCTCTCATTTCACAGCATAAACCATACCCGGTTTCCTTCCCCTTGTCAATATGGGGGAATATGTCATTGTACAATCGTACAACCGATCCTCCTTGAGATTGTGTCCCCATACCTTGTGAAAAAAAAATCTGGCCGCTAGAATAATTGTGAACATGTTCGTAGAAAAATGGTCACATTTAAGAAAGGACGGAGGGATATATGAAGTTAGAAATTGGCAATTTTTATGTCAAAGACATCCAGTTTGGCGAGGTTACTAAATTCGCCGACGGCATCCTGACAGTCAATAAAGAAGAAGCTATCCGGGCGCTGAACCCAGATCAAAAATTAAAGAATATCGAGCTTTATATTGCTCGTCCAGGTGAAAGTATCCGAATCTTACCCATCAAAGAAGTAGTAGCTCCACGGGCAAAGAAGGACGGACGTGCGGCTTTTCCTGGTTACACTGGGGAAATTGCTCCCTGCGGTGATGGAGTCTTATACGCACTTCAAAATATGTCGGTTATGGCCGTTGGCAAATATGCGGGTTTCCCGGACGGAATGGTAGATATGGACGGCCCGGCCACAGAATTGACCCATTATTCTGAAATCATCAACCTGGTCTTTGTGGCAGAAAATGTTGACCCGGAAGAAGAACGGGGCGATATCCATAAGACGAATGGAAACTATCGGCTGGGAGCGCATCTTCTGGCTGAATACCTTGCGAAAGCTGTGCTGGATCAGGCGCCTCAAGACTGGGAGCGTTACGAACTGACAGACGTATCTGACAAACGTCTTCCTAAAGTTGCCTTTGTTATGCAGGTGACTACAAGCTGGAGAAAAAATCTTGGATATGATAGTTTGTTCTATGGAAAAGACACCATCTATTTAGTCCCCACACTGGTTCATCCCAATGAACTCCTGGATGGGTGTCTGACCAGCTGCAGCGTTCTCTACGGATCTGCCATCAATCATACCTACGATTATCAGAACTTTCCCATTTTAAAGGAACTTTATGCTGAACATGGGAAAAGCATCGATTTCGTCGGTGTCCTGTTTGACGTAAACGATACAGAATATGACATGAAGGAACGCGCCTCAATCCGTATCGCTACCATGGCGGAAATGCTTGGCTGTCAGGGAGTTATCACTATGGAACACGGAGGCTGCGGCCATAGTGACGTGGATTTCTTCCTGACCATCGCTAAATTGGAAGAAAAGGGAATCAAAACTGTCGGCGTTTGTATTGAGGGGCCCGGAAGAGATGGCGTATCCCAGACAAAAGCCATTCTGGATCCCAAGGCTGATGCCATCGTTTCCACAGGAGACAATACCGCTCTTATCGAGCTGCCTCCTATGGATCAAGTAATCGGTTATATCGACACTATCAACCGGGACGCTTATCCGGGAACCTGGGCAGACGATCCTCTTCTTGGTCCGTCCCTGCGCAGTGACGGCTCTCTTATCGTTGAAACTCATTTGATCTGCGGACACGACGGCGAATCCGGGTGGTCTCACAAAACCTGTAAAAGTTACTAAAATAAATCCGTGTTTTCTGGAAAGGAGGAATTCAAAGTGAAAAAAGTAATCCTGTATCTCAACCAGTTCTTTGGTGGAATTGGCGGGGAAGACGCGGCTGACTATAAAGTTTCCCTGCTCGATGGTACTGTGGGACCTGGCGCTGCTCTTCAGGCACAGATAAAAGGCGGCCAGATCACACATACCATCATCTGCGGCGACAACTATATGAACAGCCATACCAGCGAGGCTTTGGAGGAATTGAAATCCCTGCTTGACGGCATCGAATTTGATCTTTTCATTACAGGTCCCGCATTTATGGCCGGCCGTTATGGCGTTGCCTGCGCTACTGTATGCCAGTTTGTAAAAAATCATTATCAGGTGCCTGCCATCACTTCCATGCATGAGGAAAATCCCGGAAAGGATATGTTTCCTCTGGATATGTATGTACTTCAGGGGACTGATAAAGCGGCAGGTATGCGCCGGGATCTGGCAAAGATTGCTGCTCTGACTAATAAATTTCTCAATAATGAGCCAATTCTTTGGGCAGAAGAAGAAGGATATTTCCCCCGCGGTATCCGTAAATACGTCGTTCTCCCCAAGGAGCAGACTGCGGCCAAGCGGGCCATTGATATGCTCAAAAAGAAACTGAACGGGGAGCCCTTCGAGACAGAACTTCCTATCTCCAGTGAAGACCATGTTCCTATTGCGGCTCCAGTCAAAGATCTAAGCCATGCGCGGATCGCTTTTGTTACCACCGGCGGCCTGGTTCCCCATGACAATCCGGACAGTATCCCCGGCGCTTCTTCTACACGTTTTGGACGGTATAAGATCGGAGATATAGATTCTCTTAAACCAGGGGAATGGATCTGTGTCCATGGCGGCCTGGATGCAGTATATGCCAACGCAGACCCAGAAGTAATGGTTCCCTTAAGCGCATTAAAGCAGTTGCAGAAAGAAGGGAAATTCGGATATCTCCATCCTTACTTTTACAGTACTACCGGTAATCACACTAACAAAAGCAATGCTGTACGGATGGCCAGAGAAATTACCGAGTTTCTAAAGGAGGACCATATTGACGCCGTCATCTTTGGCTCCGCATGAGGGACCTGTACTCGTTGCGGTGCAATGATGGTGAAAGAAATTGAAAAAACAGGAATCCCGGTAGTCCATGTGGTAAATATGGTGCCTGTGGCTAAAAGTATCGGCAGCAATCGGATTTTAAAGGCTTATTCCATACCCGCTCCTATGTGTGACCCGAATCTTCCTGCAAAGGATCAGGCACAGCAGAGATATCATCTGATGGAAAAAGCATTGGAAGTTCTTGCCACAGATATCAAGACCCAAACTGTTTTTAGCGTATAGTTATCAAAATAAAGGAGGCAGAATCTATGAAAACAAAAATCACCCCCATGCAATGGCTGCTCATCCTATGCTGCTCAATCTCGTGGGCCGGCATCATGAATACCGGCTGGCTGGCTACATCCTATTACAGCCTGGTCCAGGGAGCTTTAGGATTGAGTGATAATACACTTGGTACCATCATCTCTCTGATGGGCGTAGCCGGTATATGCGGATACATATTTGCCGGTCCTCTGATCGACAAAATTGGATCTAAAATCTCTATTACGATTGGAATCATAACGGTTTCCGCTGTTACTTTAATCCTACTGTTTTCTCCAGCGCCTGATTCAATTGCGGTCGTATGTTGTGTGGCCATGCGTTTCTTCGGATGCTTCTACACGACTGCCACTATGCGTTATGTAGCGGCGATCACAGAAATCGGCGCTCAGGGACGTTCCCTCGGCTACTTTTATGCGTTTATGGGAGGAGTCAGCCTGCTGCAGGGCACCATCGTCTCAAATATCATTAATTCTTCCAGCGCTTCCAGTGGACTGAACGCTCTTTTGGCCATCAGTATCACAGAAATGATCATCTGTCTGCTGATCATTATCTTTGGTGATAAGAGAAATCCGTTTCTTCCTTCTAAGGCTCCCGCCGCGGCGGCTGAATCCACAAAGACAGAAGAACCTCCTTTCCTGCAGACTTTAGGCGTAGCCCTCAAAAGCAGACGTTTATGGTTCTTGGGAGTTGTGTCTTTCACAACGGTATGTGTCCAGACACTGGTTACCTATGTTCAGCCCCTGTTTACCTCTCAGTTTGGAGTATCTACTGGAAACGCCACACTGATCGCCACCTGGGTCAATCAGGGAACTCTTTTGGTCTTTGGCGCCATCACCGGAATCCTGGTAGACAAACTGGGAAGCACTTCAAGGGTTATCGCTCTCAGTCTGGTCTCCTTCTTGGTATCTTGCATCCTGGTACTGGTTTCTCCATGGAGTCCGAGTTACGTCGCAATTCCAATTATCGGTCTCTTCCTGATTCGTATCTGCGACAGCATCACCAAGCCAGGACGTCAGTCCATGATCTCAGAAGTCGGCCTGCCTGACAATTTCCGCGGCTGTGTTGTTGCCTTTGTGAACCTGGTCATGGCAATTCCGCCGATCATCCTTGGGAGACTGTTTGGCTCCATCCTGACCAGATACGCTGGTGTTGACACTGGTTACCGAATCATCTATGTAATCTTTATCGGCATCGCCATCATCGGTTTCCTCGGCTTATGGGGATTCGTACGCTCGAAAAAGGAGGCGGCATAAAATGTATGTATTAAGAAACTGTCATCTGATTCCAGAGTTGACGGAAGGAACCTCTCTGACAGAGGCGGATCTCCTCATTGACGGAGCTTACATCAAGGAAATCGCTCCTTGCGGAACCGCATTTGAAAGTCTGGAAAAAGAAATCGATATGGAACATATGACTGTCATGCCTGGTTTGATCGATGCGCATGTGCATCTGCGGATGATGGGAGGCGGTATGCAAGCTTCTCAAGACGACATTCCGGCAGTGACCCTGGACGAACTTCGGTTCGCCCAGTGGTTGCTGGACAATGGATACACAACTGTGCGGGATGTGGGAGACAACAAAGCCTGCCCTTCCATTGCTCTTAGAGACTATATCGATGCCGGGAAAATCCAGGGCCCCCGCCTTTTCTGCTCTGGTCCAACTTTAACGCCCAGCGACAGAGGTATGCAGAAACCTTACAGCAGCGGCCATCACTATAAGGTTGACTCTCCTATGGAGATGCGCCATTATGCCAGGCATAATCTCATGATGGGCGCCGACTTTATCAAACTCTATGGAACCAGCTCTGCGATCGCCCGCCGCGGCGGGACCCCCGGATCCCAGATCATGGCGGTTGATGAGATGGAGGCAGCGGTGGAGGTCGCCACACGAAAAAACACTTATTGCGCCATCCACTGCCATGGCGGCGAGGCTTGTGAGAACGCTGCCCGTGTTGGTGTGCGTACCATTGAACATGCTACTTTTATCGAACCAGAAACATTAAAATATCTGGAGACACGAAAAGCAGAAGGCCATGGCATTGTTATAACAATTTCTGTGGTAAAAGATAATTCCTGGGGAACAATCCCTGACTCTGTCTACCAAGGAGCCGTCAGGCATCTAAAGGGGGCGGATCAGTACGACATCCTGATCGGATGGGGTACCGACACTTCCTGGGATTTCTATCAGAAACATCCTTACCGGGAATTCGAAATGCGGAAAAATGATCTGGGCTTTTCCAACATCAACATCCTGAAACAGGCCACCATCAATACAGCAGTCCTGATCAACCAGGGCGAAAAAATCGGTTCTGTAAAGGCCGGAAAATACGCCGATCTGATCGCGGTCAACGGAGATCCTGCGGCAGATATTACTGCAATGTATCACAAGCCGATTCACGTGATCAAAGAAGGACAACTGATTCGCTGAGATTGATTATGGAACTTACAAGATTATCAAAGATCTTAATCAAAAATTCCATACTGGCCAGCTAAAAACGGGTGTCATACCTAAGACCTATTCTCATGGTATGACACCCGTTCTAACATTCGGTTCTGCCGCCAAGTTATTTCTGTCGGTATCCATCCAGGAACTCTCCCATCCGTCTCACGGCATCTGAGAGCACTTCTGCCTGTGGAAGCATGACAATCCTGAAATGATCGGGTCTTGGCCAGTCGAATCCACTTCCCGGCACGATCAGGATATCCGTGGCGTGTAAGAGATCGCTGGCGAACTTTCTGTCATCTCTGATCTGGAATTTCTCTACGTCCAGCTTCGGGAAGATATAAAAGGCGCTGTTGTTTTTCACAAAGGAAATGCCATTGATCTTGGACAGTTCTCTTACGGTTGCCTCTCTTTGTTCGTAGAGGCGTCCTCCTTTTCTGACCGCGGAGGCCGGCGTTTCCATATCCTTAAGCGCCGCCGGGATCACAATCTGGGCAAGAGCGTTGGCGCACAGCCTTAGTGACGTCAGTTTGATGATCCCCTGACGGTAGTCTTCTGTCAGACGCCGCGGCCCGCTGATCACCATCCATCCGCATCGGTACCCGCACAGAAAATGGGATTTGGACAACCCATTCATCGTAACTACCGGAATATCTTCCGCTAGAGAGGCAAGTGAAATATGTTCCAGCCCATCCATTACCAGCCGGTCATAGATCTCATCCACAAAGACCAGCAGGCCAAACTCTCTGGCCACTTGAACGAGTTCTTCCAGAACTTCTTTGGAATACAGCATACCCGTCGGATTATTGGGATTGATGACCACAAGGGCTTTGGTCCTGGGCGTGATCTTGGAACGGATATCTTTCACATCGGGCTGCCAGTCTGCTTCTTCGTCGCAGACATAGAACACAGGTCTCCCCCCAGCCAGATACACGGAATTGGCCCAAATGGAATAATCCGGTGCCGGGACCAGCACTTCATCGCCAGACTCCAGCAGAGGCTGAAGCGCAAAGGAAACCACTTCGCTCACTCCATTTCCAATAAAAACGTCCTCCGGCGTGATCCCTTGAATTCCTTTTCCCATCTCATATTCACAGATTGCCTCCCTGGCACGCGGCATCCCTTTGAAATCACAGTATCCTACTCCGTCTCCCAGGTGATTCTCCAACGCGGCTTTGATGCTTTCCGGCAGGCCAAAGCCAAATGCGGCCGGATTGCCGGTATTGAGCCGCAATACTTTCTCTCCTTGTTCCTGCATATGAAGTGCTTCTATGTAAAGCGGCCCTCTGATATCCGAATGAATACAGTTCATTTTCTTTGCGGTTGCGATTGCTTTCATCCTATCTCCACCTTTCTGGAATCTTTTTCCTTTGTCTACATCATAGACCGGCGGATAGATATATTCAAATACTAATATCAATATACAAGTTATAGTCTTTTATCTATAGTTCTTGTGTCACCGCTATCAAAAAGGTTAATTGAAATCCTTACTGCAACATTGAAGTTGTAACTGCACATTGAAAACTT
>CABPCP010000045.1 GCA_902406105.1 uncultured Mordavella sp.
GGGGGATTTTTAAAAATCCCCCGGCCCTAATTGACATTCCAGCCCCCGGCAGACTTCTTCTACAGCAAAGGAGAAGGTGCCGGTAGATGTGCCTGCGATATGTGGGGTTAAAGTTACATTCTGTAAATGGCAAAGTGGATGATCTTTCCCAAGTGGTTCTTCCAGATAGACATCCAGCGCGGCCCCGCCGATCTTGTTATCTTGCAGCGCGTGGATCAGGGCATCCTGGTCCACGAGCCCGGCGCGGGCGGTGTTTATGAAGATACAGGTATCTTTCATGTGTTCGAAATCTTCTTTCGAGATATAGTTTTCGGTTGCCTTTGCATATCTTAAGTGGATGGTCAGGATATCGGAACGGCGGATGATCTCATCCCGGGACACTGGCGTAACGCCTTCCAAAGAGATTTTGTCGGCCGGGATAAATGGGTCGAAGCATAGGATATCGCACCCAAAGGGGATCAGGCGTTTGATCACTTCTTTCCCGATATTCCCGAATCCGATCACTCCAACGGTCAATTCCCGCAGGTCTCTGGCTTCTCTTCCGTAATCTTTCTGCCAGTTTCCAAGCATCATCTGGGCGTGCGCCCTGCTGATGTGCTTTAACTCGCTGATCATCATTCCGATGGTAAAGTCTGCCACGGCATGGACGCTTCTGGTGGGAGAGTTGATGACGGGAATTCCTCTTTCTTTGAGTGTTTCCATATCCAGGGAATTCAGGCCGCCCCGCATTGCTCCCACCGCTTTTAATTTTGGACACGCCTCGATCAATTCTTTTGTGACCGGGGCGGTATGTACGACAATGATATCTGCGTCTTTGCAGATGTCCAAGATAAAGGGATGGCACTTTACAGAATTGGCCCCGTTTGTGTCGGTCTGCAGCATTACCTTCATGCCGGCGTCTTTATTCTTGATCAGCTCCGGGTGATCCGCGATCACCACTTCAGCGCCGTATTTCTCTAATTTTTTGAACTGGCTCATCAGATCAGACTGGATAAAATAATCACAGATACAAACGATTTTCATTTTTACAGCTCCTAAATATCTTCTAGTCCTTTGCACAAATGTCCTTTTTGCGCGCCCCGGCCATATTTTCTTGCCGCGTATATATAAGCGTCGATATTCTCCCGGGGAGTTCCGATCGCCACCTGACAGCCGGTATTGAGCTGAAACCCACATGGAGAATCGCTGGCTTTTTCAATACATTCACGGACATTGGCGATCACATCATCGATGCTCCCGTATCTTAAGATAGTGGTGGGCGGAACGTTTCCGCTGATCAGCATATCATTTCCAAGTACGCTTTTAGCCTCCGCCAGATCTTCACAATCATCAATGCTGAAGTTTTCTACGCCTATGTCGATCAGATCAGGCCAGAGTTTCTTCGTTTTCCCGCATATATGGACACTTGGCTTTTTCCCGGTGATCTCTTGGATCCCATCAAAGAGGCGTTTCATATAGGGCTTGGAAAATATATGGAAATTCTTCCAACTGATCAGATTCTGCGATGCGGCAGGATCCGCGAAGCTGCAAGAGATATTCCCAAACTCATTTTTTACATACTGGACCCACGCCAGAGAGCAGTCCACAGAGAATTGGAGCAGCCGTTTCAGTTCCTGTGGATGGCGGATAATATCTCTTAACACATCTTCTACTTTCCGGATGCTGATGGCAGTCGTCATAGGGCCGGCAACGCTGGTACGGACGCTCATTTCAGGAAACACTTCTTTCAAACGGTGTCCCGTTTCGATGGTTTTGACCATGAAAGGCACATTCTGAGGCTGTATGATTTCCATGCGCTCCAACTGGTCATAGTCTGTCAAAATACATTCTTCGATATATTCGATATCGTTTTCTGGAAATCCGATCTTACTGCCAACGGCCCGCCCGATGCCTTTCAGGCTCATGCCAAGAGAAATCCCTTCCAGGTCAAAATCCTCCTTCTTTCTCCGGATCAGTTCTTTTTTTACCTCCAAAGACTCCCGGAACTGCTGTTGGGAAAAGCCGTAGAGGGGGAGGAGAGCGCTGTCGGGCGAATTAAACCCAAAGGGCAGAAAATCCACCTCATCCCCGGCAGAATATAATTTTGATCGTTCAGAGTTGGTCAACTCTGCTTTTTGTGAGCGCATTGCCTGCTTCAGCTGTTCATAAGTCATTTTTACACCAGAATTCTTTTACATTTTTATAACGGCCTTGATCACTTCGTCTTTGTGGTCGATATTAAAGTTCAGCCCCTCTATGATGTCTTTAAAGTCAAACACGTGTGTGACGATCTGCTTCACGTCTATTTTGCCCTGGCTGATCAGTTTTATGGCTTCAGGATACAGGTTCCGGTATCTCCAGATGGTAAGCACCCTTCCTTCCATGGAAAATAGTGTGCCAAAATCGAATTTTATTTCCCCTTCCGCGCACATTCCCACAAGAGTCACCGTCCCGGACCGCTTGATCATCTTGGCGGACATAAGCGTTGCCTCCTCCGAACCGGCGGCCTCGTAGACCTGATCCACCCCGCCGCCAGGGAGGCTCTTGATAAATGTAAGAGGAGCTTCTTTACTGGAATCGATCACTTTCACGGCGCCTAACTTTTCCGCCAGCTTCAGGTTTTTTTCATGGTGTCCGACGGCATAGATCTCATCAATCCCGGCCGACTTCAGAGACAGGATCGTAAGCAGACCGATGCAGCCAAGGCCAATGACCACCGCGCTTTGGCCCATCTTTGCCCCAGACAGGTTCACCGCGTGAAGTCCCACCGCTAAAGGCTCTACCAATCCGCCTTCCATGGTGCTTACATTATCTGGCAGTTTAAAACAGAGCTTTGCCGGATGGGCGTAGTATTCACAGAAGGCGCCGTCGATCTGGTGGGGTACCGCCATGAAATCCAGGTTTTCGCAGAGGTTATATTTCCCGCTTTTGCACAATTCACACTCGCCGCACATAACGCCCGGCTCAAGGGCCACCCGATCTCCAACCTTCAGGTGTTTGACGTTACTTCCGATCTCAACGATGGTTCCGCCGGACTCATGCCCCAGCACAAGGGGTTCGTCTACAATGTAGTCGCCGATATGTCCTTCTTTAAAGAAGTGCAGATCAGATCCGCACACACCGACATATTCTATTTTAACTAAGACATCATCTGGTTTCAACTGGGGGATATCCCGTTCTTCGATCACCATCTGCCGTTTCCCAGTCATTACTGCCGCTTTCATTTTCCCATCCATTATTCTTTCCTCCTACTATCTGATAAATTCGCGCCTCATGGCGTCCCAGGCATCTGCCATTCCTTTGTCGATCAATTGATAGATCTGATATTTCTTTTCATAAAAGGCATGCTCGGCCTGGCGCGGCACGAAGGTTTTGTCCACCTTTACAGGAATACACGCTTCTTCATAAGATTTGCAGGCTCCTGTACCTACCAGCATGATCAGGCAGGCGCCTCTTGCCGTCACATCATTTACATCTATGGTGTTCACGGTCAGCCCTGTGATATCAGAAAAGGTCTGAGCCAGGATCTCGCTCTTGCTTCCGCCGCCTACAAGCCACAGCGTGTCGATCTTTTCGTGACCGGGAATGGTCTGGATATTCGCGTAATGTCCAAAGACAACGCCCTCGTAGACAGCCTTGACCATATCCGCCTTTGTATGCCAGTCCCGCAGCCCATAGAAGCCTCCGCAGGCGTTGGCGTTATATAAGCCGCCAAATAGATAAGGGTGGAAGATCAGTGTATCGTCACCGGAGGATTTGATGAGATCTTCCGCGTATCCGTACAGATCCCTGCCGGTGCCCTCATAACATTCGGCAGGGCATAACAGGTTCAGCATCCGTTCCAGTACGGAACCGGAATTCCCGTCCAGGGAGCCGGTCAGAAACCGATCCGGAATTGCGTGGGGGAAACTGAACAGGCCTTTGCGTTCGTCTGTTGTAGTAAAATTGCATCCCCATGTGCCGATCACGGTCACTAATTGGTCTTCTCCGATAGCGCCTGTCCCAAGCGGGGAGGCCATCAGATCATGGACCCCGGAAAAGACCGGGATTCCCGTTTCTAAGCCTGCGCTTTCGGCCACTTCATCGAGAAGGGTTCCCGCGATCTCTGAGCTTGGCACGATGGGAGGCATGCACGCTTTCATCTCGGGAATCCCGATCTTGTCGAAGTCTTCCAGATCATAATCCATTTTGTCCACATCGAGAAGCAGCGATGGACCCAGATCTGTATAATCGGTTGACATTTTTCCGGTCAATTTATATTTGATCCAGTCTTTTACGAAGAAAACTGTGCCGATCTTATCATAGCTGCTTTTTTCGTAGCGTTTCAGCCATGTCAAGATGGAGTATGGATAACAGGCCAGGATTTCGGCCTTTTTCTTTTGCAGAAACCATTCCGCGATCCCATTTTCCTGCCATTCTTCGATGATGACAGAGGCTCTTGTATCCAACGATACAATCCCGTCCCGAAAAGGCTTCCCGTCTTTATCAACCGGAAAGATACCCGCGCCATGGCCGGTAATGCCGATTCCTAAAACCTTATATCCATCCTTGATATATTCTTCTTTCAAACGTTTTAACCCGCGTACGGTCACGTCCCATATGACATTCATATCCTGTTCGCACCAGCCGGGTCTGCGGGCTTTTGACATTTCACAGGGTTCCGAGACAACACCTATTTCGTTTCCTTTCGTATCAAAAAGCACCGCCTTTAAATTCGTCGTTCCTTTGTCGATCACAATCAGTGTATCCATATCTGTCCTTTCCTTGCGGTCCGTCATCTTTTCTATTGATGACTCGCAACATCTACGTTAATGTGTTTGATCAATCGATTCCGCAGCTGCTGGATCTGCGCGCTTTCGTACATTTCCGTACGGGTGGGCTTCCTCGATGGATCAATGGTCTCTTCGCAGATCACTTTGCTAGGAGACTGCCCCAGGACACAAATATGTGTGCCGAGATAAATTGCTTCATCCACATCATGAGTGACAAAAAATACCGTTTTCTTTTCCTGATCTTTCGACCATAAGTCCAAAAGCATGTCCTGGAGATTGGATCTTGTTACCGCGTCCAGCGCTCCAAATGGCTCGTCCATCAGAAGGATGGGGGAGTCTAAGCTGAAGGCTCTTGCGATCGCGCAGCGCTGTTTCATACCTCCCGATAATTCCTTGGGCAGTTTGTCATACACATCTTTGGAAAGCCCTACCTTTTCAATCCATTCTACGGCAAGATCTTTGGTTTCTTTGGCGCTCATCCGCGGATAGCGCTTTTTGATCGCGAGGGTGATATTTTTCCCGGCTTTTTTCCAGGGGAACAACCCATAGTCCTGGAATACGACTCCGCGATCCAGCCCGGCTCCCTCGATTTTCCTGCCGTCTACCAGAAGTTCGCCTTTATTCGGCGTCTCCAAGCCTGCCAGAAGTCTTAATAAAGTGCTTTTCCCACACCCGGATTGGCCCAGGATACATACGAAATCTCCGGTCTTTACATTCAAACTTACGTCTTCTAAAATAATCTTTTCTGTTCCCGGATAGGAAAATTCAACATGATTAATTAAAACATCCATTTTCTTTTCTCTCACCAATCATATGTAATATTTCTTTGCGAATATATGAAATGCCGCTCCGACATCCCGCGCGTCGGAGCAGCATTATAAAATCAGTCGATCGTCCAGTGTAATAGTCTGCTTTTGATCGCTTCAACGATGGCCATTACCGTTACCAATACGATCACCATCCAAATAAATCCGCTCCATACATGTTCGAAACGTCCAAGATCCGCGTTTCGTTTTACAAAATAGCCCATACCGTACTTGGTTCCGTACATTTCGGCAAATACCAGTGTCACAAACGCAGATCTGACGGATGTGATAAATCCTGAAACAATGGAAGGGGAGGCTGCCGGCAATATTACATGGAAAAACTTTTCCACACCGGTCAGTTCCAGGGTGGCTGCATTGTCTAAGTACCGTTTGTCGATCGTCATGATCCCGTTGATGACGGAAAACAGCAGAGCCCATACGCTGCCGTAGGCGATCAGGAATAGGGACGCCATACGGAAGCTTGGCGCTAAATACAGCGCAAACGGAGACAAGAGCAGTACCGGGATCACGCTGATCGCGTAAACCACCGGATGCAGGATGTCTCTGATATTCGCGAATAATCCCATAGGTATCCCCACCGCGAACGCGACCACCGCAGAGATCAATAATGCCGGGATCAATAATTCAAAAGAATACCAGGCGTTGACCAGCATTTCTCTCCAGTAGTGCTGGAAAGATTTGACGATCTCATTCGTCAGAGGAAATAAATATCTGTTGACAATATGTGCCCTGGTGATAAATTCATAAAACAAATAAATGCCCACAAATATCAAAGCTGTTATTACACGGTGTATCTTATAGTTTGGATTTTTCTTTTTGCTCATAACTTAATTTCTATTCATATGCCTCATACAAACGGTTATTCTCTTCGTAGAAAGTCAGGCACCCATCATAGTATTCAGGATTCTCATCATAATAGGTTTCGACACATTCATCCAAAGCCTCTTTATAGATCTCTGAGTTATAGTGGGCCTGAAGTGTCTCCAGCGAATCATCGGAAAGAAGACCAAGCTGTCCCATTGCGTACCAAGCGCGGCTTACCGCGTAAAGATCCGGGTCAACATTGATGTTCCAGTGCTCGTTTTCCATGTAGTTCGCGCAGTAATCTCTGTCAAGATCAAGGGTTTCTGTCATAAGATCGATGGCGTAGTCACGTTCTGTCTGCAATACATTCAGGGCTCTGATCCAAGCTTTGAGGAGTCCTTTCACAGCTTCTGGATTTTCCTCAAGCCATTCTGTCCTGCAGGCAGCCCGGCAGCAGGAGTACTCCGGCATGAGATCATCGCAGTATGCCGCGACTTCAAGGCCCAATTCTCTTGCGTTGTAGTCGATGCCTGTGGTACCTACCATTGCGTCAACCTCTCCATTGGCTACCGCCTGAAGACGATCCTGATGCTCTGGGATCTCTACCCATTCAATCGTAGCCCCGGCTTCTTCCGCCGGCCAGGATACGCAGTAATCAGAAATGTTGCCGGCAACTTTCATACCGTCAAGATCAGAAGCATCGTTGATTTCTACGCCAGGTTTGGTGATGAGCGTCATAGCGCCTTCCAGCATATATCCGGCAAAGATCGTCAGATCTTCTCCATTGCCGATATACTGCAGGGGCATACCCGTTCCGTAAGTGGAAACAAGATCCGCGTGTCCGGTAGAAAGAGCTGTAAAAGCATCTTCATTGGAGTTGCAGTAATTGATCTCTACCTCAATTCCTTCTTCTTCATAAAAGCCTCTGTCTGTGGAAATGGCATCCAGAACCTGTCCGCTCAAAGGATTTGCCGCAATGACGACCTTTTGCAATTCCCCGCTCTCTTCTGAGGACTGGTTTTCTGACTCTGAAGAGTCCCCGCTTCCGCTGTCGGAAGCTCCTCCGGAACATCCCGTCAGCAAACCTGCCACCATTGTGAAAACCAGCAATGATGAAATCAATTTCTTTTTCATAGTTCTTCTCCTTCTTTAAAATGATTATATTATCTAGACATTTGAGGATAATGTCTGAACCGTCTTAGTTGAAAGAGAAATCTGGATTGTCCATGGTGTCAGAAATGATCCTGCAAAGATCTGCGGCTGTGTCCTGGCAGTCATTGAACAGCCAGTTTATCACCAGATTGAAGATTCCTCCCACGTACACATACAGGGAATTGATATTCTTTGCCTTACCGTTTTTCTGTGCGAAGTTTAAAATCTCACGGTTGATAAACTGCAGAAGTTCTATCTCATATCCCTGCTTTAAAAGAATGACGAGTCTTGACCTTTCTTCTTCTGCCAAAAGCAGAATGTCTTTCAGCCGCTGCTCAGGCGTATCGCTGGCTCTTATAATGTCAAAGATATCTAAGATGAGACCGTCAATATATCTTTTTATAATATCTTCTCTTGAACAAAAATTGCGATAAAAAGATGCCCTACTTACCTTCGCTTTCTGAACGATCTGGGTGACCGTTATCACCGAAAGTCTTTGATCTTCCATCAAAGTAAACAGCGCATTTTCTATCTTCATATCTACTTTTTCAACGTAATTCATCATCGCATCACATTTCTACAAAACTGATTCTATTTTAGCATATCAGCCTTGATGGTGAGACATATGTCATGGTTTTGTATCATTAGTAATTCGCATGAATTTATAGATTGAATCAATGAATGGAGAAGAATAAAAAGGGACAGGATTGTAAGATGTGGGAGAAAATGGTATACTAAAACACGTGTACCGAAAAGATATAGAATCAATAGAAGGAAAAGACATGGAAGAGAGTCAATTTAAAAAAGCAGAATTAGAAGATAAGGAAATCATTTCTCATTATTTTAAGCATCATACCAGCCGAAGCTGTGAGAGGACTTTTGTAAACGTGTTTTTATGGTCCCGGCAGTACCCGGTCAAATGGGCGGTCATTGAGGGAGCGCTGGTGTTTAAGAGTCAGAATGACAGCCATCTGTCCTACGCGTTCCCGGCGGGAGAGGATGAAGCTGTGAAAAACGCCCTGGAAGAGATGATGGAATTCAGCCGGCGGGCAGGCTTCCCGTTTCGTATGTACAATGTGACGCCCAGCGATTTTGAACGGCTGGAACAGTGGTATCCGGGAAGGTTCCAGGTGGAGTACGACCGGGATCAGGCGGATTACGTCTATGAGTCGGAGAAACTGATCACTCTGTCCGGGAAAAAGCTCCATGGAAAGAGAAATCATATCAATAAGTTTAAGAACCTGTACGAAGGGCGCTGGAGCTACGAGCCGATCCGCAGAGAGAATCTGGAAGAGTGTTTTCAGATGGCTCTGAAATGGAGAAAGGATAATGGCTGTGATGAGGATGAAGAAAAAAACGCGGAAATGTGCGTAACCCTCAACGCGCTGCGGCTGTTTGAGGAGCTGGAGCTGAAAGGCGGACTTCTCCGCGTGGACGGCCAGATCGTAGCGTTTACTTTAGGAGAGCCGATTTGTTCGGATACTTTTGTGGTCCATATTGAGAAAGCGTTCGCGGAAGTACCTGGAGCGTATACTATGATCAACCAGCAGTTCGCGGAACATGAATGCAGGGAGTACCAGTATATCAACCGGGAGGAAGACACAGGTTCGGAAGGACTCAGGAAAGCCAAGCTTTCCTACCGTCCGGCATTTATGGTAGAAAAAGGAACTGTTGCAGAAAAGGAGAGATAAGCGATGATAGCAGAGAAAATGAAAGGACTGGTGGCAAATAGTTCTGCCATCCGGGCAATGTTCGAGGAAGGAAACCGTCTGGCAGGTATCTACGGGGCGGAAAATGTATTTGATTTCAGTCTTGGCAATCCCAATGTGCCGGCGCCGGAAGCGGTTAAGAAAGCCATTATAGAGCTTTTGGATGAGGACGACCCGCTGGTGCTCCACGGGTATACCAACAGCAACAGCGGGTACGCTGACGTACGGCAGACGGTGGCCGACTCTTTAAATGAACGTTTTGGCACTCATTTTGAGGGGAAGAACATCATCATGACGGTGGGGGCGGCAGGAGGCCTGAATGTGATCCTCAAAAGCCTGATCAATCCGGGAGATGAGGTGATCACGTTTGCCCCGTACTTTGGAGAGTATCGTGCTTATACCAGCAATTATGATGGGGGTTTAGTGGAGATTTCCCCGGATACAGAGACCTTCCAGCCCAAATTAGATGAGTTTGAGGCCAAGATCACACCGAAGACGAAAGCGGTGATCATCAATACGCCCAACAATCCGACGGGAGTGGTCTACTCTGAGGATACCATCAAGAAGCTGGCGGCTATTATGGAACAGAAACAGCAGGAATATGGAACAGAGATTTATCTGATCTCAGACGAGCCCTACCGGGAGCTGGTCTATGACGGGGCGGAAGTGCCATATCTGACCAAGTATTATGCCAATACGATCGTGGGATATTCTTACAGTAAGTCTCTTTCCCTTCCGGGAGAGCGGATCGGTTATCTGGTGATTCCGGATGAAGTGAAAGACAGCGCGGATCTTTTGACGGCGGCCAACGTGGCTACCAGGATCTTGGGCTTTGTCAATGCGCCTACCCTTCAGCAGAAGGTAGTTGCCAAATGTATCCATGAGAAGACGGATGTATCTTATTATGACAGAAATAGAGAAACTTTATATAACGGATTGACGGAGTGCGGTTTTACCTGTATCAAACCGGAAGGCGCGTTCTATCTTTTTATGAAATCCCCAATAGAAGATGAGAAAGAATTCTGCGCGGCGGCGAAGAAATACAACATTCTTCTGGTTCCGGGAAGTTCTTTCGCGTGTCCGGGATATGTGCGGATCGCCTATTGTGTCTCCTATGAAACGATCGTCAACTCCCTTCCCAAATTCCGGGAACTGGCGAAAGAATATTTCTAAGTGTATAGACAGGGGAATTGGATCATGAAAGTATTTGAGAAAAATATTCGGAAAGTACAGCCGTATGTGCCGGGGGAACAGCCCCAGCATCCGGTGATCAAACTAAATACCAATGAAAATCCTTATCCGCCGGCGCCAGGCGTGAAAAAAGCTTTGCTTGAGATGGACACAGATCTTCAGCGGCTCTATCCGGATCCAGACTGCCGGAAACTGACGCGGGCGCTTTCGGACTGGTACAATGTGGGAGAGGATCAGGTGTTTGTGGGAGTTGGTTCGGACGATGTGCTCTCCATGTGCTTTCTGACGTTTTTTAATTCAGAAAAGCCTATCCTTTTCCCGGACATTACCTATTCCTTTTATAAGGTATGGGCGGATCTTTACGGGATCCCCTATGAGTGTCAGCCGCTGGACAAGGAGTTCCGGCTGGTAAAAGAAGATTATTACAAGCCGAACGGCGGCGTTATCTTTCCAAACCCCAATGCGCCCACAGGGATCTGTGAAGACCTGGATACGATCAGAGATATCCTGGATCACAATCGGGATGTGATCGTGATCGTAGATGAGGCGTATATTGATTTTGGCGGCTGTTCCGCTTTGGAACTGCTGAACGGCTATGACAATCTGATCGTAGTCCAGACTTTCTCCAAGGCCCGGTCTATGGCGGGAATGCGTATCGGATACGCTATTGCCAGTCCCGCCCTGATCCGGTATCTGATGGATGCCAAGTTTTCTTTCAATTCTTATACTATGAATCAGGCGGCTCTTGCCTGCGGTACGGCGGCCCTTGCGGACCGGGATTATTTTGAAGAGACCATCCGGAAGATCGTAGATACCAGAGAATGGGCCAAGGCAGAATTTACCAAACTGGGATTCCGATATCTGGATTCGAAGGCCAATTTCCTGTTTGTCACCCATCCGGAGTATTCGGGCCAAGAATTGTTCCAGGCCCTGAGAGAGCAGGGAATCTACGTCCGATTCTGGGGCAGCAGCCGGATTGAGGACTATTTGAGAGTCACCATTGGTACGAGAGAAGAGATGGAGAAACTATTTGGATTTTTGAGAGAATATATAAAAGGGTAAAGGAGATTTTTAGAGAATGCTCAAAAAAATACTTCAAGGGCTTGTGATCGGAATCGCGAATATCATTCCGGGAGTCAGCGGCGGTACGATGATGGTAGCGATGGGGATCTATGACAAACTGATCCACGCGATCACCCATCTGCGGAAAGAATTTAAGGAAAGCGTGCGCTTTATGCTTCCGATCTTTATCGGGATCGCGGCGGCGATCATTGTGGCGGCACGGATCTTGGAATTTTGTTTCGCTATGTTTCCGATCCAGACGAATTTGCTATTCTGCGGATTGATCGCGGGCAGCGTACCGTTCATTTTCACCCATGTCAAGGGGAAAACCATAAAGCCGGGAATGATCGCGGCATTTCTGGTGTTTTTCCTGATCGTAGTGGGAATGGCTCTCATGGGAGAGGCAGAAGGGGCGGCGGCGGACGTTAGTTTCAGCTTGATCAATGTTCTGAAACTTTTGATCGTGGGAGTGATCGCCGCGGCAACCATGGTGGTGCCTGGAGTCAGCGGGTCTATGATGCTGATGGTCCTGGGATATTATAATACGATACTGGAAAGTATCAACGACTTCGTAGAAGCGGCGTTGTCTTTGGATATGCCGGTGATCGTGGAGAACATGCTGATATTGGTTCCTTTTGGGATCGGAGTGATCCTGGGAATCTTTCTGATCGCCAAGATTATTGAGTTTATTTTTCAGCGTGCCGAGACTCATGCTTACTGGGCGATACTGGGATTGATCCTGGCTTCCCCGATCGCGATCCTCTTAAAGACAGACTGGAGCGGCTTCTCCGTTCTGGCGATCGTGACTGGAGCAGCGGCGTTTGGGATCGGATGGTTCATTGCGTCCAAACTGGGGGATGATTAGAGAGAAAAACAGGAGGGGTAGATCATGGAGAAAATGTATGATGTGACAGCGCTGGGAGAATTGCTGGTGGATTTCCCAAAGAACGGCCAGAGCGAGCAGGGAAACGGACTGTTTGAGGCGTGTCCGGGAGGTGCTCCCTGCAATGTGCTGGCAATGCTCAACAAACTGGACAGGAAGACGGCGTTTATTGGAAAAGTAGGGAAGGATCAGTTTGGAAGGCTGTTAAAGGAGACCATCGGGGAATTAGGCATCAGCTCCAAAGGCCTTGTGCTGGATGAGGAAACCCATACGACGCTGGCCTTTGTCCATACCTTCCCGGATGGGGATCGGGAATTTTCTTTTTACCGGAATCCCGGCGCGGATATGATGCTGTCTGAAGATGAGGTGGATTATGATCTGATCAGGAATTCTAAAGTTTTTCATTTCGGCACACTGTCAATGACGGACGAGCCGGTGCGGACAGCTACGAAAAAGGCGCTGAAGACAGCCAAAGAGGCAGGATGTCTCATTACCTTCGATCCTAATTTAAGGCCGCCTTTATGGAATTCCCTGGAGGAGGCCAAGGCAATGATGGAGTATGGCTTCCAGTACTGTGATATGTTGAAGATCTCAGATAATGAGATCCAGTTCGTATCAGGGAAGGAAGATTATGAGGAAGGAATTCGCTATCTCCAGGAAAAGTACCAGATTCCGGTGATCTTTCTGACCATGGGAAAAGATGGAAGCAGGGCTTATTTCAAAGATCTTAAGGTGGAAAGAAGCGGATTCCGGGTCCGGGCGGTCGATACCACAGGGGCCGGCGATACCTTCTGCGGCTGCGCCATCCACGGCCTGCTGAAATATGGGATGAAAGATCTGAATGAAGAAACGCTGGGAGAGATCCTTTCTTACGCTAATGCGGGAGCCGCTCTGATCACAATGAAGAAGGGCGCGATCCGTTCCATGCCGGAACCGGCGGAGATTGAAAGGATGCTGCGTGGACAGGGGGATGTTTAGGTCCGGATCTGTTCCCGGTCTCTAAGTTCCAGAAGATGGATATAGGAAAGCAGATCTTTCTTGGACTGAAGAGACAGAGAACGGTATCTGGCGATGAGTTTCTGCTCGTTCTTAGGGCAATAAGTTTCCTGAGCGCAGTCTGACTCATCCGATTCGCTTTCATCCAGCAGATAGTCTATGGAAACATGGAAAAGACCGGCAAGAGCCGTCAGTTTCTCATGGGAGGGCTGGCGGTTTTTGGTTTCATACCCTGCGATCGTTGAACGAGCTACATTCAGACGGCGGGCAAGATATTCCTGGGTCATGTTATTTTCAAGCCGTAAAGTTTTTAGTTTTTTATCAAAAGACATGGCCGGTCTCCCTTCTGCTCATATTTTGGTATATTTTAACAAGTGTTGCGGTAAAGAACATGGGAAGTGTCAAATATCAACAAAGTGTTGCGCGTAAGTTCCAGAACGGAACATTAGATTATCCCGTTGACACTGTCAGGGAAAGAACCTATAATTTATTTGTAGACAGAAAAACGACAGACTTAAGGAGGAAAAAATTTATGATAGTAGCAAAAAATGACGAGGCGAAAAGAAGCCGCCTGTGGAGGACGGCACTCCTTGTTTCCTCTGTCTTGATAGTCCTGATCGTGATATTTCTGCTAACGAAATTATTTACGACGAATCCGCTGGAAGGCAGATGGGAGGACGAGAATGGGAAGATCAGTCTGAATGTTGAATCAGGCGGAGCGGCTACGGTCACAGTCTTAGAGGCGGAAAATGGAAGTCAGATCGAAGTGCCTATGGAGTATACCCTGGACCGGGACGCTAAGACGATCACCATCCATGAGGACCAGGAAGCGGTTCAGAAAATGGCGGAGGAATCCGATGGAAGCTTGACGCCGGAAAGCATTGAAGAGGCGGTGGATTCCCTGAGAGACACCTTTGATTACAGCGTAGATCAGGATACGCTTACCCTGTCAGAGCGTGAGTATGGGGATCAGATCATTTTGATCAAACAATAAGGAACATGAAGACAAGAAACTCTGCCCTCTATTTATCACCCGTTTACAGGTGAGAGGTAGAGGGATTCTTTTTACCTGGCGGGCAGCAGGAAGCCCGTGTCGGAAAGGAAAGGGAACAGGTATGTTAAGAAACGAGACGAAGAAAATAAAAATCGGAACGGTGACGATAGGCGGCGGGAACCCTGTGGCTATACAGTCTATGACAAATACCCGCACAGAAGATGTGGAAGCCACTGTGGCACAGATCCTGGCGCTTGAGCGGGCGGGATGCGAGATCATCCGCTGCGCGGTGCCCACGATGGAGGCTGCCGCGGCTCTTGCGAAGATCAAGGAACGGATCCATATTCCATTGGTGGCGGATATCCATTTTGATTATCGGCTGGCTATTGAGGCGATCCGCCATGGAGCGGATAAGATCCGGATCAATCCGGGAAATATCGGCGGCCCTGACCGGGTGAAAGCCGTGGTGGATACGGCAAAGGAAGCCGGTGTGCCTATCCGGGTAGGCGTCAACAGCGGATCTTTGGAGAAGCCGCTGATCGAGAAATATGGCGGGGTTACGGCAGAAGGCCTGGCAGAGAGCGCCATGGAGAAAGTGCATATGATCGAGGATATGGGGTACGACCAGCTGGTGGTGAGCATTAAATCCTCGGATGTGCTGATGTGCGTCAAGGCCCATGAACTGGCGGCAAAAGAATGTCCTTATCCGCTGCACGTAGGGATTACAGAATCTGGAACGCTGCTGGCTGGGAATATCAAGTCCTCCATCGGACTTGGCCTGATCCTCCATCAAGGCATCGGGGATACTATCCGGGTGTCTCTGACAGGAGACCCTGTGGAAGAGATCAAATCGGCGAAATTGATCCTTAAGACACTGGGACTTAGGAAAGGCGGGATCGAGGTGGTTTCCTGTCCTACTTGCGGGCGGACCAAGATCGATCTGATCGGCCTAGCCAACCAGGTGGAAGCCATGGTGGCGGATATTCCTCTGGATCTTAAGGTGGCGGTAATGGGCTGTGTGGTAAACGGGCCGGGGGAAGCCAAAGAAGCGGATATCGGCATCGCTGGAGGCATCGGGGAAGGATTGCTGATCAAAAAGGGACAAGTTGTGAAGAAAGTGAAAGAAGAAGAGTTATTGGAGACATTGAGACAGGAGCTGCTGCACTGGAATGAGTAAAGAGTTTTTTGAAGTATTTCCTACATTAAAAGTGGAAGAAGATATGCGGAGGCTGTTTCACGGTGTGGAAGTGCGCAAGGTGACGACAAACAGCGGCAGGGATTTTATCCGGGTACAGATCCAAAGCGGGCATCTGATCCAGAAGCAGAAGATTTATGAATTGGAGAAAATGATCAAGAATCAACTGTTTGGCCGCGCGCGGATCAGAGTAGAGATTCAGGAAGAATTCACACTTTCCGGTCAGTATACACCGGAGAATATAATGAAAGAATACTATGACAGTTTCCTGGAAGAACTGGACCAGATCAGCGTAGTAGAGCGGAATATGCTCCAAAACGCGGATATTTCCTTTCATGAGGGAAAGGTGCTCTGCCTGAAGCTGGAAGATTCCATTGTGGCCAAGGGAAAGAAGGAAGCTTTGTGTTCTTATCTGGAACATGTATATGGAGAAAGGTTTGGCTGTCCGGTAGAAGTCCATGTGCTTTATGAGGAAAAGAAAGAGAGCCTGTTGAAACACAATGAAGAAAAACTGCGCCAGGAAGTGGAAGCGATCCTGGAGCAGACAGCCGCGGTCCAGGAGGAGAAGGAAAAAGCAAAAGAGAAGGAAGAGAAACCGGACAAGAAGCAGGAGAGCGCCTCTCCTTCCGGCGGCCGGTATAGCCGGAAAGGAAACGGGGGATATGGCCAGAAAGAGAATGGATCCGGACCAAAATGGAAGAGCGATGATCCTAATCTTGTTTACGGAAGACCCTTTGATGATGAGCCTATGGAATTATCCCAAGTAGTCACAGAAATGGGAGAGATCACCATCCGGGGAAAGGTGATTCATTTTGACACCAGGGAGATCCGCAACGAGAAGACGATTGTTATGTTTGCGCTGACGGATTTTACCGATACGATCATGGTGAAGATGTTTGTAAGAAACGACCAGCTTGCGGATATCCTGGCGGAGATCAAGATGGGCGCTTTTCTGAAGCTGAAAGGTGTGACTACTATTGATAAGTTTGACGGTGAGCTGACCATCGGTTCTGTCACGGGAATACGGAAAATTCCCGACTTTACCGAATCCAGGAAGGATACATCCCCCCAAAAGCGGGTGGAGCTTCACTGCCACACCAAGATGAGCGACATGGACGGCGTTTCTGAGGTGAAGGACATTGTAAAAAGAGCCCATGACTGGGGGCATAAAGCCATCGCCATCACTGACCATGGCGTGGTGCAGGCTTTCCCGGACGCGAATCATTATATAGAGACTTTGGACAAAGACGATCCTTTTAAGATCATTTACGGGGTGGAAGGGTATCTGGTAGACGACCTTCAGGATGTGGCGGTGGGCGAAAAGGGCCAGTCCCTGAAGGATACCTATGTGGTGTTTGATATTGAGACTACCGGTTTCAGCGCGATCAGCGATAAGATCATCGAGATTGGCGCGGTGAAGGTGGAAGGGGGAAAGATCACGGAGCGGTTCAGTACCTTTGTGAATCCCGGAGTTCCCATTCCCTTTGAGATCACCCGGCTTACCAGCATCACGGACCAGATGGTGATGGAAGCGCCGGATATCCAGACGGTGCTGCCGCAGTTCCTGGAATTCGTGGGGAATGCGCCGCTGGTAGCCCATAACGCCAGTTTTGACGTGGGATTTATTGAGCAGAACTGCCGCTATCAGGATATAACGCCGGACTTTACTTCTGTAGATACGGTAGCCATGGCCAGGATCCTGCTGCCCACCCTGTCTAAGTATAAACTGAATGTGGTGGCGGGCGCCCTGCATATTTCTCTGGAAAACCACCACCGGGCGGTAGATGACGCGGGAGCTACGGCTGAGATTTTTGTAAAGTTCTTAGAGATGTTAGAGGAAAAAGGCATCCATGATCTGACGCAGCTCAATCAATATGGGGCCCAGAGCAAAGACGCGGTGAAAAAACTGCCCTCCTATCATGTGATCATTCTTGCGAAAAATGAGACAGGCAGAGTGAATCTCTACACTTTGATCTCCAAGTCCCATCTGGAATATTTTGGCCGGCATCCCAGGATTCCCAAGAGCGAGCTGTCTAAGTACCGGGAAGGGCTGATCGTGGGAAGCGCCTGTGAGGCGGGAGAACTTTATCAGGCGATCTTGAACGACAAGTCTCAGGAGCGGATCGCCAGGATCGTAAACTTCTATGATTACCTGGAAATCCAGCCTCTGGGAAACAACCGGTTTATGATCGCCAGCGATCGGATCACAAAGGTGCGCAATGAGGAAGACCTGCGGGAGATCAACCGGAAGATCGTAAAACTGGGGGAACAGTTTGGAAAACCGGTGGCAGCCACCTGCGACGTGCATTTCCTCGATCCGGAAGACGAAGTCTACCGGAGGATCATTATGACGGGGAAAGGGTTCTCCGATGCGGATGAGCAGGCGCCTTTGTACCTGCATACCACAGACGAGATGCTGGAAGAGTTTGAGTATCTGGGGTCTGCGAAAGCCAGGGAAGTGGTGATCGAGACGCCGAATAGGATCGCGGATATGGTGGAACGGATCTCCCCTGTGCGTCCGGACAAATGTCCGCCGGTGATCGAGAATTCGGATCAGACGCTGAGGGATATTTGTTATGAGAAGGCTCACTCCATGTACGGGGAGAATCTGCCTGAGGTAGTTACAGAACGGCTGGAGAGGGAACTGAATTCCATTATCTCCAATGGATTCGCGGTTATGTATATCATAGCCCAGAAGCTGGTGTGGAAGTCCAATGAGGACGGTTATCTGGTAGGGTCCAGGGGATCTGTCGGGTCCTCCTTTGTGGCCACTATGGCGGGCATTACAGAGGTAAATCCTTTAAGTCCCCACTATTACTGCAAAAATTGTCATTACAGCGACTTTGACTCTGAAGAAGTCAGGTCTTACGCGGGAGGCTGCGGATGGGATATGCCGGACAAGAACTGCCCGGTGTGCGGGGAACCTCTGGTAAAAGACGGATTTGATATCCCCTTTGAGACCTTCCTCGGATTTAAAGGGAATAAAGAACCGGATATCGACCTGAACTTTTCCGGGGACTATCAGAGCAGCGCCCACAAGTATACAGAGGTGATCTTTGGTACCGGACAGACCTTCCGGGCAGGGACCATCGCCACTTTGGCGGACAAGACGGCATTTGGCTATGTGAAGAATTATTATGAGGAACGGGGTCAGAGAAAGCGGAACTGTGAGATTGACCGGATCGTCCAGGGATGTACGGGAATCCGCAGGAGTACCGGACAGCATCCGGGAGGGATCATCGTCCTGCCTCACGGGGAAGACATTAATTCCTTTACTCCGGTGCAGCATCCGGCCAATGATACCCACACGGATATCATTACCACTCATTTTGATTATCACTCCATTGACCATAACTTGCTGAAGCTGGATATTCTGGGACATGATGATCCTACCATGATCAAGGCCTTGGAAAGCTATATCAGTTCTCCGGCCATGGACAATGAGTATAATGAGACGGATCATCGGTTTGACGCCACCAAGATCCCCCTGGATGATCCCGGTGTAATGTCCTTGTTCCACGACACATCGGCGCTGGGGATCAAGCCGGAAGATATTGGAGGATGTCCGGTAGGCTGTCTGGGAATCCCGGAATTTGGGACGGATTTCGTTATCCAGATGGTGGTAGATACCAAGCCCCAGACTTTATCTGACCTGATTCGGATCTCGGGATTGTCCCATGGAACAGACGTGTGGCTGAACAATGCCCAAGATCTGATCCGCAGCGGTACGGCTACCATTTCCACAGCCATTTGTACTCGGGACGATATCATGACCTATCTGATCAATAAGGGGATGGACAGCGAAGAGTCTTTCACCATTATGGAGCGGGTGCGAAAAGGCGCGGTGGCCAAAGGAAAATGTAAAGAATGGCCGGAGTTTAAGAAGGATATGGCAGAGCATGGGGTACCGGACTGGTACATTGGTTCCTGTGAGAAAATCAAGTACATGTTCCCCAAAGCCCACGCGGCGGCCTATGTTATGATGGCCTACCGGATCGCCTACTGCAAGATCAATTATCCTCTTGCTTATTATGGGGCGTATTTTGGAATCCGGGCGGATGCTTTCTCTTACGAGATCATGTGTCAGGGGAAAGAGAAGCTGCAGTACTATATTGACGATTATACCCGGCGCTCCGCGACCCTGAGCAAGAAGGAGCAGGACACCATGAAGGATATGCATATCGTCCAGGAGATGTACGCCAGGGGGCTGGAATTTCTGCCCCTTGACATCTACCGGGCGAAAGCTACCAAGTTCCAGATCATCGATGGAAAACTCATGCCGCCCCTCAGCAGTATTGACGGGATGGGGGACAAGGCTGCGGAGGCTGTAGAGAAAGCTTCCAAAGAAGGTCCATATCTGTCCAGGGATGATTTCTGGCAGAGGACCAAGGTCAGCAAGAGCGTGATCGACTATATGGCAGAGCTGGGGCTTCTGGCCGGCCTGCCGGAATCTAACCAGCTGTCACTGTTTGAGATGAATCTGTAAGGCCCCGCTGATCAAAGGGGAGTCTTAAGCCTGTGAGCAAAATGCCGCTGATGGCGGCTGGCTCACAGGCTTTTATCATTTGTTTTGTGTCTATTTTTGAATTTGGGTTTTTGAATTGTCTATTCTGCCATCTTGTCCATGGTGGACGGCTCTGTTAATGAGCAGACAATCATTTGGGAAAGAGATCTGTGTTCGTTGGCGCCCTCAATTTTATATATGGATTTCATATATAGTTATATTTAATAAATATTTCACAATGTTGCAAAATTATCTTATAATTTAAATATAATTTAAGATTATTCGAGTAATTTAGACTATTTCCATGGAATTGAATTGTGTTAAGACAATTTTGTTATGCCGAAAAGGATAGGAGGTATGCAGCATGAGTGAAAGCAAACTGATCAAATGCGGGAAGATGTTTGATGGGATCCAGGACGTACTTCAGCCGGATATGGAGATCCTGGTCGAGGGAAACCGGATCTCTGCCGTGGGGAAAGATCTTGCCTGTCCGGAGGGGACGGAAGTGATCGACCTTACGGACTGTACCGTTACCCCAGGAATGATCGATGCCCATGTCCACAGCCAGTATATTGACTGGCCCACTCGGAATCACGACATCGTTTACCGGGGCGCGGCCTGGAAGAGTATGTGCCATCTGTATAACGCGCGGGAATCTCTATACAGAGGGTTTACGACCATCCGATCCATTGGAAATTCTACCTATGAGGCAAGAGGAAGCCTCGCGGCCAGAGAAATGATCGATCTTGGACTTTTCCCAGGAGCAAGGATGGTGGTTACGCCTCACTATATGGCGGATGTGGGAAGTCACGGGGACCATTCCCAGTATCTTCGGACCAATCCTGACCTTGCGGAAGCGTTTGCGAAAATGACGCCGACGATCGGAACCGGCGTAGACTTCTTCCGCCATGCGGTACGCAATGAGATCAAGATGGGAGCAGATTTCATTAAGATTATGATCAACGGCGGTTTCAGTACGCCGAATGACACGCCGGACGACCAGCAGCTGAGCGATGAGGAAATCAAGGTGATTATCGATACAGCTCATGCTCTCGGACGGACGGTAACCGCCCATATCTATAATTCAGAGCAGATGAAGAAGGTGGCTTTGATGGGGATCGACGGTATGGAGCATGGTTCCCTGATCACGGAAGACACCGCCAGAGTAATGGAAGAACGGGATATTTATCTGGTACCTACTTTCTGCCCTTATGACGATATCATTAACCTGAATGAAGAGTCTTTGAAGAAGAAAACGCCTCAGTTCCAGCAGAAGCTGCGCCAGTATTCGGAGAGATTGAAAGCTGGTCGGCAGACGATCATTAACAGTAAGATCCGGTTAGGCTACGGCACAGATTTCGTAGCGGTACATAACGCTTATGAAAATGGTTATGAATACGAATCCTGGCTGAATTCTGGAATTGATCCGTTCCGCGCGCTGAAAGCCGCAACCAGCGTCAATGCCGGAATTCTTGGATTGGAAGATTTGATCGGGACCATAGAGCCGGGAAAAGCGGCGGACATCTCAGCCTGGAAGAGAGATCTTTTGACAGATCCCAAGGCCCTGCTGGACTGCGCGTTTGTTATGAAAGAAGGAACGGTTTATCCGACGGTGAAGGTAGAGTAGGAGTGTGTACGATGAGAGCGGCTGGCCCGGGAGCGGCCAGCCGATTTAAGAAAGGAATTTGCATATGGAGAATGGAGGAAAAAAATATAGCGAACAAGTTTCTGTACGCTGGTATGGCTATATTGTTTTAGTTCTTACGATATTATTTTTCTCAGGAGTCTTTTCTTCCGCTGAAGGACCTATCAAAGCGCTGGACTTTACAAATATTTCTGGTTCTTTTGGTTCCCTGGGAGAAATCGCGGAAGATGCGGGGACACTGGCGGCCGACTTCAGAGGAACTGGAGGAAGCGGCGCGAGAGATGCATGGCTTTTTGCCCTGACGCTTATCCCGGCAGTCATGTTGGCCCTTGGAGTTGTAAAGGTAGTGGAGCATCTGGATGGCCTGCGGGCAGCGCAAAAACTGCTGACGCCGCTTCTTATGCCGCTTTTGGGAATCCCGGGAATCTGCGGACTGACCCTGATCGCCAGCCTTCAATCCACAGATGCGGGAGCATCGATGACGGCAGAGCTGGCCCAGGACGGGATGATCGATGAAAAACAGAAGACCATTTTCGCCTGTTTCCAGTTTTCCGCGGGAGCAACATTGACCAACTACTTGTCTTCCTGCGCGGCGCTGTTCCCATTTTTGTCAGTGCCGATCATTATACCGCTGGTGGTCGTATTTGTATTTAAGATATTTGGGGCGAATTTGACCCGGATCTATCTGTACAAATTCTGTAAGGAGGAGATCTGATGGAAGAAAAAGCAAAAGTAATGGAGAAAAAGACGATCGTGGATGCCTTTGTGGAAGGCGCGAGAAACGGGTATAAGATTTCTATAAATTCAATGGTGCCGAATGTGCTGTTTGCCTTTGTGCTGATCCAGATTTTGAATCTGACGGGGCTCTCCGATATTCTTGGCAAGGTCTGTCAGCCGGTAATGGGACTGTTTGGACTTCCGGGGATCGCCGCTACAGTTTTGATCGCGGGCTTTTTGTCTGTCGGAGGTGGAGTTGGAGCGGCAGCCAGTCTCTATGCCTCAGGGGCGCTGGGAAATGACCATATTACGATCCTGATTCCGGGAATCCTGATGATGGGAGCTTCCCTGCAGTATATGGGGCGCTGTCTTGGAACCGCGACGGTAAAGAACAAGTATTACGCGTTCCTGATCGGAATTAATATTTTAAATTCGTTGCTGTCTATGATCGTGATGAGGATTCTTGTATCTATCTTCTGAAATTAAGGTTGAATATGAGACTGGGGCAGGGGCCGTAGGGCCCCTGCTTTTTTGAAAATCATTGATGAAATATAAGACCAATGCTATACTGAGATTAAATCGGGATTAAAATTAAGAGGAAGTGTGAGTATGAAAACAGAACAGATATTGCTGGCCCTGGAAATCGGCAGATGTGGCTCTGTTTCAAAAGCAGCTTCGAATCTGTTTATGGCCCAGCCGAATGCCAGCAGTTCTCTTGCGCTGCTGGAGCAGGAGATCGGATATCAGATATTTGAACGCACCTATAATGGGATGCGAGTGACGAAACAGGGGGAAGCCTTCCTGCAGTACGCCCATGCTATTGAGCGGAACATGAAGAAAATCTATATGATCAGCGAAGAAGGTACCAGAGTCCGGCTTTCTGTCGCGACCTATGCCTATCCTTTTTCGGAAAGGGCATTTACAAAATTCTGCACAAACTATATTGATACGGCTCATTCCCTGAACTGTAAACTTCGCAGGATTGGAACGGTCAAGGAGGGGATCGAGCTTCTGGATCAGGACCTGGCGGACGTGTCTGTGATCACCTGCAGACAGGAGCTGTACGGCCAGTTTGAGAAGGAATTCCAGAAGGAGGGCCTGCATTCGGAAGTGCTGGCTTATACGACTTTGCATGTGGTGCTTCCGGAAAAGCATCCGCTCGCGAAAAAAGAGACGGTAGACCTGGAAGATTATGTGGGCTATCCTTGTATCTCTAATGAAGGATTAGCGAAAAATTATGCCCCGCCGGAAGTGGAGAAACTTCTGAAAGAAGTAAAGCTGCATATTGTGATGGAACCGGGGGAAGCCAGGTTTAAACTGCTGGAGAATACCAATAGTTTTGTGATCTGCACTCCTTATCAGAAGGAAGAATTAAGGCGCCATCACTTGGTAGGACGGAATATCCCGAACGCCAATCGGAATCTGGTCCTGCTGATGAAGGAAGAAAATCAGCACGATCAGCAGATCCAAAGATATGTCAGCCTTTTGAAAGAGGAAATCGAAGTCTGGGAGCAGGAGATCAATTAGAAATAAGGAGCGCGAAAAGATGAAATCTTTGAGGATCACGGACTGGTGCCATGAGATTTTCCGCGCCTATGTCCGAGAAAATGGAGTCTATATTGACGGTACGATGGGAAAAGGGATGGATACCCTTTTCCTTTGCCATTTGGCGGGAGAAGAAGGAAAAGTCTACGCTTTTGATGTCCAGGAGAAGGCCCTGGAGATGACCCGGCTTTTGTTGGAAAAAGAAGGGGTGAGAGGACGGGCCAGGCTTATCCGGGACGGCCATGAACACATGGATGCTTATCTGCCGCCAGAGAGCGCGGATGGGATCTGTTTTAATTTTGGCTATCTGCCGGGCGGAGACCACCGGATCGCAACAAAGCCGGAGACTAGTGTAGAGGCGGTGAAAAAGGGACTTGGCCTTTTGAAACAAAACGGCGTAATGAGTCTTTGTATCTACAGCGGGGGAGATACGGGATTCGCGGAAAAAGAGGCGCTTCTCCATTTTCTTGGCGGACTGCCCGCTAATCAGTTCACAGTAATCCTGAATTCTTATTATAACAGGGAGAACCATCCGCCTATTCCGGCATTTGTTTTTAAGCGAAGATAGAGACAGGAGGCTGCGTGTCATGAAGAAAATCGGATTTCTGATCAACCCGGTGGCGGGGCTTGGCGGCCAGGCTGGAATGAAGGGGAGCGACGACTGCAAAAGCAGGGAAAATGCGATGAAGCTCGGCTATCAGAAGACGGCCTTTAAAAAAGCCGCTGCCTGCGCGGGTCAGATACAAGGAGAACAGGGGTGCCAGATTTTTTCC